>NZ_JBJTJF010000018.1:0-13180 GCF_046095365.1 Mycobacterium sp.
CCGCCCAGGCCCGTCATGCCGCGGCCGCCGACGGGGCGGCGGGTGCGGTGCTGACCGACGCGTTCGAGATCACCGTCTCCGATGGGCACGGCGGCACGGTGGTGGTGCCGGTGGCGGTGGCGGTGGCCCCGGCCAATACCGCCCCGGGTGGGTCGGCCAGTGCCGGCGCTCCGGATGGCGAGGGTCGGGTGGTCGGGTCGGTGTCGGTCAGCGACGCCGATGCCGATCCGTTGACGTTCACCGCCTCGACGCCGGGCAAGGGTGTTGTGACGGTCAACGCCGACGGCACGTTCAGTTATGTGCCCACCCCGCAGGCCCGTCATGCCGCGGCCGCCGACGGGGCGGCGGGTGCGGTGCTGACCGATGCGTTCGAGATCACCGTCTCCGATGGTCACGGCGGCACGGTGGTGGTGCCGGTGGCGGTGGCGGTGGCCCCGGCCAACGCGATCCCGACCGGCATCCTCAGCCTCGGTGAGCCGGCCGCGAACGGGAGACTTACCGGCGTGGTCACGGCGGTCGACGCTGATTCCGACGGGCTCAGTTACAGCGCGTCGGCACCGGACAGAGGCAACGTGACGGTCAATGACGACGGTACCTTCAGCTACATCCCGGCCCGAGGCAAGCCGCTACTGGGCGACGCCTTCACCATCACGGTCTCCGACGGCCATGGCGGTACCGTCGAGGTCCCGGTGACGGTGGCCGCGCCGGCCGATTCGGCGCCGAGCGAGTTCGGCGGCGGTGGCGGCGCCCTGACCGTGCTCGGTGTCGCCCTGCCCACGGTGGCGGACGTCGCCGTCACCCCTGCAGCGGTGAGCCCCGTCGACATCGCCGCTCCCGCGGCTGCCACCGCGGAAACCGCGGCGGGTTCGGCGGAGGCCGCACCCGCGGCAGCCTCCGCCGGCGCTTCCGAAACGGCGGCGCCAGCCGCCGCCGCAGTCGCGGCGACCGCGGCTGCCGCGCCGGCAGCCACTGCTGCCGCGGCCGCCGGGGCCTCGGCTGCCTCGGCCGGCGGGCAAGGCTCCTCCGACAACGGTGACGCCGACGGGACCGCTGCTGCCGTCGCCGCCTTCAAGGCGCTCGCTGCGAAGCCAAACGGCCAGCAGCATTCGGCAATGACGTCTGGCAAGAGTGCCGGTAAGAGAGCCGGGAAAAGTGCCGGCAAGCCGTTCCCGTCCTCCAGCGAGGAGAGCGCGCAGAGCGCCGACCCCTACTCGCCCAAGGATCCGGCCGCCACACTCGGGCTCGTCACCGTCCTGCTGCTGGCGATCCCGTTGGCCGGAGCCTCCGCCACCTCTGCATCTGGGGCTGCGGCGGGCACGAAAACCGGACGGTGATGAACCCGCCGGGGCGCTGGGCTTGGTCTGGCGCTAAACACCACTCTCACGAGCGGTTTTTGGCTAGTCTTCGCACATTATGGTGACCACGGAGCGTGTACCGCCCGAATCCGGCGAGGCAGCTCAAAGTTCCCCAGCGCGGCCGAAGTGGAAGCCGATAGTTTTCGTCGTCCTTCCGGTCATCTTCGCGATCACTTTCATCGCATTCATGCTGACCTCGTTCATGCAAGTCAGGCATACATCGCTGGTGGCGGGTGATCCGAATCTGCGCGATGGCATCAAGGTCACGGCCAACGTCGTCGATGTGACGCCCGCGGACCGGGTCGTGCGGCTGCGACTCGCCTTCGTCCCGATCGGAAAGTATTCCCAGGATGGGAATTTTCTCACCCAGGGAGTCAAGGTGACGGTGCTCGGGGGAGCCGACGTCGTTCACGACGTCTACGAGAAGTCCGAGATCATGCTGCCGGCCGATGTGCGGCTACCGCTGCGGTCCGGGAATATCAGCATGTACCCGTTCGACAAATACGAGACCACCATGCGCGTCGAGGTCAGCGCCGAGGACGGCAAGTCCATCCCGGCGTCGATGGAGGTTGAGGCGTCAAACCCCGGCTACCGGGTGCAGATGGCCTCAATCTCCCCGGGTGACGACGCGACCCGCGATCTGAACATCCGGGTCTCTCGGGCGCCGACGACGATCTTCTTCGCGTTGTTCACCTCGGTGCTGATGTTGACGCTGACGTCGCTGGCGATCATGACGGTCTACTGGCTACTCCGAGGTGGTGCCTCCGAGAGCGTCCGGTTCATGATCCCACTGATCCTTGTGCTGCTGTTCGCGTTTCCCGCGATCCGCAGTTTCGCGCCGGGTGTGCCGCCACTGGGCGTCCTGGTGGACTTCTTCGCCTTCTTCTGGTGCGAGATCGCGCTGGGGATCAGCGTCATCATCGTCTACGCCCACCTGATGCGGGAGATGAGAAAAGCCGCGGCAGAGGAAGAAAGCGCGGAATAGCGCCAACTTCGCCGGGAAGTAACCCGCCGGAGTCTGTCTGCAGGACGTTCCCGATCGAGGCGGTGGTGGGCCGAGTCATCCGGGGTTTGCGGGTCCGGAAAAATCGCTCCGACAAACTCGGCCGTCGGATATTGTTCGCAAATCCAAGTGTCCTCGGAGTCGACAGGGAGTCCTAAGCGTGCGCGCACGATTCGGATCACGATGGCATGCAGTCATCGCAGTGTTGATGATCACTGCTGTTTTCGCGGGACTGCCGATGGCGACCCTGGCGGCGGCGAGTCCCCGAACGGTCACGGTCGCGATTCGGACTCTCGCTCCTTTCGTCATCGAAAACGATGCCGGGAAGTCGGGTTTCACCATCGAACTCTGGGAGGAGATCGCAAAGCGTCAGGGGTGGACCACTCAGTATGTTGAGGCGAAGAACGTCACCGAACAGCTGAAGGACGTCGCTGAACGGCGTGCCGACGTCGGGGCGGGGGCGATCTCCATCACTGCCGATCGGCGGCAGAAGTTCGATTTCTCTCAGCCGATCTTCAACGGCGGCCTGCAGATCCTCGTCCCCCATCGGGCGGTGGTTCCATCTCAGCCCGGTTTGATCAACTTCCTGCCACTGCTGTTCTCGAAGGCGATGGCCATGTGGCTTTTCGCCGGATTGATCTTGTCGGTGATCCCCGCCCATATCTTCTGGCTCATCGAGCGTCGTAAGTCCGGCGCCGCCAAGGCTGGTGAGGACGCAGGAGAGGAAGGGGAGGGGGAAGAAGGGGACGAGGAGGAAGAGGAAGAAGGGATCTCGCGCTCCTACTTTCCCGGCATCTTTCAGGCCTTCGCATGGTCGGTGGGATTCCTGGGCTTCATGCCCGACACCTTCCCGCACCGGGCGCTGGGCCGGTTGCTCGGAATCCTCTGGGGGTTCATCGCCATAATCTTCGTCTCCTACTTCACCGCGACGTTGACCACGAACCTGACCGTCAACACCTATGCCGGCCAGATCACCGGCCCGTCTGACCTGCCGGGCAAGAAGGTGGCCACGGTGGCCGGGACGACCTCTGAACGGCACCTGCAGGATATGGGTATCCCGGCAAAGGGTCTTCCGACCATCGACGACTGCTACCGCGGACTGCGCGAGGGCAGTTATGACGCCGTGGTGTTCGACTCCCCGGTCCTGCGCTACTACGCCGCCGGCGACGGGGCCGGCGCGGTGGAACTCGCCGGACCGGTGTTCCACGAAGAGGACTACGGGTTCGCATTTCCCACTAGTAGCGAGTTGCGCCCGCAGGTGGATCAGACACTGCTGTCCATTCGTCAAGATGGCACGTACGACTTGATCAAGCGGAAGTGGTTCGGCGGAGATGACGCTCAGTCCGGTGGCGAGCCAAGTTAACCCCCGGGCTCCTCGACGGCTTGAGGCGACTAGAGAAAGAAAGGTCTGCAACATGGGATTGCGCTTGCGTGGCTTGATCAGCGTGTTGATGATCATCGCTGGTTTCGGGTTCCTGCCGCTCGCGGTGCCGGCCGGTGCTCAGCCTCGTGAGGTGGCGGTCACCGTCCGCACCCTGGCACCTTTCGTGATGAACCAGGACAACAATCGGACGGGATTCACCATCGACCTGTGGGAGGAGATCGCCAAGCGGCAACAGTGGTCGACCAAGTACATCGACGCTGAGAACGTTGCGGCACAACTGAAAAATGTTGCGGAGGGTCGTGCGGACGTCGCCGCCGGCGCGATCTCGATCACCGGTGAACGATTGGCGACCTACGACTTCTCCCAGCCGATCCTGTCGGCGGGCCTGCAGATTCTGGTTCCCAAGCGGGCGACGGAGGCGGCCGAGCCGGGCCTGAAGAATTTCCTGCCGATCCTTTTCTCCAAGACCATGCTTTTCTGGTTGCTCGGCGGGCTGCTGATGGCCTTGATCCCAGCCCACATCACCTGGCTGGCCGAGCGCAGGCATCCCGATTCGATGGTGGCGAAGTCCTACATACCCGGTATTTTTCAGGCGTTCATCTTCTCCGGTGAGACGCTCACGGCGACTCAGGAAGACGTACCGCGGCATTGGGTGTCGCGCGCTTTGACGATCCTGTGGGGGTTCGTCGCGATCGTGTTCGTCTCGTTCTTCACCGCGACATTGACTACCACCCTGACGGTCGGCTCATTCGAAGCCCAGATCAACGGGCCGCAGGATCTCTTCGACAAGAAGGTCGCAACCGTGACAGGCACTACCTCGGCGAAATTCCTCGAGGGAATGGGAGTGAAGGCGACCGGTCTGCCCACCATTGACGACTGCTACCGGGCACTGGAGAAGGGCGAGTACGCAGCCGTCGTCTTCGACTCGCCGGTGTTGCGCTACTACGTTGCCCACGACGGCGCGGGAGAGGCGCAGTTGGCCGGCGACGTTTTCCAGGCCGAGGACTACGGCGTGGCGTTCAAGCAGAACAGCCCCTTGCGTCAGGCGGTCGACGAGTCCCTGCTGGCCATGCGTCAGGACGGCACCTACGACGAGATCAAGGCCAAGTATTTCGGTGATCCGCAGGAAGACGCGGCCGGCTAGACCGTCCCGGGTCATGGGCATCGGGCTTGAGCACATCCCGACTGTCGCCGGCGGTCACGCGGCGGTCGTCCAGGCGGTTCCCGACGCCCACAGCAGCGCAACCGCGCCCAGCACTTCGACGACGAAGTAGAACCAATTGGGGTAGAGGGAATTCGGGCGGTCGACGACACCGGACACCAACCGCCCGAACGCCATGCCGCCCAGGGCGGCGGCCACCGTGATCAGGATCCCCTCCCGGGCGGGGTGCCCCGTCGCGGCCATGATCAGCACCCCGGCGATCGCCAGGCCGAATCCGCCGTAGACCGCGCGCACCTCGGCGCGCGAGGTGGGCCGGGGCAGCATGATCCCGAACGGGCGGATCAGCGCGGCCGGCCGGGCAAGCGCGAAGACGCCCATGCCGGCGAAGAACACCGCCATCACGATGACCACCACGAGGCTCATCTTGACTCCTTGTCGTCCCATACTTCGGTGGCGCCGTCGTCGCGCTCGAAAGGCGAATGCCTTATACGCCACAGGAATTGGCCCCAGCGGCACAGCAGCGCAGTGGTGGACCGCGGCTCGGCACGGGCCTCGCCCCGGATCTTCCCGGCGAAGAAGCCCTCGAACCCGGAGCGGGGATGGTCGTGGAGAACCTCCGCGACGGTCCGCGGGTGGATGTCCTCCAGTCGCATCCCGGTGACGTCGGCTGCGGCGCCGAAGTGCAGCAGCGCCACCTCTGGTCGTTCCCGGCCGGCCGCACCGACGTCGAGATGCATGCGAATCGCCCGCGCGACGACACCCGCCCGCTCCTGCGGCCAGCCCCGCTCGTGCAGCCAAGACTCGGCCGCCTCCGCCCCACGCTGCTCGAAGGGTCCTCGTCCGCCGGGGAACTTCGTCAGCCCGAGATCGTGCAGCATCGCCGAGACGAAGAGCAGTTCGGCATCCCAGTCCAGACCGTCGCGGGTGCCGAGAACAGCGCCGAAGAGGTAGGTCCGGTAGCAGTGGGCAGCCAGTGCCCCGGGCGAATGGCTTCGCATCAGCGCGGCGGACTCCAGGGCGACGGCGGTGTCGGGAAAGCCGACGTCGTGTGTCGCGACATAGTGCGGTGACCGCCAGCCCACCCGCCGGGCGGCGCGGCGCAGACTCTGCTCCACCTGAGCGCGGGCCAACCGCCCGACGACGCGCCCCGTCCCCGGCGCGGGTTGTTGCAACCCTTCCAGCACAGCGTGATGGTAGAACCGTCCCGTGATGTATTGCAACCGTTCTAATAAAGTGGGTCGGCGCAGTACGATCGGTGGGTGCTTGCCGCCCACGAGCGTCGTATCGACCCGCGCAGGCAACGGACCATGGAGGCCCTGCTCACCTCGGCGCGGCAGATGTTCGCCGACCGCCCCGTCGACGCCATCACCGTCGAGGAGATCGCCCAGCACGCCGGTGTCGCCGTCGGCTCCATCTACAACAACTTCGGCAGCAAGGAGGGTCTGTACGCGGCGGTCGTGGCCCTGGCACTCGACGTCGACCGCGACTACATGGACCGCGCCTACACCCCCGACCGTGACCCGATCGAGCAACTCCTCGCCGCATCCGAGCAGTACCTGCGCTTCGCGCTGGACCACCCGCAGTTCTTCCGCATGCTGGCCTTCCCCGCCAAACCGGGTCCCTATCCGGCCGCTGCCCAGACCGCCGCGCTGCTGAGCCGGCGGGTGGACGAGCAGAACGCCCGCATGGTCGATGCCATCGAGCGCGGCATCGCCGAGGGCAGCCTCCGGCCGGTCGATCCGCAGACCACCGCCACCATCCTGTGGGCCAGCTGGAACGGGATCATCAGCCTGGCCTGGCGCCACGACGACCTCAGGCGCGACCCAGAGGCGCTCGCCGAACTGATCGAGCGCGCAGCCGATCTCGTCAGCTTCGGACTCCGGCGGGGCTGATCCGCGCGGCCAGCGCAGCGGTGCGTCTCACCGCGGAGCGTCTTTCAAACGTGGGGTGTGCTCTCACCGCGGAATGTGGAACCGGGTCAGTTCGGCGCCGCGCAGGGTCAGCTCCGACCACGTCCCCGGCACCCTGAGCACGGCGATGCCCGATGTCGGGAACTTGCGCGCGACAGCCTCGGCCGAGGCTCGGTCGCTGCCCGGGCCGGCCAGCCCGAGCGTGACGGCGCTCGTGGTCGGCTCATGGCCCACGACCAGCAGGGTGGCGACGTCGTCGGCGACCGAGTTGATCTCGTCGATCACCTCCCCGGGGCTGGCCCCGTAGAGCCGGTCGAGGAAGCTGGCCGGGGCCGGTACCGCCGTTGTCTGCAGGGTCTGGCGGGTGCGCACCGCCGAGGAGCACAGCACCGCGTCGATCTGCGGGGCGTTGGCCCTCAGCCAGTCGCCGGCAAGCGCCGCCTCGCGGATTCCGCGTTCGGCCAGCGGCCGCTCGTGGTCGCCCACGCCCTCGGGGTAATCCGATTTCGCGTGTCGCATCAGCACCAGGGTTCTCATTCGTCCCAGGTTAGGCCACATGCCGATCGAGGTCCGGGGAGTTGTCAGACCCCCGCCATACACTCGCGCCACTATGAAGTTCTTGCACACCGCGGACTGGCAACTGGGCATGACGCGGCACTTTCTCGAGGAGGACGCCCAGGCGCGTTACTCCGCCGCGCGCCGCGAGGCGATCGTGGCCATCGGCGCGCTGGCCCGTGAGACCGGCGCGGAGTTCGTGGTGGTGGCCGGCGACGTGTTCGACGCCAACCAACTCGCGCCCAAGGTCATCAGCCGGTCGCTGGACGCGATGCGGGCGATCGACGTCCCGGTCTATCTGCTGCCCGGCAACCACGACCCGCTCGACGCCGCGTCGGTGTACACCGGCGAGTTGTTCGGCAAGGAGTGCCCGGACAACGTCACGGTCCTCGACCGTGCCGGCGTGTGGGAGGTCCGCCCCGGCGTGCAGATCGTCGCCGCGCCGTGGCGGTCCAAGAAACCCACCGCCGACCTGACCGCCGAGGTGCTCGCGGGCCTGCCGGCCGACGGCACCGCGCGCATCCTGCTGGCGCACGGCGCCGTCGACTCACTCGACCCCGACCGGGACAACCCGGCCCAGATCGCGACGGCCGGCCTCGCCGCCGCACTCGAGCGCTCCGCGGTGCACTACGTCGCACTGGGGGACAAGCACTCCCGCACTCAAGTGGGCGACAGTGGCCGGATCTGGTACTCGGGGTCGCCGGAGGTCACCAACTTCGACCACAAGGAAGCCGACTCCGGCCATGTGCTGGTGGTCGACATGGACCTCGAGGATCCGGCACACCCGGTGGGCGTCGAGACCCGCAAGGTCGGCACCTGGCGGTTCGTCAGCCTGCGGCGCGAGGTCAACAGCAGCCGAGACATCGCCGATCTCGACGTCAACCTCGACCAACTGCCCGACAAGGACCGCACCGTGGTCAAGGTCGGAGTGGTGGGCACGCTGACCGTCACCGACCGCGCCGCGCTGGACGCGGCCATCGACCGGCACACCCGGCGGTTCGCGGGCCTGGCCATCTGGGAGCGCAACACCGATATCGCGGTGATGCCCGCCGATGACGAGTTCGACGACCTGGGCATCGGCGGGTTCGCCGCCGATGCTGTCGCCGAACTGGTCGCCGCCGCCCGCTCCGAGGGGGACGACGCCGGGACCGCCCGCGGTGCGCTCGCGCTGCTGCTGCGGCTGCACCAGGGGAGTGCGGCGTGATCCTGCACCGCCTGCGCCTCACCGACTTCCGCGGCGTGTCCGACCGCGCGATCACCTTCCCCGACCAGGGTGTGGTGGTGGTCTGCGGACCCAACGAGATCGGCAAGTCCTCGATGCTCGAGGCGCTCGATCTGCTGCTGCACTACCGCGACCGCTCGGCGCACCGCGACGTCAAGGCCGTCAAGCCCGCCCACGCCGATGTCGGCGCGCAGGTGGAGGCCGAGATCAGCACCGGCCCTTACCGTTTCGTGTACCGCAAGCGCTTCCACAAGAAGGCCATGACCGAGCTCGAGGTCATCGCGCCCAGACGCGAGCAGCTCTCCGGCGACCCGGCCCACGAGCGGGTCGAGGCCATGCTCGCCGAGACCCTCGACAAGAGGCTGTGGGACGCCCAGCAGGTGCTGCAGTCCGCCTCGACCAGCGCGGTGAACCTGTCCGGTTCCGACGCGCTGTCGCGTGCGCTCGATGCCGCCGCCGGTGAAGCCGAGACAGCCCCGTCGGGGGACGAGTCGTTGCTCATCGACCTCGTCGACGCCGAGTATTCGAAGTACTTCACCGGCACCGGCCGGGCGACCGGGGTCTGGAAAGCCGCCATCGAGCGGGTCAAGACCGCCGAGGCGGAGGTGGGCGGCTGGCTGCTCGCCGTCGCCGACGTCGACGAGCGCGTGTCACGCCACGAGCAGTTGACCGCGACGCTGCGGGAACTGGAAACGGCACTGGGCCCGGCCAACGAACGGCTGACCGCCGCGCGCACCGCCCACGAGGCGCTGGCCGAACTGCGCGAGAAGTTGCGCCAGGCCCGCCTTGTCGCCGACGCCGCGTCCGCGAACGCCACCAATTCCGCGCTCGCCAACGGCCAGCGTCAGCAGTTGATCGCCGACGCCGAACGCCGCGGCGCGGCACTGGTCGGGTTTCACGACAGCCTCACCGAGGCCCAGGAGCAGGAGGCGCTGTGCGCCGAGGTCGCCGAGGCGGCGACCGCCGCAGCCGGGCAGTCCGACGCCGCACTTCTGGCCGCGCAGCAGCGATTCGACACCGCGCGGACCGCCGCCGAGGCCTGTGTCGCCCGGGAGACCGCCGACAAGCTGCAGTCCCGTGTCACCGGAATCGACCACGCCGAGGCCGAACTGGGCCGCATCGGCACGGAACTGGCCGCCATCACCCTCACCGACGCGGCACTGGCCGGCATCGAGAAGCACTGGGCCGCCGTGCAGCGCGCCGAGGCTCAGTTGACCGCCGACATCGCCACCGTGGAGTTCACCGCACCGGCGGACCTCGACATCACCGTCGACGGCCGCACCCGCACCCTGGCCGCGGGCCAGGTATGGACCCACCCCGCCTCGACGGCGACGAGCGTGGACGTGCCCGGCGTGCTGAGCGTGCGCATCGACCCCGGCGCCAGCGCACTCAAGCTGAGCGCCGATCTCGAAGCCGCCCAACGACTTCTGGATCAGCAGCTGGCCGCTGCCGGGGTGGCCGACGTCGATGCCGCACGTGTGCTGGACGCTCGCCGCCGCGCGCTCATCGACAGCCGCGCCACCCATGCCGCGAAACTCGAGGGGCTGTGCGCAGGCCAGGACGCGGCGGAACTGCGCAGCCAACTGGCGGCGCTACGAACCGTGGCCGCCGGTGGCGAGCAGGTCGACGCCGAGCAGTTCGACGCCGAGGCGGCGGCTGTCGAACTGGCTGCGGCCGACACGGCACTGCGCGCCGCCCGCACCGAGGCCGACACCCACCACAAGGCCGTCGCCGCGGCCACCGCGGCATTGGCAGCCAAGGCCACCGCGACGACGGTCGCACGGGACCGGCTCAGCACCGCGGACACCGAGTTCGCCGCGGTGAGCGATCAGTTGGCGACGCTGCGCGCCGCGGTCGCCGACGAGACCGTCGCCGCCCGGGCGGCCGCTGACGCCGCAACGCAGCACAACGCCGATGCGGCCGGCGCCGCCCTTGCCGAACTGTATGCCGCCGCCGAACCGGACGCCGTCGAGGCCGAACTCGCCGCCGCGTCGCAGGCCGCCGCGGCCATCGCCGCCGACCGGGAAACCGTCAAGCTGGATTTGCACGCCCTGACCGCCGAGTTGGGTGTCATCGGCAGCGAGGGCCGGCAGGGCAGGCTGGACGAGGCGCAGGCCGAACTGGAACGCGCGCGCGCCGACCACACCCGTATCGGGGAGCGGGCGTCGGCGGCAGAGCTGTTGCGCAGCACCATGATCCGCCACCGCGACAACACCCGCCAGCGCTACGTGCAGCCCTACCGCACCGAGTTGGAGCGGCTGGGCCGCGAGGTGTTCGGCCCCAGCTTCGAGGTCGACGTCGACACCGAACTGACCATCCAGACCCGCACTCTGGAGGGCTGCACCGTCCCGTTCGACGCACTGTCCGGCGGCGCCAAGGAGCAGCTGGGGATCCTGGCCCGGCTGGCGGGAGCCGCGCTGGTCGCCAAGGAGGACACCGTGCCGGTGATCATCGACGACGCGCTCGGTTTCAGCGATCCCGACCGGCTTTCCAAGATGGGGGCCGTGCTCAACACGGTCGGCGACCGCGGTCAGGTGATCGTGCTGACCTGCACCCCGGGCCGCTACGACGGTGTCGCCGACGCCGCCGTCATCGAACTGAGCGCTTAGCCCGGCGCGACGCCGGCGCCGCGTCCGCCGAAACGGTTGCTTTGCTCCGCGCCGCGCGCGGCGTGCGGGTGAGCGGGCTGGCATCGGTGCCGGCGGCAGCAGCCGGAACGGACGGGGCCGCGGCCGCGATCCGTGCGCGGGCACGCGAACGAGCGGTGGCGACTGCTCCGGCGACCTGTGCCGTCACTTCGGCGACCGGCCGGGCGACCCTCCTTCCGGACTTGCCTGACCCGGCGATGTCACCGGGGGCCGACGACGGAGGGGCAACGGGCCGGGCCCGGGTGGGACGGGTCTGGGCCCGGACGGCCGGCGTGGCGACCGCCGCACTCGGGAACGGGAACGTCGACTCGGGGTTGAACAGCCGGACGATCGGGGTGACGAGGAGTTTGACGATGCCGATGACCGCCCCCAGCGCCGCCGCCACGACGTAGAGCGGGGGAAGGATGGCGTAGCGGATCTTGTCGGGCAGGTTGGCCACGAAGTTGTCGAGCCAGGTGTAGTTCGGGTTGTAGGTGGGAGTAGAAGTCGGAGTGCTGCCCGCCGCCGGGGACACCGCCGCCGCGGCCGCCGGGGCGATCGGGGCAATCGCGCCGGCGACTCCGCTGACCAGCGAGGTGACCTCAGCCTGCAACCGGACGGCGGCGACCTCGGTGAGCCGCGGCGGCGAGACCGATGCCCGGGTGTGGGGAACGCTCACCGACCCGAGTGCGACGATCGCGGCGACGGGTAAGACAAGGCGGTTTCGGTTCGCATGGCTCTGCACGGGGCACCCCTCCTGATGAGCACGTTGCTGGCAATCATAACTTACTCTCAGGTTCGTGCTTATCTGCCCGTAGGTAGTGGTGGGGAGGGCGCAATCTGCGGCTGCCAGCAAGCTGATCGCTTCGCCGCGCTAGGTTACGGCCCCGACCTAATCGCCGCTTTGGATACCGAACGTGTCACTGCGCAGTCCAATTCCGGCGAAGGCTTGACGGTGCCGGTGAATTGCTCGGGGCCCGAGGTTCCCGTGGTCCCCGGGACGAGGCACGCGGCGAAGTCGGCCACTCCCCCAGGAGGGGGCCGAATTCGTTATCCGCCTGACTACGGAGTGCCGGGCTGGCCCGCGGTGCCGGGGGATCCCGTGGGAGTACCGGTACCGCCAGGGCCGGCGGCGCCGCCGGCGCCGCCGGAGCCGGTCGTCCCGCTCGCGCCGCCGGCGCTGGAAACGCCGCCTGCGCCGCCGTTACCGCCGTTGGCACCGTTTCCGCCGCGGCCGCCGGGTTGGTTCCGCGTTGAGCCACCGCGCCCACCGGCACCGCCTGCCCCGGCGTTGCCGCCGTTGCCGGACGGGCCGGTCGTGCCCTTACCGCCGGTGCCGCCGCTGCCACCACCACCACCGTTGGCGGCTGGGCCGCCGGGGTAGTAAGTGGCGCCGTCGTCGCCCGAGGCGCCGGTGCCGCCCGTTCCGCCCCTTCCGCCGTCACCGCCGTTGGAGGCATTTCCGTCGTAGAGACCGTCTTCCCCGTTTAGAGACGGATCGGCACCGGTACCGCCCTTACCGGCGACCCCGGCGTCCCCGCCGTTGCCGCCCTTGCCGCCGCCGCCGCCGGCACCGGGTGACTGCGATGGGGTGCCGTAAATGGTCAACGTGCCCTGTCCACCGAAGCCTCCTGCTGCGCCGGTGCCTGCGGTTCCGCCGTCTCCGCCGTTTCCACCGTTGCCTGCCTTGGCGTTGGCGCCGCTCGTTCTGCCGGTGCCTCCGAGACCGCCGTTGCCACCGTCTCCGCCGGTGCCGCCGTTGCCGGCCTTGCCTCCCCGACCGCCGCTTGCGCCGCCAGTACCGGTAGTTCCGTTGGCACCAGCGGGCGGGCTGTAGCCGCTGCCGCCCCTGCCGCCGTCGGCGCCATTCGAGCCGGCGGTTCCGTCGCGACCGATGCCATCGAGTGCTCTGGTGAGGCCGTCGCCGCCGAGCCCGCCGAGACCGCCGTTGCCGCCGTTACC
>NZ_JBJTJF010000019.1:0-8956 GCF_046095365.1 Mycobacterium sp.
CCATGTCAGCCCTCCGTGACGGTGACGGTGATGGATTCGTCGGCGACCGGTCCGGCCGCCGGAACGTCTCCCGTGGGTGCGGCCTCGAGGGCCGCGCTGGCCAGCAGTTCCTGTTCCCACTCGGCGAGCGGCTCGGCCTCGACCTCGGCGCCGGCCTCGGTGCGGCCGGCCTGGCCGCGGGCCTGCAGGCCCTCGGCGACCGCGGAGGCGATGACCTTGGTCAGCAGCGCCGCCGAGCGGATGGCGTCGTCGTTGCCCGGGATCGGGTAGTCGACGAGGTCGGGATCGCAGTTGGTGTCGAGGATCGCGATCACCGGGATGCCCAGCTTGCGGGCCTCGCCGACGGCGATGTGCTCCTTGTTGGTGTCGACGACCCACACCGCGCTCGGCACCTTCTGCATATCCCGGATGCCGCCGAGAGAACGCTCGAGCTTGTTCTTCTCGCGGGTCAGCATCAGGATTTCCTTCTTGGTGCGACCCTCGAAACCGCCGGTCTGCTCCATTGCCTCGAGCTCCTTGAGGCGCTGGAGACGCTTGTGCACGGTGGAGAAGTTGGTGAGCATGCCACCGAGCCAGCGCTGGTTGACATAGGGCATGCCGACCCGGGTGGCCTCCTCGGCGATGGACTCCTGCGCCTGCTTCTTGGTGCCGACGAACATCACCGAGCCGCCGTGGGCGACGGTCTCCTTGACGAACTCGTAGGCCTTGTCGATGTAGGTCAGCGTCTGCTGCAGGTCGATGATGTAGATGCCGTTGCGGTCGGTGAAGATGAACCGCTTCATCTTGGGATTCCAGCGACGGGTCTGGTGCCCGAAGTGGGTGCCGCTGTCGAGCAGCTGCTTCATGGTCACAACAGCCATTTCGGCCATTCCTCTTACCTTGTCGGTTGCCGCCCGGCGACGGGTGAAGCCGGGCCCTGGCGTCTGCGCGCACACCGACCCGTCTTGCGACGGGACCAACCGGTGGGCGCGGCATGTGCCGGTTGCGGCACTGCACTCAGACGCGCGAAGTCAGCCCGCTCGCGCAGGCTGCACCGGGGAGTTTACACACAGCACCGGGTTGATCCCCAATCGCCGATCGCCGGCAGGCGCGGACCGCGCTGCCTGCGGTGAACTGGGCGGATGCGTGCCATGGCCGTACTTGCCGGTTTGCTGGTGTCCGCCCCCGTCGGGCGGGCCGACGACGTGCGACTCCAGTGGCCACTGCAGCCGCCGGCGGTGACGCGGGCGTTCGACGCCCCGAGGCCGGACTGGCAGCGGGGTCACCGCGGGGTGGATCTGGCCGGGCGGGCGGGGCAGCCGGTGTATTCCGCCGGCCCGGGGACGGTGGTGTTCGCCGGCTCACTGGCCGGACGGCCGGTGATCTCGGTGGCGCACGCCGGCGGTCTGCGGACCAGCTACGAACCGGTCGAGGCGACGGTCCGGGCCGGTCAGCGGGTTGGTGCCGGAACCGCGCTGGGCCGGCTCATGCCCGGGCATCCCGGCTGCCCGGCGTCGGCATGCCTGCACTGGGGCGCGATGTGGGGCTCGGCGAGCCGCGCCGACTATGTGGACCCCCTGGGGCTGCTGGAGGCCACGCCGGTCCGGCTCAAACCGCTGGCCGGCTGACGTCAGGCCCGCGGATGGGCCTGGTCGTGCACCGCGCGCAGCCGGGCCACCGTGACGTGGGTGTAGAGCTGGGTGGTCGCCAGCGTGGAGTGACCGAGCAGTTCCTGGACGACCCGCAGGTCCGCACCGCCCTCCAGCAGGTGGGTGGCCGCGCTGTGGCGCAGGCCGTGCGGGCCGATATCGGGGGCGCCGTCGACGGCGGCAACGGTCTGGTGGACCACGGTGCGGGCCTGCCGGGGGTCCAGCCGCCGCCCTCGCGGCCCGAGCAGAAGGGCGGGTCCGGAGTCCGAGTTGACCAGGGCCGGGCGGCCGTCGGCCAGCCAGTCGCTCAAGGCGGCCAGCGCGGGCCGCCCGAACGGAACCGTGCGCTGTTTGTTGCCCTTGCCCAGCACCCGCAGCAGCCGCCGGTCGGTGTCGACGTCGTCGACGTCCAGTCCGCACAGTTCGCTGACCCGGATTCCGGTCGCGTAGAGCATCTCCACGATCAGCTTGTCCCGCAGTGCCAGCGGGTCTCGCTGTTCGGCGCCGAGGTCGGCGGCGGCCATCGCGGCCAGGGCCTGATCCTGACGTAGCACCGCGGGCAGGGTGCGATGGGCCTTGGGTACCTGCAGCCGGGCCGCCGGATCGGCGGACAGCATCCCGCGGCGGGTGGCCCACGCGGTGAAGGTCTTGACCGCCGAGGTGCGCCGCGCCAGCGTCGTGCGGGCCGCCCCGGCAGCGGCCTGCGCGGCCAGCCAGGCCCGCAGCAGCGGCAGGTTGAGGCCGTCGAGACCGCTGAGCGGGGCGCGTTCCTCGAGGAAGGCGAACAGCGATCGCAGATCGGCCAGGTAGGCCCGCTGGGTGTGCTCCGAACGGCCGCGCTCCAGCGCCAGATGTTCGGCGTACTCGTCGAGGATCGCCTGGGTGGGAGCGCTCACCCCCCTACGGTGGCAGACGTCCCCCGGCCGGGGCGCGAGCGGGCGTGGCGTGTCGGTGGGTCAGGCGTTCCGGCGCCGGAACCAACTCCGGCGGGGAGCAATGGCCTCACCGGCGGCATGTCCGTCGCACCACTGGCCGGCCGGCACGCCGCGCTTCACCGCGTCGACGTGCATACCGCATCCGGCCCAGGTGGTTTTTCCGCAGGCCCGGCAGTTGGTGGCGCGGCACATGGGGATTCTCCTCACGGGGTCGGCGTCGATCCGGACTCCTGTATACCATACCCCCTATGGTATTAATCTCGTGAGTCAAGGCCCGGCGACCGGCCACCGGATGACCCCGGGCACCCGGAGACCCGACCTGACAGAAGCGCCGGCTCCCGGCGGACAGGCTTCACCGGAAAGGAAGACCGACGTTGAAACCCCTGACGGCAGTCCTGCTCCTGCTCAAGCGGTACTGGGTGCTCACGGTGGTCCTGGTGGCCCTGCTCGGAGCGGTAGCGGTGGTGAGTCGGCTGCGGACGTTCTTCGACTCCGATAAGCCTTACCTCGCCGCGTCTCAGCCGGCCGACGACATCCGGCCGATCAACACCAAACGGGTGACCTACGAGATCGTCGGCCCGCAGAACGCGTCGGGCCGGGTGAGCTACCTCGATGTCAACGGCAGGACCGTGGAGGCCGGCTTCGCCTCACTGCCGTGGTCGGTGACGGTGAGTACCACCGACCCCGGCGTGCTGGCCAATGTGGTCGCCCAGGGCGACAGCGCGGAACTGGGCTGCCGCATCCTCGTCGACGACAGGGTGGTCGCCGAGGACCACGCCGAAGGTCGCGACGCCCTGGCCTTCTGTCTGGACAAGGCAGCATGAGCGCGCACGGCGGTGACTCGCGGACATTCTTCCCGCGGACGGTCCGGGCGCTCGCGGTCCCGATCATCCTCATCTGGGTGGCCTTCACGGCGGTGGCGAATCTGCTTGTCCCCCAGGTCGAGAAGGTCGGCATGGCCAACGCCGTGTCGATGTCGCCCCAGGACGCCCCGGCGGTGATCGCCGCCAAGCGAACGGGACAGAAGTTCGGCGAGTCCGAGTCCGACAGCATCGCGATGGTGGTGCTGGTCGGCGATCAGTCTCTCGGCGAGGACGCCCACCGCTATTACGACACCCTGGTGGCCAAGTTCGAGGCCGATGACGAACACGTGGAACACGTCCACAACTTCTGGGGCGACATGATCACCGCCGCCGGGGTGCAGAGCAGTGACGGCCATGCCGCCTACGTCCAACTCAACCTGGCCGGCGATCAGGGCAGCACCCAGGGCAACAAGTCGGTCGACGCCGTCCGCGAGATCATCCACGACACCCCGCCACCGGCGGGGCTGCACGCCTATGTGACCGGACCGGCACCGCTGACCACCGACTCGCTGGAGGCCAGCGACCGCGGCATGATCAAGATGACCGTGGTCACGATGATCGTCATCACCATCATGCTGGCGCTGGTGTACCGCTCGGTCAGCACCGTGCTGATCATCCTCGCCATCGTCGGAGTCGAAATGGGCTCTGCCCGTGGGGCCGTCGCGGCGGTCGGCAAGCTCGGCCTGATGGACTTCTCGACGTTCTCGGTACCGCTGATGACTGCGCTGTCGATCGCAGCGGGCACCGACTACGCGATCTTCCTGATCGGCCGCTATCACGAGAGCCGCCAGAACGGCGAGGACCCGGAGTCGGCGTATTACACCGCGTTCCGGGGTGTCGGCCACGTGATCCTGGGATCCGGGCTGACCATCGCCGGGGCGATGCTGACCCTTCGGCTGACCCGGCTGTCGTACTTCAACTCGTTGGCCTACCCGTCGGCGATGGCACTGCTCATCGTCGTGGCGGCAGCGATGACGGTGGCGCCGGCCATCCTGGTGGTGGCGACCCGTCGCGGCCTGCTCGATCCCAAGCGGATGATGAAGACGAGGGGCTGGCGCAAGGTCGGCACCGCCACCGTCCGCTGGCCCAAGCCGATTCTCGCCGCCGCAACCTCGGTGGTGCTGCTCGGCATCCTGGCCATGGTCGGCTACAAGACCTCCTACGACGACCGGCACTACATTCCCGCCGACGTCCCGGCCAACGTGGGATACGCGGCGGCCGAAAAGCACTTCAGCACTGCGCGACTCAACCCCGACATCATGACCATCGAGTCCGATCACGATATGCGCAATCCCACCGACATGATCGTGCTCGACCGGATCACCAAGGCGCTGTTCCGGATCAGGGGCATTGCGATGGTGCAGGGCATCACCCGTCCGCTGGGCTCCCCCATCGCGCACAGCTCGATTCCGTACCAGATCAGCATGTCCTCGGTGCCGATCACCCAGAACCTGCAGTTCCTCAAGGAGAGGGTCGGCGACATCAGCGCGATGTCCGGCGATCTGGGCGCGATGATCTCGTCGATGACACGGATGCAGGACCTGATGACGCAGATGTCGGCGTCGATGAACGGCACCGTCGCATCCGCCAACGGCATGGTCGAGTCGGCGAACGGCATGGTCGGGTCCGGCAGGCGCAGCGTCGAGGACATGAACACCATGAAGGCCACCCTCGACGAGATGCGCGACAACCTCGCCGACTTCGACGACGCGGTGCGCCCGTTCCGCAACTACTTCTACTGGGAGCAGCACTGCGACAACATCCCGGCGTGCAACGGCATCCGGGCGGCCTTCGACGCCACCGACGGGGTGGACAAGTTCAGCGACGACATGGCCGGCCTGCAGACCGACGTCGGCGCCATGATCGGCGGCATGGACGCGATGGTGAAGGGCATGGACGACATGGTCAACGGGATGGGCGACATGAACGCCCTGTTCCCCCGGATGGTGGCGGAGTTCCCGCCGATCATCGCGACGGCGACCACCATGCAGAACACCCTGCAGACCATCCACAGCAGTTTCGACGGGTTGATCAATCAGATGCAGCAGATGACCGACACCGCGACGGCGATGGGCGAGGCGTTCGACGCGTCGCGGAGCGATGACTACTTCTACCTGCCTCCGGAGGTCTTCTCCAACCCCGATTTCCAGAAGGGCCTCAAACTGTTCCTGTCACCGGACGGCAAGGCGGCGCGGCTGATCATCACCCACGACACCAATCCGGCCTCCGAGGAGGGCATCTCGGTGGTCGACGACGAACTCGTCGCCGCGCACGAGGCGGTCAAGGGCACGTCGCTGGCCGGCGCCGACATCTACCTGACCGGAACCGCGGCCACCTACCGCGACATCCAGGCCGGCGCCAGATACGACACCATGATCGCCGCGTTCGCAGCTCTGACGCTGATCTTCATCGTGATGCTCATCATCACCCGGGCCCTGGTGGCCTCGATGGTGATCGTCGGCACGGTGGTGATCTCGCTCGGGGCGGCATTCGGCATCTCGGTGTTCATCTTCGAGCGGATCGTCGGGATCGAACTGAACTGGATCGTCCTGGCTTTCGCGGTGATCATCCTCATGGCCGTGGGCAGCGACTACAACCTGCTGCTGGTGTCGCGGTTCAAGGAGGAGATCGACGCGGGTATCAACACCGGCATCATCCGATCGATGGGCAGCACCGGAACCGTGGTGACCGCAGCCGGACTGGTGTTCGCCTTCACCATGGGATCGATGATCTCCGGCGACCTGCTCAACGTCGGCCAGGGCGGCATGACGATCGGAATCGGCCTGCTGCTGGATACGTTGATCGTGCGCTCGCTGATGACACCGTCGATAGCGGCCATCCTCGGCCCGTGGTTCTGGTGGCCGTTGAAGGTGCGTTCACGCCCTTCGTATTCCGAACGGATGCGCCACGTGACCACGCGGAACCCGGCGAGGATTCCAGACATCTTCAACACGGACGGCGGACTGCCTGCGGACGCGAACGCATCGACCGGACCCTAGGGGCGGTTGCGCGCCAGCCGCCACTTGCCGTCCTGGCGTTGGACCAGACCGGCGATCTCCAGCATCGCCAGCGGGCCGAGGACACCGGCCGCCGGAATCCCCGAACTGACCGAGATCTCATCGGGGGTTCGGGCCCCCCTGGCCGGCAGCGCGTCGTAGACGATCCGCTCGTTCGCGGTGAGCTCGTCGAGCGGGGCGGCGGGGCGCGGCTGCTCATCGGCGAATTCACCCGGGCTTCCCGCGAGTTCGACCACCTCCTGGGCGCGGGTGACCAGTTCCGCGCCCGCCTGCAGAAGCACATGACAGCCCGTTGATGCAGCGGAGGTCACCGGGCCGGGCACCGCGCACACCACCCGGCCCAATCCTCGGGCCCATGCCGCCGTACTAGCCGCCCCGCTGCGGATGCCCGCCTCGACAACCACGGTCGACCCTGACAGCGCGGCGACCAGTCGGTTGCGGGTCAGGAACCGGAATCGAGTCGGCCGGACACCGGGCGGATATTCGCTGACCAGCAAGCCACCGCGGGCGATGCGGTGCAGGAGTGCGGAGTGCCCGGCCGGGTAGAGCACGTCGACTCCCCCGGCCAGCACCGCCACGGTCACGCCGTCCGCGGCCAGCGCGGCACGGTGGGCGGCCCCGTCGATGCCGTAGGCACCGCCGGAGACGACTGCCACGTCCTGCTCGGCAAGCCCGGAGGACAGCTCCGCCGCCATGTGCTGGCCGGAGGCGGTGCACGCCCGCGTGCCGTCTATCGCCGCGGCCCGCGGATACACCTCCTCGAGCCGCTGCGGCCCGATCACCCATAGCGCCAGCGGCGCTCGGCCTTCCGGTTTGTCGCGCACCGGAGTGCCGAGGAAGGCGGCGAACGCCAGGCCCGGCCACTCGTCGTCGTCGGAAGTGACCAGCCGGCCACCCCGCCGCTCGAGGATCGCGAGATCCTCAGCTGCGCAGTCGATCTCCCGTCTCACCTCGGTCTTTCTCGACAGCCGGGGATCGACCGCACCTCGGCGCACCCGGTCGGCGGCCTCGACCGGACCAACCTTGCGGACCAGCTCATCGAGGTGTGCGCAGGGCATCTCGGCGACTCGGGACAGGTATGCCCAGGCCCGCAGCCGGCCTGCCGGACTCACTGCCTGGCCTCCATCTGACGGAAGCTCAGCGCCACCGACACGTCATCGACACCCGGGCTGGTCCGGCCCGCCAGATCGGCCAGTGTCCAGGCGACCCGCAGGGAGCGGTCGACGCCGCGGATGCTGAGCAGGCCCCGGTCCAGTGCCGTCTTCAGCGGGGCCATCGCGGCCGGGCTGAGCCGGAAGACCCGGCGCAGCACCGCCCCGGAGACCTCGGCGTTGGTGGTGAATCCATAGCGGCGCCAGCGCTCGGCGCCGGCCGCACGCGCCTGCGCCACCCTGGCCCTGACGCGGTCGCTGCTCTCGGCCGGCTGTGGCTCGAAAGCCCCGGCGCGCACCGTGTGCATCTGTACCCGCAGGTCGACCCGGTCCAGCAGTGGGCCGGAGAGCTTCCCCAGGTAGCGACGCCTGTCCAGCGATGAGCAGATGCAGTCGCGCGGATCTGTCGGAGCGCATGGACACGGGTTGGCGGCAAGGATGAGCTGGAAGCGCGCCGGGTAATGCACCACGCCGTCTCGACGGGCGAGCCGTATCTCGCCGTCCTCCAACGGGGTTCGCAAGGCCTCCAGAACGCTGAGCCGGACTTCCGCGCACTCGTCGAGGAACAGCACCCCGCGGTGCGCCCGGCTGATCGCTCCCGGTCGGGCCAGCCCGGACCCGCCTCCGACCAATGCGGCCACGCTCGAGGAGTGGTGCGGGGCGATGAAGGGCGGCCTGGTGATCAGCGGGATGCGTTTGGAGAGCAGGCCCGCGACCGAGTGGACCGCAGTGACCTCCAGCGCCTCACCGTCGGTGAGATCCGGCAGCAGACCCGGAAGTCGTTGGGCCAGCATTGTTTTGCCCACTCCCGGCGGTCCGGTCAGCATGAGGTGATGCGCTCCGGCGGCGGCGACCTCGACGGCGAAGCGGGCCTGCGTCTGCCCGACCACATCGGCGAGATCGGCCACCGGCGGGTCCGCCGGCCTCGGATTGACCACCCGCGGGGCCAGACCGCTGCCGGTGTCCAGCCAGTTCCGTAACTGACCCAGAGTGCCGACCCCGCAGACCTCGATCCCGTCGACCAGGCTGGCTTCGGCCAGGTTCGCTTCCGGGACGACGACGACCGGCCGGCCCTGCCGTTTGGCGGCGAGCACCGCCGGCAGCACTCCGTGTACGGGGCGAACCCGCCCGTCGAGCGCCAGTTCGCCGAGCAGAACGGCCTTCTCCAGCCGATCCCAGGGTGTCCTCCGTCCGGCCGAGAGCACCGCACACGCCAGCGCGATGTCGTAGAGCGAGCCGGTCTTGGGCAGGGTGGCCGGGGACAGCGCCAGCGTCAGGCGCGACATCGGCCAGGTGTTGCCGCAGTTGGTGATGGCGGCGCGGACCCGGTCCCGGGACTCCTGCAGCGCGGCGTCGGGCAGC
>NZ_JBJTJF010000020.1:0-17376 GCF_046095365.1 Mycobacterium sp.
GCCGTGCCATAACCCACCGTGACCGTGCTCAGCGCCGGCTGGGACAACGACACCGCGAACTGCGCCGCCGTGGTCCCGGAGTTGCCCTCGGACACCGTCAGACTCACCGGCGAGATCGACACCACCGCCGAATCATCATTGGCAATCGTCGCCGTCGCCGTCGTGTCGACGCCCAGCACCGCACCCGACGGCGAGGCCAGACTCAACAAGAAGGTCTCACCGGCCTCCACCACCCCATCCCCGAGCACATCCACCGCGATCGACTTCGAGGTCTCACCGGCCGCGAAACTCAGCGTGCCCGCCGCGGCGGTGTAATCCACCCCCGCCGTCGCAGTCCCGTTCGCCGTGCCATAACCCACCGTGACCGTGCTCAACGCCGGCTGCGACAACGACACCGTGAACTGCGCCGCCGTAGTGCCCGAATTGCCCTCCGTCACGTTCAGACTCACCGGCGAGATCGACACCACCGCCGAATCATCATTGACAATCGTCGCCGTCGCCGTCGTGGCGCCCAGGAAAGCCCCCGCCGCAGACGTCAGCGTGACGGTGAAGGTCTCATCGGCCTCCACCACACCGTCACCGAGCACCGGCACACTGACCAACTTCGAGGTCTCCCCAGCCGCAAACAGCAACGTGCCTGCCGCGGTGGTGTAATCCACCCCCGCCGTAGCGGTGCCGTTGGCGGTGCCGTATCCCACCGTGACCGTCGTCAGCGCCGACTGGGACAACGACACCGCGAACTGCGCCGACGTGATCCCGGAGTTGCCCTCGGTGACAGTCAGACTCGCCGGCGAGATCGACACCACCGCCGAATCATCGTTGACGATCGTCGCCGTCGCCGTCGTGTCGACGCCCAGCACCGCACCCGACGGCGAGGCCAGACTCAACAAGAAGGTCTCACCGGCCTCCACCACACCATCACCGAGCACATCCACCGCGATCGACTTCGAGGTCTCCCCCGCAGCAAACGTCAGGGTGCCCGACATCGCGGTGTAATCCACGCCCGCGGTCGCGGTGCCGTCCGCCGTTGCGTACCCCACCGTCACCGGGGCCACCGTCGGCTGCGACAACGACACCGTGAAATTCGCACCAGTGGTACCCGAATCACCCTCCACCACAATGAGACTCAGCGGCGAGAGGGACACCACCGCCGAATCGTCGTTGACGATGGTGACCGTCGCGGCATAGACCGCTCCCAGTGCCGCCCCTGACGGCGAGGCCAGACTCAACGAGAAGGTCTCGTCGGCCTCCACCACACCATCACCGAGCACGTCCACCGTGATCGACTTCGAGGTCTCCCCCGCAGCGAACGTCAACGCCCCCGACACCGCGGTGTAATCCTGACCGGCGACCGCGGTGCCGTTGTCGGTGCCGTACCCCACCGTCACCTCCGACGCCGACGCCTGGGTCAGCGATACCGTGAACTGCGCAGTCGCAGTGCCCGAAACACCCTCGGCCACACTGACACTCGCCGGGGAGATCGACACCGATGGGCCCGTCGGGCCGAACAGGCCTCCCAGGTTCAGCCGGCCCCCGGTGACGGTTTTGCCGGCCAGCGAGGGGGTGGGCGTCGCGTTGTCCAGGATCGCCGCGCGCAGTTCCGCCGCCGTCATGTCCGGGTGCTGGGACGCGTAGAGGGCGACCGCACCGGTCACGTGCGGCGTGGCCATCGACGTGCCGCTGTAGTAGCCGTAGGAGTCAGTGGGCAGGGTACTGACGACGGACGAGCCTGGGGCGCCGATATCGACGGTTGTGGCTCCGTAGTCCGAAAACGAGGATAGGGCCCCCGATGAAGTGATGGACGCTACGGCGACGACGGATTCGTAGGACGCCGCGGACTCGGTCGCCGTAGCTGTCAGCGAGCTGTAGGCGCTTGGGTAGAAGGCGGTCACGTCGTTGTCGGAGCTGTTGTTTCCTGCCGCCGCGACAAACAGGATGTCGGCCTTGGCCGCCCGGAGAATCGCGCTGTGCAGCGCGGAGCTGTAGCCGCCACCTCCCCACGAGTTGTTCACCGCGACCAGGTCGATGCCGTAGCGCGTCTTCAGGTCGGTGAGGTAGTCGAGGGCCTTAACCGCATCGAAGGTGTAGCCGCCACTCGGGCCGAGGAACTTGGCAGGAATGAGCGTGGTGTTCCAGGTGACGCCGGCGACGCCGGTTCCGTTGCCGCCGACAGCGGCGATGGTGCCCGCGACGTGGGTGCCGTGATCGTCTTCGTCGCCGTCGTAGACCGAGTTGTCCTCGTAGTAGAAGTCCCAGCCGTGGATGTCGTCGACGTAGCCATTGCCGTCGTTGTCGATCCCGTCGTCGGCGATCTCGCCGGGGTTGGTCCAGATGTTGGCCGCGAGGTCGGGATGGGTGATCTGGATACCCTCGTCGATGACTCCGACGTACACCGAAGCCGAACCGGTTGCGCCCTGGGCCCATGCCTCTTCCGCGGCGATGCCGTACTGGTTGGTGGTGCCCGCCGGGCCGTAGTCGACCGGGGTGTCACTGCTGTTCACGCCCCACAGTGATCCACTGACGTAGTAGGGATCGTTCGAGACCGAATCCGCCGATATCCACGCGTTGGGCTCGACGAAGGCCACCACCCGGCTCCTGGACAGGGCCCGCAGGGCGGCTTCGGTCCCACCGGGAACTTCAAGGCGGTAGATGACACCCTGGCCGGTCTGCAGCATCTGCTCGGTGCCCACCCGGTCCAAAACAGTCGCGCCGGCCACCGTGAGCGTCAGCCAGCGGGCGATGGGGCCGGCGCTCGGCGTCCAGGCCAGCAGGACCTCGTCGGGTGCGTACATCGGTGGCTGCGGTTCACCAGTGCCGGGAGCGGCTGCGACGCTGGCTGTCGAAGCAGTTGTCGACGTACCGCGGCGCGTCCGCCCGAACTCGCCTCGCGAGACCGCCAGCACGCTCCACTCCAGCGGGGAGGCGGGGTTCGACCCCAGCAGACGCGCCGCGATGGATGCGGCAATCCCGCGAGCGGCGCCCGACCGCACGGCCGCCGCGGGGGCTTTGGACGCCGCGGGGGCTTTCCGGGCCGTGGACGCCGCCTGCCGCGCAGCCGAAATCGGCCTCACGGCGCCCATCGGCAGCGTGGGTGTGACGGCGGCCGTGGCGCGTGCCGGCGTCGCACCGTCAAGCAGTCGCGGCACATCCACCACGGCAGTCGCCGCGGCAGTCGGTAGCGCAGGCCGCAGGGTCCGAGAGGCTTGCGCCGGCGCAAGTCCCCGGGAAGCGGAGGCCTGTTTCTTCGACGTGTCAGTTACGCGCGGGCGCCTCAATTGCGGCTGGGGACGATCGCCCGCCGGCATTCCGGGGTCTTCCGGCGTGGTCGACGGGGGGGCCTGGCCGGACCGACGCCTCGGACCGGATTGGGACCGTCCAGGGCGGGCCGGGTCAGCGCGTTCGACGGACGTCGAGTCTGCCCTGGGATCGGAGCCGGAGTCCGATGGTGCCGCCCAGGCCGTCCCGGCGGCGCCGACTGAGAGTTCGATGCCCAGCGCGAACGCGAGGGCGGCAACCCGACCTGCATTTTCCGACGCCCGCATCTCGGTACCCCGCCCTGTTCTCAGCCTGCGCTTAGCGTAGTACCGCGAGGCGGCTCTGCCCAAAATATCCCGATCGTCTATTAGTGGCGGGGCGGACGAGCTGGCCTGTAAGCCGGATTCTGTTCCGCTACGCGAGCGCAGCGGTGGCGACCATCCATCTGCGACACCCGTCGCCGGGTGCCTGGTGCGGCCTACCCGCAGGCTCGGGCGAGCAGCCCTCGGGCACCTGCGCAGCCGAACCTTACGGTTCGGCCTCTTGGCCTTGCTTCGGGTGGGGTTTACCGAGCCACCCCGGTCACCCGGGATGCTGGTGCGCTCTTACCGCACCGTTTCACCCTTACCGCCGGCCCCGGAGAGCCGGCGGCGGTCTGTTCTCTGTGGCACTGTCCCGCGAGTCACCTCGGATTGCCGTTAGCAATCACCCTGCTCTGTGAAGTCCGGACTTTCCTCGACCCGCCGTCGCCGGCGGCCCGCGGCCGCCCGGCCAACTCGTCCGCAGCTATCAACGTACTGCGCGGGCCCGGTCTTCCGCGAGGGCGGGGGCGGTTCAGTCCGCCTTGCGGAACACCAGCCAGCGCATTTCGATCGGCGCCTCGTCCCGGGGCAGATCGAAAACGTCCTGACCACTGACCCAGCCCTCGTACCAGCTGGTGGGCGGCCAGCCCTCGGCCGGCAGATTGGCCTTCTCGTAGTCGTACACCGAGTCGTCGGCGATCTGGTCCAGTGCCGCCGCCGCTGCCGCGGCCGCCACCTCTGAGGTGGTGAAAATGGTGGTGTAGCACTGCTGGCCGAGTTCGCGGACGCCGCCGTCGGGGCTGTACCCGGGTTTGGCGAGAAAAACGTTGAAAACCAGCTTGCCGCCCGGCGCCAGGCAGTTGGCGGCAAGTTCGAAAACCCTGCGCAACTGCTCGACGTTACGGAAGTCCGACACCACTTCCGACAGCAGGATCAGCCGGTAGTCGCGCCGCAGGTCCTCCTGGTCGGTGGCGAAAACGTCGCGCTGAACGACCCGGACGTTCAGCGACTGCGCCTGCGCCTCGGTGCGAATGATGTCGGCGAACTTCTCGGTCATCTCGACCGCGTCGACCGGGTGGCCGCGCCGAGCCAGCGCCAGGCAGTTGCGCCCGGTTCCGGCGCCGATGTCCAGCACGGGGAAGGTCGCAGGATCCGACGTCTCGCCGGCCAGCGCCCACACCCTCGCATCGGGTTCGGTGCCGAACAGGGGCGGTTCCCGGGTGGCGACCCAGTTGTTGTAGGCGCCCTCGACGGTGTTCCACTGAATCTCGACGTTGTAGCTCGCCGTGAGGCCGTACGGGGATTCGTAGCTGATCACGATCTCCGAGCGCGGCGAGGCCGAGTACGCCTCGGCGAGTTGCCGACGGAGCACGCCTCGCAGGTGGTCCAAGTCCTCCTCGCTGTACCGGACCCCCAAAGCCAGAAACGTCTCGTTGCACACGGAGACGAAGTCCTCGAGCATCCCGGGGACGGCGGGCAGCGTGATCTGGCCCTTGGCGGTCGTGCGGCGCAGCAGACGTCGCATCAGGGCTGTGTGCAGGTCGGTTTCGGAGGATCCGGGGGTCGGGCTGTCCACCCGGTACTCCTTACGCGAAAGCCGAGACCCGCGCAACTTCTGCGTTGATTCAGGGCCGTCCGCCCGGCGCAGCAGGTCGACGACGCAGCAGGATGACGTTGTCGACCAGAGTGACCTCAACGCCGTCCGGTCCGGTCGCGGCCCGCTCGACGGCCCTCAGCTGCTGGCGCCAGTCGGCACGATCCAGTGCGAGGCCCGCGACCACCTCCTCGGGCCCGGGGAACTCGTGGCCGCGCATCTTCTCCGCCCACGGCGGGGCACCCGCGTGGTCGACGATCAGCAGCGCGCCGCCCGGAGCGACCGCCGCGGCGGCACGACGCAGGATGTCGGCGCGGTCCATCTCGACGGTGCTGTGCAGAAACTGCGCCGACACCAGGTCGAAAGACCCGGCGGGAAAACCGGCGGTCAGGTCTTGCTGCTGGAAGTCGATCCGGTCGGCCACGCCACGGGATTCCGCGGCTGCCCGGGCCCGGTCCAACGCGGTGGCTGAGACATCGACGCCGACGACGGTCCATCCACGCTCGGCCAGCCAGATCGCGTCACCGCCCTCCCCGCAGCCCAGATCCAGGACCCGGCCCCCGGTCAGGCCGGCAGCGGTCGCGGCGAGTTGGGAGTTGACCCGCCCGCTCCACACCTGCGGCCGGGCAGCGTAGTGCTCCTCCCAGACGGCCTGGTGTTTGTCGTCCGGCATGGTCTCTCGCCTTCAGCCGCGCAGGTAGGACGTGTCATTGACCAGTCGCACCGACGCACCGCCGTCGGGAAAGAACTCAGCGATGCTCAGTGAGGCCAGGTCCAGGTGCAGCCGGTGCAGCACAGACGCCCCGGCGTCCAGCGCCAGTCTCAGCAGGGTCTTGATCGGGGTGACGTGGGAGACCACCAGCACGGTGGACCCGCCGTGTTCGGCGATGAGCCGGTCACGCACGCGCCGCACACGGTCGGCCACGTCGTCGAAGCTCTCCCCGCCCGGCGCCTGTAGCCCGGTATCGCGCAGCCACCGGCCGTGAACCTCCGGATGACGCTCGGCCGCCTCGAGGAAGGTCAGACCCTCCCAATCCCCGAAGTCGGTCTCGATCAGGTCGTCGTCGACCACCACCGTCAGCCCCAGGGCGTCCGCAGCCGCCTTGGCGGTGTCGTGGGCCCGCGACAGCGGCGAGCTGAGGACTGCGGAGATGCCCCCCTTCGAGGCCAGATAGCGCGCCGCGTCCTCGGCCTGGCGCCGGCCGACGGCGGTGAGGTCCGGGTTGCCGCGACCGGAGTAACGCCGCTGCCGGGACAATTCGGTCTGTCCGTGCCGCAACAGCAGCATCCGGGTGGGAGACCCCCGGTTTCCGGTCCACGCCGACGGCGGCACCGCCACGGCGCTCGGCGGCGGGTCGGCGGCGATCTTCGTCGGCTCGGGCGGTTCCCAGCCCCCCTCGCTCGGGCCGGCGCCGTCCATCGCCTCGTTGGCCAGCCGGTCGGCGTGCTTGTTCTGTTCCCGCGGTATCCACGCGAACCGCGCGGCTGCGAAGGTCGACGCCAAAGCCCTGGCCTGCTGGTGCAATTCGGCCAGACCGGGATGCTTGACCTTCCACCGTCCGCTCATCTGCTCGACCACGAGCTTGGAGTCCATCCGCACATCGACCTCATCGGCGCCCAGCCGGCGGGCCTCCTCCAGCCCGGCGATGAGTCCCCGGTACTCGGCGACGTTGTTGGTCGTGACCCCGATCGGTTGCCGGTGCTCGGCGAGCACGGTTGCATGATCGTCGGACCAGACCACACAACCGAATCCGGCCGGACCCGGGTTACCGCGAGAGCCGCCGTCGGCCTCGACGATCACCTTCATCGCGGCTGGTCCACCGTCCGGGTTCACTGCCCGGATTCTTTGAGCCGCAACAGGATCGCCCGGCACTCGGGGCAGCGCAGCACGTCGTCGTCAGCCGCCGCCGAGATCCGCGCCAGCTCGCCCCGGTCGAGTTCGATCCGACAGGCCCCGCAGCGCCGGCCCAGCAGCCGGCCGGCTCCGATACCCGACGCGGAGCGTTGCCGTTCATAGAGCTCCAGCAGTTCCCCGTCGAGCCCGGCGGCCACCCCGGCACGCCGGGTGGCGGTGTCCGTGCGGCTCTGCTCGACCGAACCGAGCGCGGCGTCCCGGTCGGTGCGGGCGGTGGCCAAATCGCCCTCGATGGTGTCCAGCGCCGCCTTTTCGCGGGCCTGATCGGCGGCCATCTGCTCACGACGCTCCATCAGCTCCAGCAGGGTGTCCTCCAGGTTCGCCTGGCGGCGCTCCAAAGTGCCGAGTTCGTGCTGGAGTTCGGAAAGCTGCTTGGAGTCGGTGAGGCTGCCGGAGTCGAGCAGCCTCCGGTCCCGGTCCTCGCGCTGTCGCACCGCGTCCACTTCGGACTCCAGCTTGGCGATCTGGGCATCAAGGTCCTCCAGCCCGAGTTCGACGACGGCGAGCCGGTCTGCGGTCGCCCGCTGCTCGGTCTGGAGTTCCTCGAGTCTTTGCTGCTCTGGAAGGTGGGCGGCCTTGTGCCCCTGACGGGTGAGTTCGGCGTCCAACTCGGCGAGATCGAACAGTGCGCGTTGCTGTGCCACTTCAGCTTTCATCATCAGCTTTCATCATCAGCTCTCATCATCAGCTCTCATCATCAGCTTCATCCTCAGCTTCATCATCACTCTCGGGGTGCTCGATGTTCCACGGGTCGGTGCGCAGCGGGCTGACCGTGATGACGAGGTGGTCTCCGAACTCGGATCGCAGTAGTTCGGCGGCCTGGTTGCACCACGGATACTCGCTGGCCCAGTGCGCGACGTCGATGAGTCCGACGTCGCTGATCCGGCGATGCTCGTCGGCGGGATGGTGGCGAAGGTCCGCGGTGAGGTAAGCCTGCACCCCGGCGGCCCGGGCCGCGGTCAGCAGCGAGTCCCCGGCCCCGCCGCAGACCGCCACCCTGTCCACCGGCGAGTCCGGGTTACCCGCGGCGCGGATGCCCCAACTGGTCTGCGGCAGTGACGAATTCACCCGCGCGACGAAGTCCGCGAATCGCTGCGGACCGGGCAGCCTGGCGACCCGGCCGATACCCACCCCGGCCGGCAGCGGCGCGAGGCCGAAGACGTCGAAGGCGGGCTCTTCGTAGGGATGGGCGGCACGCATGGCCGCCAGGATCTGGCCGCGCAGCTGCATCGGTGCGATCACCTCGATGCGATCCTCGACCACCTGTTCCACCGCGCCGACGGTCCCGACGGCCGGCGAGGCCTCCGCCCCGGGCAGGAACTGTCCGGTGCCCGTCACAGACCAGCTGCAGTTCGAGTAGTCGCCGATGTGACCGGCCCCGGCGGCGAACACCGCCGCTCGCACGGCCCGCGCGTCCGCGGTGGGCACGAAGATCACCCACTTGTCCAGAGCCGGGCCGTCGGGGGCGGGGTCGAGCACACCCTCGACCTCGAGTCCCAACGCCGCCGCCAGTGCGTCGGAGACCCCGGGACGGGCGGCGTCGGCGTTGGTGTGGGCGGTGAAAAGCGCCGACCCGTCGCGGATCAGCCGGTGGATCAGCGACCCCTTGGGAGTGCTGGCCGCGACGGTGTCCACACCGCGCAGCAGCAGCGGGTGGTGCGCCAGCAGCAGCCCGCGCGTGCCCACGGAGCCGGCCACCGCCGCGGTGGCGTCTACGGCGACCGTCACCGATTCCACCGGATCGCCGGGGTCACCGCAGACCAGTCCGACCGAGTCCCAGTCGTGCGCCAGCCCAGGCGGATAGGCCGCGTCGAGCACTGCGATGACATCGGCCAGGCGTGCGCTCACCGCAGCGCCTCCCCGATCGCGCGCACCAGCAGCGGCCATTCCGGGCGCACCGCGGCTCGCAGGAAGCCATCTCCCAGGCCGACGAAGGTGTCGCAGCGCCGGACCGCAATGCCACTGGCCCTCAACCGCTTCCGCACCAGTTCGGCGTCCGGCACACCGAACAGCACAAACGGTGCCCTGCCGGATATCACCTCCAGCCCGAGCCCGCACAGCCCCTCAGCCATCTCGTCGCGCAGCGCGGCCAGTCGCTGAGCGCTTGCGCGTGCTTCGGCCACGGCAGCCTCCGTGCTGCACGCCGCGATCGCCTCCAGCTGCAGCGTGCCCAGCGGCCAGTGCGGCCGGACCGCCGCCAGCCGGGTCAGCACCTGCGGGTCGCCCAGGGCGTAGCCCACTCGCAGTCCGGCCAGCGCCCAGGTCTTGGTCAGACTCCGCAGCACCAGCACCCCGGGGACGTCCCGGCCGGCCAAAGACTCCGGCTCGCCGTCCACGGCGTCGGCGAAGGCCTCATCGACCACCACCAGCCGGCCCGGACCGCGCAGGGCGAGCACCGACTCCCTCGAGTGAAGCACCCCTGTCGGATTGGTCGGATTACCGACCACCACCAGGTCGGCCTCCGCGGGCACCTCCGCACCGGCCAGGGCGAACGGCGCCGCAACCACCACCTGCCGCACCGGCACACCGGCCGCGGCCAGGACCACCTCCGGCTCGGTGAACGACGGCGCGATCAGAGCGGCCAGTCGGGGACGCAGTGCGGGCAGCAGGGCGAACCCCTCCGACCCGCCGGCCAGCAGCAGCACCCGGTCCTCGGACACTCCGTGCCGACGGGCGACCGCGGTGAGCGCGGCGGAGTGGTCGGCAGCCCCCGGATAACCGGCCAGGTCGGGCAGCCGGGCGGCCAGCCGCTGCTGCAGCCACGCCGGCGGCTGAGCGTGCCGGACGTTGACGGCGAAGTCCAGCATGCCCGGCTCGACGGCCTCGTCGCCGTGATAGCGCGAACCCGGGCGCACAGCGTGACTTCTCACCAGATGCACAGTAGTCGGGCTGCCAGGCCCCCAGCCGACGATGCGGGCGCGCAGCTGCCGCGGCGGCGCGGGACAATGAGTGCGTGAGCGCACCGGCATCCCGCAGACCCGAGTTGGTGATCTTCGACCTGGACGGCACGCTGACGGACTCGGCCCGCGGCGTCGTCGCCAGCTTCACCCACGCCCTCACCTGCGTGGGCGCCGCGGTTCCCGACGGCGATCTGGCCACCCGGGTGGTGGGGCCGCCGATGCAGCACACCTTGGCCGGTCTGGGCCTGGGCGACCGCGCCGACGACGCGCTGGCGGCCTACCGTGACGACTACACCCGCCGGGGCTGGGCGATGAACACCATGTTCGACGGAGTCGGCGGGCTGCTCGCCGACCTGCGGGCAGGCGGTGTGCGACTCGCGGTGGCGACCTCCAAGGCCGAACCAATAGCCCGGCGGATCCTCGAGCACTTCGGCATCGACGGCCATTTCGAGGTGATCGCGGGCGCCACCACGGATGGAACCCGCGCCACCAAGGCCGACGTGCTGGCGTATGCGCTGTCCCAGCTGGAGCCGTTGCCACAGCGGGTCCTGATGGTCGGCGACCGCGCCCACGACGTCGAGGGCGCCGCGGTGCACGGTATCGCCACCGTGGTGGTGGGCTGGGGCTACGGTCGCGATGATGCCACCGGCGCCGCAGCCGCCCATGTGGCGACTGTCGAGGAACTCCGGGAGGTGCTGGGTGTCTGAAGACCGGCTGCACGTGACGTTCGTGTGCTCGGGCAACATCTGCCGCTCCCCGATGGCGGAGAAGATGTTCGCCCACCAGATCTCCGAGCGCGGCCTGGCCGGCCTGGTACGGGTCACCAGCGCCGGTACCGGCGGCTGGCATGCCGGTGATGGAGCCGATGCCCGAGCGGTGCGGGTGCTGGCCGAACGGGGCTACCCCACCGCACACCGCGCCGCGCAGGTCGACGACGACCACCTGTCCGCCGATCTGGTTGTGGCACTGGGACGCAATCACTTTCGGTTGCTCAGCGACTGGGGTGTCACTCCGGATCGACTGCGTATGCTTCGATCCTTCGACCCGCGCTCAGGTGCCCACGCCCTCGACGTCGAGGACCCGTATTACGGAGGCCACACCGACTTCGTGGAGACCTTCGAGGTCATCGAGGCGGCTCTGCCGGGCCTGCACTCCTGGGTCGACGAGCGGGTCGACAGCCCGTGAGGCGCCTATCGTTCCTGCTGCGCCCGGGCTGGATCGCCCTGGCGCTGGTGGTGGTGGCGTTCGCCTACCTGTGCCTGACCGTTCTGGCGCCCTGGCAGCTGGGGAAGAACACCAGGACCTCCCGGGAGAACCACCAGATCGAGTACTCGATGTCAGCCGAACCGGTCGCCGTGCAGACCCTGCTGCCACATCAGGATTCGTCGGCTCCCGACGCCCAGTGGCGGCGGGTCACCGCAACCGGTCACTATCTGGCCGACAAGCAGGTACTGGTCCGGCTCAGGGTGATCGGCGGTGCGCCGGCCTACGAGGTCCTCACCCCGTTCGCCGTCGACGGCGGGCCGACCGTACTGGTCAACCGCGGCTACGCGCACCCGGTCGAGGGCACCGCGGTGCCTCCGATCCAGGCGGCTCCGGCGGGACCGTTGAGCATCAACGCGCGGTTGCGCGACTCCCAGACCGCCCCCGGCGACGGCAAGGCACCGTTCACCGAGGCGGGCCACCTGCAGGTTTATGCGATCGACACCGCCCAGATCGCCGCGCTCACCGGGACTCGGCTCGCCGGCTCCTACCTGCAACTGGCGGACGGCCAGCCGGGCGGCCTCGAGACGCTGCCGCTGCCCCAACTCGACGCCGGCCCGTTCCTGTCCTACGGCATCCAGTGGATCGCATTCGGCATCCTGGCCCCGCTGGGCCTGGGCTACTTCGTCTTCTCCGAGCTTCGGGTGCGCCGCGCCGAGGCGGCCCGGCGCTCGCAGGCCGGCAGCGGCACCCCGCTCACCGTCGAGGACAAACTGGCCGAGCGCTACGGGCGGCAGCGCTGATCGCCGTCGCGGCGATGACCGCGACGGCCTGGACGATGCGCGAAAGAACCACCGCCCGGCGCAGGTCCGCCGCCGACGGATCCGGCCCGTCACCGAGGATTGGGCGGATCTCGAGCTGGAAGCGGTACTGGGTGGGCCCGCCCAGCCGCACGCCCAGCACGCCGGCGAACGCGGCCTCCGGTATGCCGGCGTTCGGGCTGGGATGACGGCCGGCGTCGCGCCACCACGTCCGCGCCGCGCGCGCCGGCGAACCGCCCACCAAACGCGCGGCGGAAACCGAGATCGCGCCGGTGATCCGGGCCGGCAGGTAGTTGGCGATATCGTCCAGTCGTGCTGCGGCCCAACCGAATCGGGCGTAGCGATCCGAACGGTTGCCGATCATGGCGTCCAAGGTGTTGACCCCCCGGTAGGCAAGCACACCCGGGGCCCCGGCCAGTGCCGCCCACAACACCGGAGCCACCGCGGCATCAGAGGTGTTCTCGGCCACCGATTCGCAGGCGGCACGCGCCAGACCGGTGAGGTCGAGCGCGGCGGGATCGCGACCACACAACGACGGCAGCACCGCGCGCGCGCCCTCCAGGTCGCCGTCGTCGATGCGGTCGGCCATCTGAGATCCGGTACGGGCCAGGGTGGTTCCACCCAGGGCCACCCAGGTGGCCGCCGCGGTCAGCGCGAACCTGGGTGCGCCCTGCAGACGGCGGTGCATCAGCCCACCGAGTCCGGCCAGACAACCCACCAGGACGCCGGTGTGGACGGCGCCGGCGATACGGCTGTCGCGGTAGGTGACCGACTCCAACGCGGCGGCGCAGCGGCCGAATCCCGCCACCGGGTGCCCGCGGCGCGGGTCGCCCAGCGCCAGATCGGTGAGAAAGCCGGCCAGGACACCGGCCGGGCCCGGCCACCAGAGCCCCGTCACAGACGGCAGCGTCTCACACTAGGGTTCTTGCGGTGTCGCTCGCCCACCTGGTTCTGATCGTGGTCGCCGGGTTCGCCGCCGGCGCGATCAACTCGGTGGTGGGCTCGGGCACGCTGATCACCTTCCCGACCCTGGTGGCCCTGGGGCTTCCCCCGGTGACCGCGACGATGTCCAACGCGGTCGGCATGGTGCCCGGCGGGGCGACCGGGACGTGGGGCTATCGGGGCGAACTCGCAGGGCAGTGGCCACGGCTGCGCTGGCAGATTCCCGCCCTGGTCGCCGGCGCCGCGATCGGCGCCTTCCTGCTGCTGCACCTGCCCGAGAAGGTCTTCATCAAGGTCGTACCGGCACTGTTGATCCTCGCCCTGGTGCTGGTCGTGCTGGGTCCGCGAATCCAGGCCTACGCCCGCCGGAGGGCAGAGGCCGCCGGGCGCCCGGTGGATCACGTCTCGACCCGGCGCATGGCGATCCTGTCCTTCGGCACCTTCCTCATCGGCATCTATGGCGGCTACTTCACCGCCGCGCAGGGCATCCTGCTGCTGGCCCTGATGGGCGCTCTGCTGCCCGAGGACCTGCAGCGGATGAACGCCGCCAAGAATCTGATGTCGCTGCTGATCAACGTCGTCGCCGCGGCCGGCTACGTGCTGGTGGCCTTCGGGCGGATCAACTGGACCGTCGCGGGCCTGATCGCCGTGGGATCGGCGCTGGGCGGCTGGGTCGGCGCCCGCTACGGCCGGCGGCTGTCCCCGACGGCACTTCGGGTCGTCATCGTCATCGTCGGACTGATCGGACTGGAACGGCTTCTGGCGCTCTGACGAGCGGGGTCAGCACGGTTCCGGCGCCGGCCGTCCCCAGAGATTCGGTGTCGCGGTGTTGTCGTACCCGGAGACGAAATCGACCAGCCTGCCGGCTTTTTCGTCGAGCTTATTGCGGTGCAGGGCACCGACGTTTCCGCCGTAGACGTGGATGCTGATCGATACGTCGTCGCTGGTGTTGGTGACCCGATGCCAGTCGCCGATCCTCGGGGACACCGCGTCGACCTCTCCGGGGCTCATCAGCGCGGTCTTTCCGGTGCCGACCGGTACCCCGTCGCGCAGTTCGTACTCCTCGCTGAGTTCACTGCCGCGCAGCATCCCGACCAGACCCCACACCGTGTGGTTGTGCACCGGGGTGCGCTGGCCGGGCCCCCAGACGAAGCTGACCATGCTGAACCGCTCCAGCGGGTCACAGTGCAGCAGGTACTGCGCGTAGCGGTCCGAACGCGCGGTCGCGTACGGCTCCTGCAGCCACGCGTCGTCGCTGACCAGCTCTGCCAGCAGCGCGCGACCGCGCTCCAGCACGGCGTCCTCGTCGGTGGTGGCGTCGACCACTTCGGTCAGGCCGCGCACGAAGCTGCGCAGGGGCGCTATCTGATCAGTTGCGGTGTCGGGCATATCGAGCTCCCCTCTCTTTGGTCGGTGGTGTTAGGTGCCGAGATTAGTCCCGTCATCGGCGCCTCAACCCCTTTACCGGGCAACAACTGTCAGACCCCCGCCGTAGGGTCGGTCGCGGGGAGGAAAAATGACAGAGACATGGCCGGAATACCTGCGGCGCATCGCCGCCGGGCAGACCCAGGCTCAGATCGCCGAGAGCATCGGTATCGCCCGGCTGTCGGTGTGCAACTGGCTCCAGGGCAAGACCCGGCCCAAACCGGAGACGGCCATTCTGGTGGCACGGGTGTACGAACGCTCACCGATCGAGGCGCTGCTGGCCGCGGCATACCTCGACCCGGCCGAGGTGCGGCTGCCCATCGAGACCAGGACCTCACCGCAGGACCTGCCGGCCGAGGAGGTCGCGGCCGAGGTGCGCCGCCGCCTGCTCGCTCTGGAGGCTCACAGCACGACGGTCTGATTTCCGACCCTGATGACGCGGTCCTCGCAGTGCCACAGCACCGCCCGGGAGAGCACGGCACGTTCCACGTCGGCGCCCAACCGCATCAGGTCCTCCACGGAATGCCGGTGGTCGACCCGAACCACGTCCTGCTCGATGATCGGACCCTCGTCGAGGTCCTCGGTCACGTAGTGCGCCGTGGCGCCGACGAGTTTGACGCCGCGCTCCTTGGCACGTCGGTACGCCGCGGCGCCGATGAATGCCGGCAGGAAGGAATGGTGGATGTTGATCAGCGGGCTGCTCAGGTCGGCGAGGAACGCCGGGCTGAGGATCTGCATATAGCGGGCCAGCACCACCAGGTCGACGTTGCCGCGCAGCAGGTCCAGTTGCCGCTGCTCGGCATCCGCCCGGATATCCCTGCCGGCCGGTATGTGGATGAATGGCACCCCGAACGGCCGCACCTGATCGGCGAGATCGGGGTGGTTGGCGATCACCATGACCACCGACATGTCCAGTTCTCCGCGGCGGTTGCGCCACAACAGGTCCAGCAGGCAGTGGTCCTCGGTGGACGCCATGATGGCCACCCGCTTGGGTTTGGCCGCTTCGGTCAGCCGGAAGTCGTTGCCGAACGGCTCGGCGACACGGTCGGCGAACTCGCGTTCCAGATCGGGGCGCGCCGCCGCCAGGCCCGGCAGGTGGAAAATGGTGCGCTGGATGAACGTGCCGCCGGTCTGCTGGGTGGAGTGCTGGTCCAGCGACACGATGTTGGCACCGGCACCGGCCAGGAAACCGGTCACCGCCGCCACCAGGCCCGGGCGGTCGGCGCACCGCACCAGCAGGCGGCCGATGTCTTGGACCGGAAGGGCCGGGTGGCCCGGCGGGAATCCGCCGTCGGCGCCCGTCATGCGACCCTCGGCGCCGAGTCGCCCAGGATCGCGGCCCCCAGTGCCAGGATCGACCCACCCAGAGCCATCCCGCCGATCACGTCGGTGAAGGTGTGCGCGCCGGTGTACAACGCCAACCCGGCGACGAACAGCACGCTGACTCCCACCAGCAGCGCCAGGACCGTCTTGACAGCTCGGCCTCGACCGGTGCCCAGGCACAGCGCGATCATGCCCAGCAGGGCCGCGCAGCCGGTCACGTGGCCGGACGGGTAGGAGTGCGGATATTCGACCAGCGGCTGGGTGGTGGCCGTGCGGCCGATGAGCGCCTTGAACGTCTGCTCGACGGCGACCCCGAGTCCGACCCCGCCGGCCACCAGCATGACGGGCTTGGCCGATCGGGCCCGGACCGACAGCAGCGAGCCCACCACGACCGCCACGCTCAGGACGTGGACGGGCCGGCCGAGGTAGGCGAAGACTCCCATCGCCTCCACGTCCCGGCGCCGCGTCCGGTGGGCGTCGAACCACTCGGCGACGGAGGTGTCGAGGTTCGTCAGCGCGTCGGTGTTGATCGCCGCAGCCCCCGCTGCCAAGACGGCGAACAGCCCGGCCGCGAGCAGGAGGAGCCCCACTCTGCCCCGAACGAACAGCGCAGCCCCGACGAGGATCGCGGCTGCGCAGAGGAGTAAAACCCATGTGCCGTTGATAGTCGGGCATTGTGCCAAAGCCGTCCGGGAACGCCGGCGCTGCCCCATCGGGGCTCTATGCCCCGTCAGGCCTCTGGCATGCCCCGTCAGGCGTGCCCGATCCTTCTGACTGCTCGGTCTAGACCCTGGTTCTCGGGGCGAGGTCATCGTCGGCGATGGTCGCCGTGGCCTTCGCGGTGCCGAGTTGCGCGCCTGTGGGCGACGACAGCGTGACCGCGAAGGTCTCGTCAGACTCCACCGCGGTATCCCCAAGCACACTCACGCTGAACAGTCGCGTCGTCTGACCCGGGGCGAAGGTGACTGTCCCGGTGGCCGCCGTGTAGTCCTGGCCTGCCGTCGCCGACCTCTTGTTGCCCGGGCTGTTACCCGGTGTGCTGCTAGTCGCGTATCTGACCGTGACCTGCGTCGGCGAGGCTGCGGACAACGACACTGCAAAGGCCGCCGGCGTCACCCCTGAGTTCCCCTCGACCACGGTCAGACTCACCGGACTGATCGACACCACCGGAAGGTCGTCGTTGACGATCGTCGCCGTGGCCGTCGCCACGGTCCCCAACCGGGCACCGGTCGGCTTGGACAAGCTCACCGTGAATGTCTCGTTGGGTTCGACAACCCTGTCCCCGGTCACATCAACGCTGATCTGCCGAGAGATCTGGCCGGCCGAGAACGTCACCGTCCCGGCGGCCGCCGTGTAGTCCTGGCCGGCTATGGCCGTCCCGTTGGCCGTCGCGAAGCTGACCGTGACCGGAACGGCGGACGGCGCCGACAGCGCCACGGTGAATTTCGCATTCCGCAGACCGGCGTCGCCTTCGGCGACACACACACAGACCCGACTGATCGACACCCCCCGCGGCGGCGGCACAAACTCGGTGAAGATAGGGACCCTCCCCCTCACCCCCGCACCCAACAGGGCCCCCGACGGCGCAGACAAACTCACCGTGAACCTCTCATCGGCCTCCACCGCGGTGTCGGGGACGGTGTCGTTCTCGGCGGGTCAGACCTCCCAGCTGGTGGGTGTGAGTGTTCTCGGGGAT
>NZ_JBJTJF010000021.1:0-5303 GCF_046095365.1 Mycobacterium sp.
TTGGCAAGGGGCTTCGTGATGAAACGTCGCAACGACCTACTTTTCCGCCCCTGTCTGGGGAAGTATCATCGGCCCTCTAGGGCTTAACTGCCGTGTTCGGTATGGGAACGGGTGTGACCCCTAGGGTAAAGTCACGACGAAATAGGAAAATGGGTGATCCCAAAAAATGGGGAAAGCTAAGATGAATTTAAAAAGAGCCGAGGGCACTTGTGACTTGAATGTCCGAAGACATGAAATGGACTTGTCGTTAATTGATGAAACGTCAAGTCAATTGGCTATTAGTATCGCTTAGCTGAGCACATCACTGTGTGTACACATGCGACCTATCAACGTGGTAGTCTTCCACGAGCCTATGGGGAAATCTAATCTTGAGGGGTGTTTCGCGCTTAGATGCTTTCAGCGCTTCTCACTTCCGAACATAGCTACCCAGCATTGCATTTGGAAACACAACTGGAACACCAGAGGTTCGTCCATCCCGGTCCTCTCGTACTAAGGACAGGTCCTCTCAAATTTCCTACGCCCACACTAGATAGAGACCGAACTGTCTCGCGACGTTCTGAACCCAACTCACGTACCGCTATTGATCGGCGAACAGCCGAACCCTTGGGACCTGCTTCAGCCCCAGGATGCGATGAGTCGACATCGAGGTGCCAAACCTTGCCGTCGATATGAACTCTTGGGCAAGATCAGCCTGTTATCCCCGGCGTACCTTTTATCCGTTGAGCGATGGCCCTTCCATACGGGACCACCGGATCACTATAACCTACTTTCGTACCTGCTCGACTTGTATGTCTCGCAGTCAAGCTCCCTTATACTATTGCGCTCTGCGGTTGATTTCCAAACAACCTGAGGGAACCTTTGTACGCCTCCGTTACTCTTTGGGAGGCGACCGCCCCAGTCAAACTACCCGCCTGACATTGTCTTCCATCCAGATAATGGATGCGAGTTAGAGATCAGCATTGCACAGGGTGGTATCTCACCGACGACTCCACCGAACCTAACGATCCGGTATCAAAGTCTCCCACCTATCCTGCACGGTTCAATGCCAACCTCAATATCAAGGTGTAGTAAAGGTGCACGGGGTCTTTTCGTCTAAGTGCGGGTAACCGGCATCTTCACCGGTGCTACAAGTTCGCTGAGCGTCTGTTGGAGACAGTTCCCAGATCGTTACGCCATTCGTGCAGGTCGGAACTTACCCGACAAGGAATTTCGCTACCTTAGGATGGTTATAGTTACCACCGCCGTTTACTGGGGCTTAAATTCTCCGCTTCACCCTTGCGGGTTAACGGGTCCTCTTAACCTTCCAGCACCGGGCAGGCGTCAGTCCGTATACCTCGTCTTGCGACTTCGCACGGACCTGTGTTTTTAGTAAACAGTCGCTTCTCACTGGTTTGTGCCACCCCCCACCGCTGCCGGCCGCAAGGGCCATGACGGTACGGGGTCCCCCTTCTCCCGAAGTTACGGGGGTATTTTGCCGAGTTCCTTAACCATAGTTCACTCGTACGCCTCGGTATTCTCTACCTGACCACCTGTGTCGGTTTGGGGTACGGGCCGTGTGTGTGCTCGCTAGAGGCTTTTCTTGGCAGCTGAGGATCACCGAATTCGCCTCACTCGGCTATGCATCACCTCTCACGCTTAAATGACATCCGGATTTGCCTAGATGTCGCGCTACGGGCTTGCCCCAGTATTACCACTGACTGGTACGGCTACCTTCCTGCGTCACCCCCTCGCTTGACTACTACCCACCGGGGTCCCACGCAGCCGGCGGCCCTCGCCCCCCCGAAGGGGATTGATAAGCCACCTTTTGGGTGGTTAGCACAATGGATTCGTCAGGGGCGCCCACACACGGGTACGGGAATATCAACCCGTTGTCCATCGACTACGCCTGTCGGCCTCGCCTTAGGTCCCGACTCACCCTGGGCGGACTGGCCTGCCCCAGGAACCCTTGGTCTTTCGGCGGGCAAGGTTCTCACTTGCCTTATCGCTACTCATGCCTGCATTCTCACTCCCACACCCTCCACCACTAGGTCACCCTGTGGCTTCACCGGATGCAGGACGCTCCCCTACCCAACGCTTACGCGTTGCCGCGGCTTCGGCGGTGTGCTTGAGCCCCGCTACATTATCGGCGCACAATCACTTGACCAGTGAGCTATTACGCACTCTTTCAAGGGTGGCTGCTTCTAAGCCAACCTCCTGGTTGTCTTTGCGACTGCACATCCTTTTCCACTTAGCACACGCTTAGGGGCCTTAGCCGGCGATCTGGGCTGTTTCCCTCTCGACGCACGGAGCTTATCCCCCGCCGTCTCACTGCCGCGTTCTTGGACTTACCGGCATTCGGAGTTTGGCTGACGTCAGTAACCCTGTGGGGCCCATCGGCCATCCAGTAGCTCTACCTCCGGTAAGAAACACGCGACGCTGCACCTAAATGCATTTCGGGGAGAACCAGCTATCACGGAGTTTGATTGGCCTTTCACCCCTACCCACAGCTCATCCCCTCAGTCTTCAACCTAAGTGGGTTCGGGCCTCCACGCGGTCTTACCCGCGCTTCACCCTGGCCATGGGTAGATCACTCCGCTTCGGGTCCAGAACACACCACTACACCACACACAGCTGTGTGGATACGCCCTATTCAGACTCGCTTTCGCTGCGGCTACCCCACCCGGGTTAACCTCGCGACATGTCCCTGACTCGCAGGCTCATTCTTCAAAAGGCACGCCATCACCCCACGACAAAGTCGAAGGCTCTGACGGATTGTAGGCACACGGTTTCAGGTACTCTTTCACTCCCCTCCCGGGGTACTTTTCACCATTCCCTCACGGTACTTCTCCGCTATCGGTCACTGGGAAGTATTCAGGCTTACCGGATGGTCCCGGCAGATTCACAGCAGATTTCACGGGCCCGCTGCTACTCGGGAAACATCGCAAGGCAGGCGTCGGGTTTTCACGTACCGGGCTCTCACCGTCTACGGCAGGCCATCCCAGGCCACTTCGGCTAACCACAACACTTTCTAACTGCCCTCCAGTCGAGTAGAACCGGACACGACACTCCCACAACACCGCACACACAACCCCTACCCGGTATCACGTGTGCACGGTTTAGCCATCCTCCGCGTTCGCTCGCCACTACTAACGGAATCACTTTTGTTTTCTCTTCCTACGGGTACTGAGATGTTTCACTTCCCCGCGTTCCCCCCCGCACCCTATGTATTCAGATGCGGGTGACACGACATCACTCGTGCCGGGTTTCCCCATTCGGACATCCTCGGATCCACGCTCGGTTGACAGCTCCCCGAGGCTTAACGCAGCCTCCCACGTCCTTCATCGGCTCCCAGTGCCAAGGCATCCACCATGCGCCCTTAAACACTTACAAACACAAAAACCAATTCGAAAAAAGAAATTGCACATCAACACCCACGACAACACCCCCGGCCGAAACCGGCGACGCCCTCATGCGTGCTAGATGCTCGCAACCACTATCCACAAATCAAACACCACACCCCACCACCAAAGCAGGGCGACAACAGTCCATCCCCACCCGCAAGCAGGGAACAACAGGGCTTGTTGCCTCAAAGCCCAATAGTGTGTCCGATGATTCCCCCGGCCCGCATCCCCGCGGCCGGCGCGTCTGTTGTGCACCCGGCCATCCGCCACTACAGCGATGACCCCTCACGGCCCACACCCACACCAACTGCGGATGTCTCTCGTGGTGCTCCTTAGAAAGGAGGTGATCCAGCCGCACCTTCCGGTACGGCTACCTTGTTACGACTTCGTCCCAATCGCCGATCCCACCTTCGACCGCTCCCTCCCTTACGGGTTAGGCCACGGGCTTCGGGTGTTACCGACTTTCATGACGTGACGGGCGGTGTGTACAAGGCCCGGGAACGTATTCACCGCAGCGTTGCTGATCTGCGATTACTAGCGACTCCGACTTCACGGGGTCGAGTTGCAGACCCCGATCCGAACTGAGACCGGCTTTAACAAGGATTCGCTCCACCTCACGGCATCGCAGCCCTTTGTACCGGCCATTGTAGCATGTGTGAAGCCCTGGACATAAGGGGCATGATGACTTGACGTCATCCCCACCTTCCTCCGAGTTGACCCCGGCAGTCTCTCACGAGTCCCCGCCATAACGCGCTGGCAACATGAGACAAGGGTTGCGCTCGTTGCGGGACTTAACCCAACATCTCACGACACGAGCTGACGACAGCCATGCACCACCTGCACACAGGCCACAAGGGAACCGACATCTCTGCCGGCGTCCTGTGCATGTCAAACCCAGGTAAGGTTCTTCGCGTTGCATCGAATTAATCCACATGCTCCGCCGCTTGTGCGGGCCCCCGTCAATTTCTTTGAGTTTTAGCCTTGCGGCCGTACTCCCCAGGCGGGGTACTTAATGCGTTAGCTACGGCACGGATCCCAAGGAAGGAAACCCACACCTAGTACCCACCGTTTACGGCGTGGACTACCAGGGTATCTAATCCTGTTCGCTCCCCACGCTTTCGCTCCTCAGCGTCAGTTACTGCCCAGAGACCCGCCTTCGCCACCGGTGTTCCTCCTGATATCTGCGCATTTCACCGCTACACCAGGAATTCCCCGCTCCCCTACCGGACTCAAGTCACAGCAGTATCGGGTGGCGGCTCTGGGTTAAGCCCAGAGTTTTCACACCCGACTTACTGAACCGCCTACGAGCTCTTTACGCCCAATAAATCCGGACAACGCTTGGTGCCTACGTGTCACCGCGGCTGCTGGCACGTAGTTGGCCGCACCTTATTCTCCAGGTACTGTCATTTTCCTTCCTGGTAAAAGCGGTTTACAACCCGAAGGCCTTCATCCCGCACGCGGCGTTGCTGCGTCAGGCTTTCGCCCATTGCGCAAGATTCCCCACTGCTGCCTCCCGTAGGAGTCTGGGCCGTGTCTCAGTCCCAGTGTGGCTGATCGTTCTCTCAAACCAGCTACCCGTCGTAGCCTTGGTGGGCCGTTACCCCGCCAACAAGCTGATAGGCCGCGAGACCCTCCAAGAGCGAAAAACTTTCCTCCTCCGGCCATGCGACCAGAGGAGCGTATGCGGTATTAGCCCGGGTTTCCCCGGGTTATTCCCCACTCGAGGGCAGGTTTCTCACGTGTTACTCACCCGTTCGCCACTAGGTCTTCAGGGAGCAAGCTCCCTTGGACCTCGTTCGACTTGCATGTGTTAGGCACGCCGCCAGCGTTCGTCCTGAGCCAGGATCAAACTCTCCGTCAAGATCTCTGACGCCGGCCCGGAGGTCGACGTCGTTCGATCAGGAGAGCCGGTCTCGGGCTGGC
>NZ_JBJTJF010000022.1:0-40406 GCF_046095365.1 Mycobacterium sp.
GGCGGCCCCCGACGGCGCGCCGCCGCCGTCGCCGGTGATCACGGCGGGATCCGACGATCCCAAGTGCGTCAATTGACGACCCTGACCGACGCGCTGCTGGACCCGCTGCTGTCCGCCGGCTCGGCTGCCGACCGGATGGGCCCGCGCATCACCTACTACGACGACGCGACCGGCGAACGCATCGAACTGTCCACCGTGACGCTGGCGAACTGGGCGGCCAAGACAGCCAACCTGTTGCGCGAGGAGTTGGGCGCCGGGGCTTCCAGCCGGGTGCTGGTGCTGCTCCCGGCGCACTGGCAGACCGCGGCGGTGCTGCTGGGGGTGTGGTGGATCGGCGCGCAGGTGGCGCTGAGCGACCCGCCCGGGACGTCCGCGGATCTCGCGCTGTGCACGGCCGACCGGCTGGCCGAAGCCGACGAGGCGGTGTCCGGCGGGGAGGTCGCGGTTCTGTCACTGGACCCGTTCGGCAAGCCGGTAAGCGATCTTCCGGTCGGCGTAACCGACTACGCCACCGCGGTGCGGGTGCACGGCGACCAGGTCGTGCCCGCGCCGGATCCGGGACCGGCGCTGCAGGGCCGATCGGTCGACGAGGTGCTCGAGGCGGCCCGGCTCAGTGCCCGGCGCCAGGGCCTGACGGCCGCCGACCGGGTCATGTCGGACCGGAGCTGGTCGGACCCGGGCGAACTCACCGACAACCTGCTGGCGGTCCTGGCCGCAGGCGCGTCGCTGGTCCAGCTCGCCAATCCAGACCCCTCGGTGCTGGATCGGCGCCGGGTGACCGAGAAGGTCACCCGGACGCTGGACTAAGCGGCGGGCGCGGAGGCCGCCGGAGCCGCAGTCGGAGCCGGAGCGGCCGGAGCATCCACAGCGGGAGCGGCCGGAGCCGCCGGGGCATCCACCGCCGGGGCGGCCGGGGCATCCGGGGCGGCGACCGACGCCGGCTCGGCCGTCGCGGGCGCCGCGGGCGCCTCAACCGAGGCCGGCGCGACCGGAGCCGGCTCGACCGGGGCCGGGGCGGGAGCGGCCGCGTTCCACACCGCGGGGTCCTGCGCCGGGTAGGTCGGGCACTTGGCCGCGACGTCGTTGGCAGTCGGCTCGGCGGTGCGGAACAGCCCGACGTAGGCCGGGAAGATGTTGGCCAGCTCGTCGACCTCGGCCTGCCGCTGATCCGGGGTCTTGGCCAGCAGCAGGTTCATGTGCTTGACGATCTCGCCCTGGACCCACGGCGGCTCGGTGTTGTACTTCTCGATGATCCCGCCGTAGGTGATCGGGTCGACGACCTTGGTGGCGGCCATCAGCTGATCCAGCGTGCAATTGGTGTCCAGCATGGCCTGCGGAACGGCATCGGGGTCATCGGCTGCGGCGATCCCCGGGAAGCCCAGGACGGCGACGGCACCGGCCAGCGCGGCGGCGCCGCGAAGCGAACGAAGAGTAGTCATGGGGCCTGAACCTATCCCAGCCGCCGGTTTCGTCAAAAACGCCCATAGGCTCACGGCATGACCCCGCCGCCGCAACACCCGCCGCTGGACATCGCCGGAATCCGCCGTGACCTGGCCGGACCCGGCCGCGCACTGCGCCGCATCGACCTGGTCGAGACCACCGGCTCCACCAACGCCGACCTGTTGGCCCGGCACGCCGCCGGCGAGGATGTCGGCGGAGCGGTCCTGGTCGCCGAGCACCAGAGCGCCGGCCGGGGCCGGCTGGGCCGCGGCTGGTCCACCCCGCCCCGGACGCAGGTCGCGCTGTCGGTGGGCGTCGACGCCGCCGGGGTGCCACCCGCCGGCTGGGGCTGGCTGCCCTTGCTGACCGGGGTCGCCGCGGCCGACGCGGTGGCCGCCACCACCGGAATCGAACCAGCGCTCAAGTGGCCCAACGACCTGCTGGTCGGAAACTCCAAGCTGGGCGGGATTCTCGCCGAGGTGGCCGCTCCGGACCCGGTGATCGTGGTGGGCCTGGGCGTCAACGTGACGATGACCGCCGCCGAGGCGCCGGACGAGCGGGCCACCTCGCTGCTGATGCTCGGTTCGACCATGCTGGACCGAACCGCGCTGCTGGGCGCCATCCTGGCCGAACTCTCCGCCCGCGTCGACCGCTGGCGGGCCGCCGGCGGTCCGGACCACGGACTGGTCGCCGACTACCGCCGCCGCAGCGTCACGCTGGGCAGGCGGGTGCGGGCCACGCTACCCGGCGATCGCGAGATCACCGGAACGGCAACCGATCTCGACGAACTCGGCCAGCTGCACATCGACACCGGGGCGCAGAGCGTGGCGGTGTCGGCCGGCGACATCACCCACCTGCTCGACGCGCAGGACTGACCGCGGCGGTCAGCGCAGCAGCGCGCGTGACATCACCACGCGCTGAATCTGGTTGGTGCCCTCGTAGATCTGGGTGATCTTGGCGTCGCGCATCATCCGCTCGACCGGGAAGTCGACGGTGTAGCCGGCGCCGCCGAAGAGCTGGACGGCGTCGGTGGTCACCTCCATCGCGACGTCGGAGGCGAAGCACTTCGAGGCCGCGGAGATGAATCCCAGATCGCCCTCGCCGCGCTCGGCGCGGGCCGCGGCGGAGTAGACCATCAGCCGGGCGGCCTCCACCTTCATCGCCATGTCGGCGAGCATGAACTGCACTCCCTGGTTGTCGGCGACCGGCCGGCCGAACTGCTTGCGGTCCTTGGTGTAGGCGATCGCGGCGTCCAGCGCACCCTGGGCGAGGCCGACAGCCTGGGCGCCGATGGTGGGCCGGGTGTGATCGAGGGTGGCCAGCGCGGTCTTGAACCCGGTGCCCGGCTCTCCGATGATCCGGTCGCCGGGGATCCGGCAGTTCTCGAAGTACAGCTCGGTGGTCGGCGAGCCCTTGATGCCCAGCTTGCGCTCCTTGGGCCCGACGGTGAAGCCCTCGTCGTCCTCGTGAACCATGAACGCCGAGATGCCGTTGGCGCCTTTGTCCGGGTCGTTGACCGCCATCACGGTGTACCAGGCCGACTTGCCGCCGTTGGTGATCCAGCACTTGGAGCCGTTGAGGATCCAGTCGTCGCCGTCGGCCTTGGCGCGGGTGCGCATGGACGCGGCGTCGCTGCCGGCTTCGCGCTCGGACAGCGCGTAGGAGGCCATCTTGCCGTCGGCGATCTCGGGCAGCACCTTCTTCTTCAGCTCGTCGGAGCCGCGCAGGATCAGACCCATGGTGCCCAGCTTGTTCACCGCGGGAATCAGCGAGGCCGAGCCGTCGACGCGGGCGACCTCCTCGATGACGATGCAGGCCGCCACCGAGTCCGCGCCCTGTCCGCCGAACTCCTCGGGCACGTGCACCGCGTTGAACCCCGAGGCGGTCAGGGCGTCTAGGGCCTCCTGCGGGAAGCGAGCGTCCTCGTCGACCGCGGCCGCGTACGGGGCGATCTCCTTCTCGGCCAGCGCGCGGATCGCCGCGCGCAGTTCCTGATGCTCCTCGGGCAACTGGAAAACATCGAACGACGAATCGCCGGTCCAAGCCATGTCGGTCTCCTCACCACTCGCAGGTGACTTTACTTGTTCGCTCACTCACCCAGTAATCGCCGGCGAAGCGCCCGGTCCTTGGTCAGGACCTGGGCCTCCAGGTCGGCCTGGAAATGCCGCATCCGGGTCCGCAGCGCCGGATCCGACGACCCGAGGATCCGCACGGCCAGCAGGCCGGCGTTGCGGGCCCCGCCGATGGACACCGTCGCCACCGGGACCCCGGCCGGCATCTGCACGATCGACAGCAGGGAGTCCATCCCGTCCAGACCCGCGAGTGGAACCGGGACACCGATCACCGGCAGCGGTGTGGCCGAGGCCACCATTCCCGGCAGGTGCGCCGCGCCCCCGGCGCCGGCGATGATCACCTCGATGCCGCGGCCGGCCGCGTCGCCGGCGTACTGCAGCATCCGCCCGGGCGTCCGGTGCGCGGAGACCACGCCCACCTCGAAGGGCACGTCGAACTCGGCCAGCGCCTCGGCGGCGGCCGACATCACCGGCCAGTCGCTGTCGCTGCCCATGATGACGCCCACCCTGGGCTCAGCCGGCGCAAGCTCAGTCATGCGTTTTCCACCCGTCTGTCCATGCCGCGTGCGACAACCAGTGTGCCGCCCGTTCGGCCCGCTCACGCACCGACTCCAGATCATCGCCGAGCACGTTGACGTGGCCGATCTTGCGGCCCGGGCGTTCCTGCTTGCCGTAGAGGTGCACGTGCGCCTCGGGTATCCGGCCGAAGAGGTGGTGCAACCGCTCGTCCATGCCCATCGCCGGAGCCTGCCGCGCACCGAGCACGTTGGCCATCACGGTGACCGGCGCGATCGCCCGGGTATCGCCGAGCGGGTAGTCCAGCACCGCGCGCAGGTGCTGCTCGAACTGCCCGGTGACCGAACCGTTCATGGTCCAGTGCCCGGAGTTGTGCGGCCGCATGGCCAGTTCGTTGACCACCAGTGCGCCCCCGGCGGTCTCGAACAGCTCCACTGCGAGCACCCCGACCACGCCCAGCTCGTCGGCGATCCGGAGTCCGAGCCGTTCCGCCTCGGCGGCCGGCTCCCCGGACAGGTCCGGAGCGGGGGCCAGCACGGTGACGCAAATACCCTGCCGCTGAACCGTTTCCACCACCGGCCAGGCCGCGCCCTGGCCGAACGGGGAGCGGGCCACCAGCACCGCCAGTTCGCGGCGCATCGCCACCCGCTCCTCGAGCAGTACCGCCACCCCGTCGGCGAGGTACCCGGCGACGGCATCCCGCGCCGCGGCGACGTCGTCGGCGAGCACCACCCCGCGGCCGTCGTAGCCGCCGCGCACCGTCTTGACCACGACCGCCCCGCCCACCCGGGCGGCGAACGCGTCGACGTCGTCCACCGAGGACACCTCGGCGAAACGCGGCACCGGCACCCCCAGGCCGGAGAGCCGGCGGCGCATCGCCAGCTTGTCCTGGGCGTACACCAGCGCCTCCGGCGGCGGCAGCACCGTCACCCCCTCGGCGACCAGCGTGTGCAGCAACTCGGTGGGGACGTGCTCGTGGTCGAAGGTCAGCGCGGTGGCGCCGGTTGCGGCCCGCCGCAGCGCGTCGAGGTCGGTGTGGGAGCCGATCACCACGTCCGGGCTGACCTGTGCGGCCGGGTCGTCCGCGCTGACCGCCAGCACCCGCAGGGTCTGGCCCAGCGGAATCGCGGCCTGGTGGGTCATCCGGGCCAGCTGCCCGCCGCCCACCATCGCAACCACGGGTCCGCTAGGCACACAGACATGGTGGCACGAGACATGGCGGCAGGTTGGTCGTAGCTCGGCCTTACCGGCGGTGACCTGCGACGCTACGCAGCCTGCACGGATTTCCGTAGAATTTGCCCTTATGTCATTCGCTGACGCCACGATCGCCCGGCTGCCCGGGCCGATCCGGCCCTTCGCCGAGCGGCATCACGAGCTGATCAAGTTCGCGATCGTCGGCGCCACCACATTCGTCATCGACTCGGCGATCTTCTACACGCTCAAGCTGACGGTCCTGGAGCCCAAGCCGGTGACGGCCAAGGTGATCGCCGGGATCGTGGCGGTGATCGCCTCCTACATCCTCAACCGGGAATGGAGCTTCCGCGACCGCGGCGGCCGCGAACGCCACCATGAGGCACTGCTGTTCTTCGGCGTCAGCGGCGTCGGCGTCGTGCTGGCGATGCTCCCGTTGTGGATGTCCCGCTACGTGCTCGACCTTCAGGTCCCGAACGTCTCGCTGGCCGTGGAGAACGTCGCCGACTTCCTGTCGGCCTACCTGATCGGCAACCTGCTGCAGATGGCCTTCCGGTTCTGGGCGTTCCGGCGCTGGGTGTTCCCCGACGAGATGGTCGCGGCCGGGCCCGACCGGGCGCTGGAGGCTCTCACCACGGGTGGCATCGCCGAGGCGCTCGAGGACGAGATCGAGGCCCGCGACAAGCGCCGCAGGCTGGTTACGTCGCTGCGGCGGACGCCGCCGGCGGCCTGACCCCGGTCGCCGACGAGCCCAACCCCTAGGACTCCCGGTCGTCGAACACCTCGTGATCGACCACCTCGTGATAGAGCAGCGAGTGCACGTACTCCACCTGCGGGATGTCGCGAAACTCCAGCGGGTCCTGCGAGGCCGACTCGATGACCAGGGTTCCGGTTCGCGCCAACCGGTCGAACAGGCCGCGCCGGAACTCCACGCTGTTGATCCGGGCCAGCGGAATGTCGATGCCGGCCTTGGTGAGCACCCCGTGGCGGTACATCACCCGACGGTCGGTCAGCACGAAATGCGTTGCCTTCCAGGCCAGGAACGGCCTCAGCGTCAGCCAGAGGACAAGCAGCAGCCAGCTCGCCGCGATCCCGGCCGACACCCCCTGGCGGATGTGCGGCTCCCAGTCGGTGCGACTGACCACCGCGGCGGCGAACGAGGCCAGTGCCGTGGTGACCAGAAGGGCCAGCACCGGACCGACGAGCCGCTTCCAATGCGGGTGCCGGTGCAGCACAACTTGCTCATCTGACGCCAAAGCGCTGTCGGGATAGCCCATGATGAACTCCTACGTCACCCGCACCGGAATATGCAAGGACCCGCAATGGGCGATACCCCGCTCCATGACGCATTCAAGAGGTACCTCGCCGATCCCGGGACGCCGTTCTGCACACCCGGGCACAAACGCAACCCCGAGCTGGTCGACGAGTTCCTGGCTTTGGACGTGCCGCACTACCTGGGCGTGGAGAACCGCCGGGTGTCGACCCGGCGGCTGGCCGCCGCCGAGCGCCTGGCCGCAGAGCTGTGGGGCGCGGACTGGTGCGGGTTCTCGGTGCAGGGTTCGACGCACGGCAACGAGGCCATCTGCCTGACCGTCGGCAAGCCCGGCGACAAAGTCGTGGTGGCCCGCACCATCCACAAGTCGCTGTTCTTCGGACTGGTGCTCGCCGGCCTGGTCCCGGTGTGGGTGCGTCCCGACATCGACCCCCACACCGGCCTGACCGCGGGGATGCCGGTGTCCCGGGTCGCCGCGGCGCTTGAGGCTCACCCCGACGCCAAGGCGGTGATTCTGGTCGAGCCGAGCTACGTCGGAGGGATCTCAGACGTCGCAGCGCACGCCGAACTCGCCCACGCGCACGGCATTCCGCTGGCCGTCGACGCCGCCTGGGGCGCGCATCTCGGGTTTCACCCGGATCTGCCGCCGCACGCCATCGCGGCCGGTGCGGACATCCTCGTGACGAGCATCCACAAGCACGTGACCGGCTTCACCCAGTCGTCGATGGTGCTTGCCCGGGGCGAGCGCATCGACCTCGAACTGCTCTATGCGGCGTTCGAGGGACTGCACACCACCAGCCCGTCCGGGTCGATCTTCGCCAGCATCGACTACACCCGCGAACTGCTCGCCGAACGCGGGAAGGAGCTGCTCGGCCAGGCCATCACCCTGGCCGCCGGGGCGCGCGAGCGCTTCGGGCAGGTGCCCGGCCTCGGGGTGGTCGGCACCGAGATCGCCGACCGTTCGCCGGCGCTGCTGATGCACGACCCGACCAAGATCGTCCTGACGCTGACCGGCACCGGGGCCGACGGGCAGGAGGCGGCCGACGCCCTGGAGCGACGCGGGCTTCGTCTGGAGTTCTCCGACCGCGACACGTTCTGCCCGGTGATCACGCTGGCCGACACCCCCGACAGCGTCGACTATCTGGTCACCGAGGTTACCGCCGCGATCGAGGAACACCGCGGGCAGCCCCGGCCGGTGGTCCCGATCACCTCCTGGACGCTGGAGCCCGACACCGCGATGACCCCGCGCGACGCCTTCTTCGCCGACCGCGAGCGGGTGCCTGCCGCCGAGGCGGTGGGCCGGATCGCCGCTGAGACCGCGGCCCCCTACCCGCCCGGGGTCCCGGCGCTGGCGCCCGGCGAGCGGATCCGCGCCGAGGTGCTGGCCGCGCTGCAGGCCGAGGCGGCGAGCGGGACCCGGATGGCCTACTGCGGGGATCCGACGCTCAACTCGGTGCTGGTCGTACGCGAACTCAGTGCCTGATTCAGTGGCCCCCGGTGACCGCGATCTGAAACGCGGAGATCGTCATGACCACACAGATCAGCGCGATCAGTCCGACGGCGAACATCGCCACCGGCCTCGTCCAGTGCCCGGTGCCGAGACAGCCCGAGTCGGTATCACTGGTTCCGGCGTCCCACATCAGGACGGCCGCGCAGGCGAAGATCGCGGTCCCGAAAACCACGAAAGCCCATGTGTAGGTGTGTAATCCGAGGACGGCCGGTCCGAAGCCGGGCGGCTCCCCCGGATAGGGGCAGGCGTTGATCAGGATGTGCCGGAAGGCCGCCAGCGCACCTGAGACCGCGAACATGACCGACACCGCGTAGTGCCTGACCCGCATCCCCAGCGTCAGATTCAGCACCGCGCCCAGCGCAACGCCGATCATGCACACCCGCTGCAGCTGACACAGCTTGCACGGCTGGTCGCCCACGACGAACTGGTAGTACAGCGAGGAGCCCAGTACCGCGGCGATCGCCAGAATCCCGGCCGTGTTCAGGACCCTGGCGACCACGATCGGCCGCCGCGCCCCGGCTGCGGGAGTGCTCACAGGCTGACCCCTATCCCGACGTCGGAGAGCAGGACGTAGATGAGCAGTGTCAGGGCTACGCAGACGACCGCGGCGATCCAGGTCCGGCCGACCCGCCGCAACGCCGCGGCCAGACAGCCGCACATCAGCAGGAACGCCAGCGCCAACAACCAGAGTGTCACGGCTACCATCGTCACCCATGACGACCACCGAGTCCGACGCCCACGCGGATATCCACACCACGGCCGGCAAACTGGCCGACCTGCGCCGCCGCGCCGAGGAGACGTTGCACCCGGTCGGTGAAGCCGCCGTCGAGAAGACCCACGGCAGGGGGAAGCTCACGGCCCGGGAACGGATCCTGGCCCTGCTCGACGAGGACTCCTTCGTCGAACTCGACGCGCTGGCGCGCCACCGCGCCACCACCTTCAACCTGCAGGAGAACCGCCCGGTCGGCGACGGCGTGGTGACCGGCTACGGCACCATCGACGGCCGTGAGGTGTGCATCTTCAGCCAGGACGCCACGGTGTTCGGCGGCAGCCTCGGCGAGGTGTACGGCGAGAAGATCGTGAAGGTCCAGGATCTGGCCATCAAGACCGGACGTCCGCTGATCGGCATCAACGACGGCGCCGGCGCGCGCATCCAGGAGGGTGTGGTCTCCCTCGGCCTGTACAGCCGGATCTTCCACAACAACATCAAGGCCTCCGGGGTGATCCCGCAGATCTCACTGATCATGGGCGCGGCCGCCGGCGGCCACGTCTACTCCCCCGCGCTGACCGACTTCGTCATCATGGTCGACCAGACCAGCCAGATGTTCATCACCGGCCCGGACGTGATCAAGACCGTCACCGGCGAGGACGTCACCATGGAGGAGCTCGGCGGCGCCCACACCCACATGGCCAAGTCGGGAACCGCGCACTACGTCGCCTCCGGCGAGCAGGACGCCTTCGACTTCGTCCGCGACCTGCTCAGTTTCCTGCCGCCGAACAACTACGCCGAGCCGCCGCGCTTCCCCGCCCCGCCGCATCCGGGCGCGATCGAGGACAACCTGACCGACGAGGACCTCGAACTGGACACGCTGATCCCGGATTCGCCCAACCAGCCCTACGACATGCATGAGGTGATCACCCGGATCCTCGACGACGACGAGTTCCTGGAGATCCAGGCGGAGTACGCGCAGAACATCGTCGTCGGATTCGGGCGCATCGACGGGCGGCCGGTCGGCATCGTGGCCAACCAGCCCACCCAGTTCGCCGGATGCCTGGACATCAACGCCTCGGAGAAGGCGGCCCGGTTCGTGCGCACCTGCGACTGCTTCAACATCCCGATCGTGATGCTCGTCGACGTGCCGGGGTTCCTGCCCGGCACCGAGCAGGAGTACAACGGCATCATCCGGCGCGGCGCGAAGCTGCTCTACGCCTACGGCGAGGCCACCGTCGCCAAGATCACCGTCATCACCCGCAAGGCCTACGGCGGCGCCTACTGCGTGATGGGCTCCAAGGACATGGGCTGCGACGTCAACCTGGCCTGGCCCACCGCGCAGATCGCGGTGATGGGCGCCTCCGGCGCGGTCGGCTTCGTCTACCGCAAGCAGCTCACCGATGCCGCCAAGGCCGGCGAGGACGTCGAGGAGCTGCGGCTGGAGTTGCAGCGCGACTACGAGGATACCCTGGTCAACCCCTACATCGCCGCCGAGCGCGGGTTCGTCGACGCGGTCATCCCGCCGTCGCACACCCGTGGCTACATCGCGACCTCGCTGCGGCTGCTGGAGCGCAAGATCATTCAGACCCCGCCCAAGAAGCACGGGAACATTCCCCTCTAAGGAGACCGGTCCGTGAGGCACGAGGACATCACCGAAGTCAGCGATCCGCACCAGCTGACCATCGACGAGCCCGAGCATGCGATGCCCGAAATCAGGGTGCTCAAGGGCAATCCCACCGACGCGGAGCTGGCGGCGGCGGTCACCGTGCTGGCCGCCCTGGGCGGCACCCCCGGCCACCCCGGCCCGCAGGAGCTCAACCTGTGGGGCCACCCGGTGGACCGGCTGCGCTACGGCTTCGCCAGCTGGCAACTCGTGACGCTCAGGGACCGGACGCACGTACGCCGATGACCGGGCTCCACGCCCGGCGCCGCCGATGACCGGGCTCCACGCCCGGTGACGCGCGTCGTTCTCGCCTCGGCCTCGGCCGGCCGGCTGCGGGTGTTGCGCAGCGCCGGGATCGACCCGATGGTCGTGGTGTCCGGCGTCGACGAGGACGCACTGATGAACCGGCTGGGCCCCGACGCGGACCCGGCCCGGGTGGTGACCGCGCTGGCCGAGGCCAAGGCCGAGGCGGCGGCGGCGACCCTGGACACCCGGGTTTCCGCGGACTGCGTGGTGATCGGCTGCGATTCCATGCTCTATGTCGGCGGGACGTTGAGCGGCAAGCCCGGCACACCCGAACAGGCTCTGCGGCAATGGAATTCGATGGCGGGGCGGGACGGCGAGTTGTTCACCGGCCACTGCGTGATCCGGATGTCCGACGCCCGGATCACCCACACCGGGAGCACGGCCGCCGTGACGACGGTGCGCTTCGGCGTCCCCTCGGCCGATGAGCTGCGGGCGTACATCGCCAGCGGCGAACCGCTGGGGGTGGCGGGCGGTTTCACCCTCGACGGGCTGGGTGGCTGGTTCGTCGATTCCGTCGACGGGGACCCGGCGAACGTCATCGGCCTGAGCCTGCCGGCCACCCGGCGGCTGCTGGAATCGGTGGGCCTGGAACTCGGTGAGCTGTGGGGGGCTAATCGGTAGGCTTGCCGGGTGCCCTTACCGCCGGATCCGAACCCCGCCCTGCAGCAGTACGCACACCCGGAACGGCTGGTGACCGGTGACTGGCTGTCCGAGCATCTGGGCACCCCGGGCCTGGTGGTGGTGGAGTCCGACGAGGACGTCCTGCTCTACGACGTCGGGCACATCCCCGGCGCGGTGAAGGTCGACTGGCACACCGACCTCAACGACCCCCATGTCCGCGACTACATCAACGGCGAGCAGTTCGCGGACCTGATGAACCGCAAGGGCATCTCCCGCGACGACACCGTGGTGATCTACGGCGACAAGAGCAACTGGTGGGCCGCCTACGCCCTGTGGGTGTTCACCCTGTTCGGCCACCCGGACGTGCGGCTGCTCAACGGGGGCCGCGACCAGTGGCTGGCCGAGGGCCGCGATACGAACCTCGACGTGCCGACGCGAACCACCACCGGCTACCCGGTGGTCAAGCGCAACGACAAACCCATCCGGGCCTACCGCGACGACGTGCTGGCCGCCCTGGGCGAGCAGACCCTGATCGACGTCCGCTCGCCGCAGGAGTACACCGGCGAGCGCACCCACATGCCGGACTACCCGGAGGAGGGTGCGCTGCGGGCGGGCCACATCCCCACGGCGGTGTCGGTGCCCTGGGCGAAAGCGGCCGACGAGCAGGGACGTTTCCGCAGCCGGGCCGAACTCGACGAGATCTACTCCTTCGTCAGGCCCGATGGCCCCGGCACCATCGCCTACTGCCGGATCGGTGAGCGGTCCAGCCACACCTGGTTCGTGCTGACCTACCTGCTCGGCATCCCCGGAGTGCGCAACTACGACGGCTCGTGGACCGAGTGGGGCAACACCGTGCGGGTTCCGGTGGTGGCGGGCGAGCAGCCCGGTTCGCTGCCCGAGATGCCGTGAGCATGCCCGGGCCGCTGGCCGAGGTGGTGTCTGAGTTCGCCGAAGTCGCCGGCCAGGACAAACTGAGGCTGCTGCTGGAGTTCGCCGACGAGCTTCCCGGCCTGCCCGACGAGCTGAACGAGGCCGCGATGGAGCCGGTGCCGGAATGCCAGTCCCCGCTGTTCCTGCATGTCGACGCAGACGACCGGGCGCGTGTGCGGCTGTACTTCAGCGCACCTGCCGAGGCTCCCACCACCCGCGGGTTCGCCTCCATCCTGGCCACCGGGCTGGACGGCCAGTCCGCCGACGCAATCCTGGCGGTACCCGACGACTTCTACGCCGAGCTGGGACTGGCCGCGCTGATCAGCCCGCTGCGCCTGCGCGGCATGTCAGCCATGCTGACCCGGATCAAACGACGGCTGCGGACCTAGAAGTGCGGCGGGTTCGCCTGCCGGGCTTCATGTCTCGCCCCGCCGGCGGCGTCCTTGTGGCCGCCGTCACGGACTATTCACCCGAAAAGCCCGCGTGAGGGCCGATCGGCACCCAAGATGGCGCTATGAACATGACTCCGATCATCATCATCGCGTCTGCGGTTGTCCTGGTCGCGCTGATCACGATCGCCCTGCGCAAGACCATCCGGCACGACCGCGCCGCGATCCAATCCGACATGGACGAGCCGCACGAGATCCAGCGCTACCGGGATAACTTCGGCCCCAAGGAATAGCGCGGCGTGGACAACCGTCCACGCCTTCCGGGGACCACCCGTAACGTCGTACACGCGTTCGATCCCTTGAGCCGGTCCGGCAAATGCGGCCGGAGCACCACGCTCTAGACTGCCTGCGAACTTATATTTTCAGAGCCGTCTTAGAGTCCCCCACAGGAGGCGCAGTGCCCACCATCTCCAAGGTCCTCGTCGCCAACCGCGGAGAGATCGCGGTCCGGGTGATCCGAGCGGCCAAGGACGCCGGCCTGGCGAGTGTCGCGGTCTACGCCGAGCCCGACGCCGACGCCCCGCATGTGCGGCTCGCCGACGAGGCATTCGCACTGGGCGGACAGACCTCCGCGGAGTCCTATCTGGATTTCGGCAAGATCCTCGACGCCGCCGCCAAGTCCGGCGCCGACGCCATCCACCCCGGCTACGGGTTTCTCAGCGAGAACGCTGATTTCGCGCAGGCCGTCATCGACGCGGGCCTGATCTGGATCGGCCCGAGCCCGCAGGCCATCCGCGACCTCGGCGACAAGGTCACCGCCCGGCACATCGCCGCGCGGGCCCAGGCGCCGCTGGTGCCCGGTACGCCGGACCCGGTCAAGGACGCCGACGAGGTGGTCGCCTTCGCCCGCGAGTACGGCGTACCGGTGGCCATCAAAGCCGCCTTCGGCGGCGGCGGGCGGGGGATGAAGGTGGCCCGCACGATCGAGGAGATTCCGGAGCTGTTCGAGTCGGCGACCCGCGAGGCGGTCGCCGCGTTCGGCCGCGGCGAGTGCTTCGTCGAGCGCTACCTGGACAAGCCCCGCCACGTGGAGGCACAGGTGATCGCCGACCAGCACGGCAACGTCGTGGTCGCCGGCACCCGCGACTGCTCGCTGCAGCGCCGGTTCCAGAAGCTGGTCGAGGAGGCCCCGGCGCCATTCCTGACCGACGCCCAGCGCGCCGAGATCCACGAGTCGGCCAAGCGGATCTGCAAGGAGGCCGGCTATCACGGCGCGGGCACCGTCGAGTACCTGGTCGGCCAGGACGGTCTGATCTCTTTCCTCGAGGTCAACACCCGCCTGCAGGTGGAGCACCCGGTCACCGAGGAGACCTCCGGACTGGATCTGGTGCGTGAGCAGTTCCGCATCGCCAACGGCGAAACGCTCGCCATCACAACCGATCCCACCCCGCGCGGCCATTCCATCGAGTTCCGCATCAACGGCGAGGACGCCGGCCGCGGCTTCCTGCCCGCACCCGGACCGGTGAACCGCTACGACACCCCCAGCGGCCCGGGCGTGCGGCTGGACTCCGGCGTCGAGGCGGGGTCGGTGATCGGCGGACAGTTCGACTCGATGCTGGCCAAGCTGATCGTCACCGGCGCCGACCGTGCCCAGGCCATCGAGCGGGCACGTCGGGCTCTCGACGAGTTCCACGTCGAGGGTCTGGCCACCGTCATCCCGTTCCACCGGGCCGTGCTGCGTGACCCGGCGTTCGTCGGCGACGCCGACGGCTTCACCGTGCACACCCGCTGGATCGAGACCGAGTGGGACAACACGATCGAACCGTTCACCGGCGGCGGCGCCGTCGACGCCGAGGAGGAGCAGCCGCGCCAGACGGTCGTCGTCGAGGTGGCGGGCAGGCGGCTGGAGGTGTCGCTGCCCGGTGATTTCGCGGTGGGCAACGGCGGCGGCGCGGCCGCGCCGGGAGTGATCCGCAAGAAGCCCAAGCCGCGAAAGCGCGGCGCCCAACTCGGGTCGGCCGCCTCCGGTGACGCGGTGACCGCCCCCATGCAGGGCACCGTCGTCAAGGTCGCCGTCGAGGAGGGTCAGACCGTCGCCGTCGGCGAACTCGTGGTCGTGCTGGAGGCGATGAAGATGGAGAACCCGGTGACCGCGCACAAGGACGGCGTCATCACCGGCCTGGCCGTGGAAGCCGGTGCCGCGATCACCCAGGGCACCGTCCTGGCCGAGATCAAGTAGCGCTCCCCGAGCACACGTGAGCTGCCCGGACATCAACGCCGGCGCCTGGTACCTCAAGGCGGTCGGCGAGGGAAGCTGGGAGGTCTGCGAACCGGTCACCGGCGAGGTCCGTGCGCGGGTCACCGCGACCGGGGACGCCGCGGCGGCCGGCGCCGGCGCCGAGGCGGTGGGGCGGTTTCTACTGCAACTGGTCGCGGAGCCGGGCGAGCGACCTGGCCAGTAGCCGGGAGACGTGCATCTGGGAGATCCCGACCCGCTCGGCGATCTGGGTCTGGGTCATCGACTCGAAGAACCGCAGCATCAGCACCGTCCGCTCGCGCTCGGGCAACTCCGACAGCAACGGGCGCAACGCCTCCCGGTTCTCGATGCGGTCCAGACCGGCGTCGGCCGCTCCCAGGGTGTCAAGGATCGCCGGGACGTCCTCCGAACCGGTGCTGTCGATCGAGAGCGTCTTGTAGGAGCTACCCGCGACCAGCCCCTCGACCACCTCGTCGCGGTCCATCCCGAGTTCGGCCGCCAGTTCCGAGGCGGTGGGCGCGCGGCCGAGCCGCTGGGAGAGCTCCGCGGTGGCCGCGCCGAGCCGCAGGTGCAGTTCCTTGAGGCGTCGCGGCACTTTGAGCGACCAGCTGTTGTCTCGGAAGTAGCGGCGAACCTCACCCATGATGGTCGGCACGGCGAACGACAGGAATTCCGAACCGGTGTCGACGTCGTAGCGGATCACCGCGTTCACCAGACCCACCCGGGCCACCTGGACGAGGTCCTCGCGGCTCTCGCCGCGGCCTTCGAAGCGGCGCGCGATGTGGTCGGCCAGCGGCAGGCAGCGTTGGACGATCCGGTCGCGGCTGCGCCGGAACTCCGGCGAACCCGGTTCCAGCGTCGCCAGCTGACGGAACATCTCCGGAACGTCGGCGTACTCGGAGTCCCCCGCTCTCAGCGTCACTGCCGGGCGACCGCCCGCCTCGTGGTCAGGGTGATGCCGAAAACCGGATCATCGTCGTGGTCGCGGTGGAAGGTCTGCACCTCGTCGGTCAGCGAGCTGAGCACATGCCAGCTGAAACTGCCCTCGGGCACGACGTCGTCGGTGTCGCAGCTGGTCGATGCTTCCACCACGATCGCGTCGTCGCGGGGATCGACCAGCACCACCAGGGTGGCGCCCGGTGTGGCCGACCTGATCAGCCGGGTGCAGGCTTCGTCGACCGCCAGCCGGAGGTCGGCCACAGCGTCGAAGTCGAGATCGGCGCAGGTGCCGACGGCCCCGACCAGGGTGCGAAGCACCGCCAGGTTCTCCAGTAGGGCCGCCACCCTGAACTCGACGGCGGCGGGGCTGCGCCGCCCCGCCCCGCGGCGGCTCCCGCTGTCGGTCATCCGGCCTCCCAGGATCATCACGGTGCGGACGCATACCCGCTGGCGCACCGAAAGTAAACGCGCCGCAAGTCAAAGCACCGAAGGAGGACACCATATCGAGGTTTCACCCCCGATCGGGCCGGGAAGAAGAAGGTATGCGACAGACCGCCGCGCGGGACCGGCGAGACGAGCCGGGTTCCCCGTCCTTCCGGCCCAGCCGGTCGTGCGCCTACGAGGGCTGGACCGTCGTCGAACTCAAGAAGAGGGCCCGGCAACTGGGCATCTCCGGCTATTCGGGCCTGAGCAAGGAAGAGCTCATCTGGTTGATCCGCAACCACTGAATCAACGGTCGGAAAGCTCCCACACGGCGGCGGACATCCGGTCGGCCAGCCTGGTGGCCGTAGCCCGGCCCGAGTCGTCGCCGCGGCAGGCCATCACCTGCAGGACTGCGTTGTTGCGCAGACGCGCCTCGCCGTGGCACACCCAGTCCATCGGTATCCCGAGCTGCTGCTTGCGCCAGCGCACCGCGTCGGCGTCGATCACCGGGACGGTGAAGCTCCAGGCGGCGTCACCGCCGGTACCCAGCGCCCGCTGGCCGTCGCAGGCCCGGGCGGCGCCGGTCGCGGCGGCGAACGACGCCGCCGCCGCGCCCGCGTCGGGGTAGACCGCCACCGCCTCGGCCAGCACCTGATCGTGCCGGTCACCGTCGGTGAAGAGCAGCATGCGGAACTTCGACCAGGAGTCGCCGACGAAGGCCGACATCCCGACCGCGTCGAGCGCGGAACAGGCCGGCGCCGCCGAGGCTCCCATGATCGGCCGGGAGCGGTCGGCGTCGAGCTGGAGTGTGGCCCCGACGGTGTCGCTGAGTTCGGCGGTGGCCGGCAGCACCCGGTCGGCGTCGCCCGGGCGAAGTCCGGCGACGGCCTCGGCCGGGCTGAAACTCGCGGCTCCGGTCACGGTGTGCGAGCAGCCGGCCAGCACCACCGGTAGCACCATCGCACCCAGGAGGACCCGCAGCCGCATGGCACCCGATGCTAGACCGCGTTCCCGCCGCGGCGAACCCCGTTGAAGAAGGTCCGCACGTCCTCGACGAACAGCTCCGGCTGCTCGAAGGCGGCGAAGTGACCTCCCCGCGGCATGTCGGTCCAGTGGGTGATGTTGTAAGCCGACTCGCACCAACTGCGCGGAGCCTTGACGATCTCCTTCGGAAAGTGGGCGACCCCCGTCGGCAGCTCGACCTTCCCGCCACCGCCGAACGCGCCGAAGCTCTCCCAGTACAGCCGCGCCGAAGAGGCGCCGGAGTTGGTCGCCCAGTACATCATCACGTCGTCGAGCATCTCGTCGCGGCTGAAGATGTTCTCCGGGTGCCCGTCACAGTCGCTCCACGCGTACAGCTTCTCCACGATCCACGCCAGCTGACCCGCGGGCGAGTCGGCCAGCCCGTAACCGATCGTCTGCGGACGGGTGGCCTGCTGTTTGGAATAGCCGGCCTCCCAGCGCTGGTAGTGGTCCAGCGCCGCCAGCGCCTCGAGCTCCTCCGGGGACGGATCGCTCAAGTCGCCGACAGGCGCCGCGATCGGCATATTGATGTGGATGGCGATGCAGCCCTGAGCATTCCGGCCGATCTGGGTGGTGACCGCCGCACCCCAGTCGCCGCCCTGGGCGCCGTATCGGTCGTAGCCCAGCCGCTTCATCAGGATATCCCAGGCCAGCGCGACCCGCTCGACCGTCCATCCGGCGGCCGTCGGCTTGCCGGAGAATCCGAATCCGGGCAGCGACGGGCACACCACGTGGTAGTCCCGATTGAGCGGCCCGATCACCTTGGCGAACTCCACGATCGAGCCCGGCCAGCCGTGAGTGATCAGTAGCGGGAACGCATCCGGGTCGGTGCTGCGCTGGTGGATGAAATGGATGTCCACGCCGTCGATCTCGGTGACGAACTGCTCGAAGACATTGAGCCGGGCCTCGCGGACCCGCCAGTCGTAGTCGCCGGCCCAGTAGGCCGCCAAATCCCGCACGTAGTCCAGCGGAACGCCCTGGCTCCAGTCCGACACGCACTCGCGGTCCGGCCAGCGGGTCCGGCTCAGGCGATCGCGCAGGTCGGCGACTTCCTCGTCGGGCACGGCGATGCGGAACGGACGAATGTCTGTCATGCCCGCCAATGTTGCCACGCGCGCTACTACTCTCAGTGCCCATGCGACTAGTTGTCGATCTCAACAAGTGTCAGGGTTATGCCCAATGCGTGCCGTTGGCGCCGGAGGTGCTCAAACTCAACGGCGAGGAGGCTCTGGCCTACGACCCCAACCCGGATGAATCACAGCGCCGGCACGTGCTGCGGGCGGTGGCCTCCTGCCCGGTGCAGGCGATCATTCTCGAGCTGGATCCACCGGCCGACCGGACAACCCTGTGAGTGGTTTCTACTCGTTCGACGAGATCCTCGCGAAGTTCCGGGCGCAGGGCCGAATCGTCATCGTCGGCGCATCCCTGGCCGGCCTGCGCGCAGCGGAAGCGCTGCGCGAGATGGGTTTCGAGGGATCGCTGACGATCATCGGCGATGAGCCGCACGAACCGTATGACCGGCCGCCGCTGTCCAAGGCGGTCCTCAAGGGCTGGGTACCCGCCGACCACACCAAGCTGCCGCGGCTGCGCCGGGTCGACGCCGACTGGAAGCTGGGCGTTGCGGCGGTCGCGCTTGACCGGATCAACCACGTGGTGAAGCTGGGCAACGGCGAGGAGATCGGCTACGACAGGCTGCTGATCGCCACCGGCACCCGGGCCAGGCCATGGTCGAATCCGGAGGAAGCCGCGCTGCAGGGCGTCTTCACCGTTCGGACGGTGGAGGACGCCGCGGGACTGTCCGCGGCGTTCAAGGCCAAGCCACGACGGGTGCTGATCATCGGGTCCGGTTTCGTCGGCTCGGAGATCGCCTCGGTGTGCCGCGAACTCGACCTGCCGGTCACGGTGACAGAGCGCGGCAGCGGCCCGCTCAAGGGCGCCCTGGGCGGGGTGATCAGCGATATCTCCGCGCAGATGATGCGCGACGCGGGGGTCGACCTGCGCACCGGGGTATCGGTGAAATCCCTTCACGGCGACGAGTCCGGACACGTGCGCTCAGCGACGCTGTCGGACGGCACCGTCCTCGACGTCGACGTGGTCATCCCGTCGCAGGGCTCCGTCCGCAATGTGGAGTGGCTGGCCGGCTCGGGCCTGGCCGCGGGACAGTGGGGGGTGGGCTGCGACGCCGGCTGCCGCGCCTTCGACATCAACGGTGTGGTGACCGACCACATCTTCGTCGCCGGCGACGTGGCGCGCGCTCCGCACGTGCTCTACGGCTATGAGTTCCTGGCTCTCGAGCATTGGGACAACGCGGTTTTCGGCGCGGAGGTGGCGGCGAACAACATGCTCAACCTCGAGGTGGGCCGCCGCCCGCACCTGCCGCTGCCGTCGTTCTGGTCCGCCCAGTTCGGGGTCAACATCAAAAGCGTCGGGGTGTGTTCGTTCGGCGACGAGATCGTCTTCACCCAGGGCTCTCCGGACGAGCGCCGGTTCGCCGCCGCGTACGGCAAGAACGGCCGCATCGTCGGGGCGGTGACGTTCAACCACGGCAAGTGGCTGCCCTACTACGCGGAGTTGATCGAGCGCTCCGGGCCGTTCCCGCCGCCGCCGCCCGGCTTCGACCAGCCGGTCAACCACGAGGTGATGCCGGCCCGGTTCCCCGATCCGCGGGAGCCCGCCGGCAACCCCGACGTCGTGCTGACCGGGCACGACCCGACCGACCGCCACGCCGAATTCCGGCCACGCGGCAACTAGCCCGAACCGTCAGCAGGAGAACCGATGGACGCCGCAACCGCCTGGGCCGAGGCGATGAAGTTCGAAAACCGCCCGAACCCCTACCCCTTCTTCGCCGAACTGCGCAAGACGCCGGTCGCCAAGGTCTCCGAGAAGACCTACGCCGTGACGGGATACGACGAGGTGGTCGCGCTGACGCACGACCCGCGGATCAGCTCCGACACCTCCCGCAGTCCGTCGGGACTGTTCGGCGAGAAGCCCGATGCCCAGATCCAGGCCACGGACGGCTATGCGCCTCCTTCGAGCTTCATCGGCACCGACCCCGCCATCCACGACCGGATGCGCCGCCAGTGCATGCGGCACTTCGGGCCGCCGCACACACCCGACCTGATTCCCAGCATGGAGCCCTACGTCGTGGACATGGCCAACGACCTGCTCGACACGGTCAAGGCCCGCGGCGGGGGTCGAATGGATGTGGTCGACGATTTCGCCTACCCCATCCCGGTTTCGGTGGCCTGCAAGATCCTCGGTGTGCCGGTGAAGGACGTTCCGACGCTCCACCCCTGGATCTTCGACTTCATGGATGGCGCCGACCTCGGGCCGGAGGCCCACACCGAGGACGGCCGCGAGAGGGCGGCCAGATCCGCCGCCGGCCTGGGCAAGTTCAAGGCCTATCTCGACGAACTGGCCGATGGCTATGCCCGCCAGCCCGGCCCCGGCCTGATCTCGGCGATCCTGCACGACACCGATGGTCCCGACGGCCCGATGTCGGTCGAGGAGGTCGTGCCCAATGCGATGCTGCTGTTCTTCGCCGGTCACGACTCGACGGTCAACACGATGAGCCACTGCGTGCTGACGCTGCTGCGGAATCCCGGTTCGTGGGAATTGCTGGCGGGCAACCCCGAACTGATCCCCAGAATGATCGAGGAGGTGCAACGGCTTCAGTCGGCGGTGCAGTTCTTCCCGTCCTTCAGTGCCACCACGGACATCGAAATCGCGGGCACGACGATCAAGGCCGGATCGGCGGTGCATCTGATGTACGGCGCGGCGAACCGCGATCCGCGCCGGTTCCCCGATCCGGATCGGTTCGACCTGCATCGCCAGAACCGGGAGCACCTCGGCTGGGGCAGCGGAATCCACGTCTGCTTCGGCGGCCCGTTGGCGCGACTCGAAGTCAACGCCGCGCTGGAAGTGTTCCTCCGCCGGGTTCGCGGCCCGAGGCTTGTCGTCGATCCGCCGCCGTACCGGCGCAACCAGGTGTTCCGGGGACCGCTGCACCTGTCGATCGACTTCGACGAGATCGTGGACTGACGCGCCGATCATTCAGAACGGCGGCGGTTTCCCGCGTTCGGCGACGAGAACGTCGTTGAGTGCCCGTTCTCGTTTGACATAGGCGACCCGGTTCTGGGCGCGTGTGCGTCTTCGGGCCGGCATCATCAGCGTTCGCGCCCGCATCGGGTCGACCGGTACTGGTGGCGGTAGCGGGCTCGTGACGATGTTCCATCGCGGGAAGAGCACCCGGCTTCCCGGATGCGTCAGGTAGGTCTTGCCGGTCGGCGATGTCCACTCGACCGTGCCGTCCGGGAACTGAAGGTCCGACCAGCCATCCCAGAACGTCTTGAGCAGGTGGTCTTTTCGGCACATGCACTTGAGATTGGAGGGGTGGGTCGGGCCGAACGGCCAGGGGACGGTGTGGTCGACGTCGCACAACTCGGCGGGCACATCGCAGTTAGGGAACCGACACGTGAGGTCGCGGAATCGGACGAACTCCTCCAGCGCGGCTGACGGCCGGTAACCCGGCTCCGGCTGTTCGGAGGGTCGGCGGACGTGCCGCACTCTGGCACCGCCGCGGATGAGTTCGGCGATCACCGGGGTCGGAACCATCCCGCCACGACCGGTCAACGTCGCCGTCGACCTCTTCGCCGGCGAACCGTCACGGGAGTCATCGGAGTCGACGCCGTCGCCGGACATGGCCGGGTCGGATGCAATCGTGTCGATCGCGGCATCGGTGACCACGTGAATGACGACACCGGTGGCGCGGCCGTCATCCGCGGCGGCCGGGCAGACTGACGATCCGCACTGGCAGGCCAACCGGTCCGCGCCGGCGGCCAGCGCTCCGAGCGCATCGGCGCGGCGTTGGCCGGTGGTACGCGGGTCGTCTTCGCAGACACCCCGAGCCATCTGCATCAGGCGGCGATCCAGTAGCGCGGCATCGGTGGCGTAGAGACGACCCCGCACCGATGTCGACCCCGGGGCGTCCTCGCGGGCGCCGAACTGGACGTCGCGGTCCCGAGCCCTCGACCTCGTCTGGTGAAGTGCGCCGGGGTCGATCTGGTAAACCCAGGCGTCGATGGCCTTTTCGAGTTTGTAGGCCGAGAGCGCGCCCCATGACCGCGCGTGTTCGGCGACGGCGGCATCGATGAGGTCGAGTGCATCCCGGTCCTGGATGAGGTCGGTGCGGTCAACGATCGCCGCGCACACCCGCTGGCTGATCAGGCCGTCCCTGAACAAGCCCGCAACGCGCGGCAGGCGATCACGAAGCGACAGGCTCAGATGCATTTCCCCGGAGGCGCGTCCGCGGCTGATCTGCAGCGCCGCGCCGATCTCGGCAGCCGTCGCATCCCAGTCATCGCAGGCCCAGTAAGCCTGCTCGTCATCGCCGCAGCGCCGGCGAACCAACTCGCCGATCGCCGCGACGCGCCTGGCCGCAATCCTGGCTTCCTGGCGGGCCAGATCGGCGATTGCCTCGACAACGGCCGCATCGCTCGCTGACCGCCACCCATTGTCGAACATGTGTTCGATAGTATCCCGAGGGGGTGACAAGTCCGGACTCATCGCGTGACTGGCACTCTGGAGAGCGTGACCCCCGACCCGTTGGACCGGTTCTCGCCGCTGACCCGGCGCTGGTTCGGCGGTACCTTCCCCGCGCCGACGGCGGCGCAGGCGCAGGCGTGGAAAGCGATCGCCGACGGCGACCACACGCTGGTGATCGCGCCGACCGGTTCCGGCAAGACCCTGGCGGCATTCCTGTGGGCCATCGACCGGTTGGCCACCGAGCCGGGACCCGGAACGCGGGTGCTCTACATCTCACCGCTGAAGGCGCTGGCCATCGACGTCGAACGCAACCTGCGCACTCCGCTGGCCGGAATCGCCCGGATCGCCGAGCAGGAAGGCCGGCCCGCGCCGAGGATCACCGTCGGGGTGCGCTCCGGGGACACCACGCCATCCCGCCGGCGCGAACTGATCACCCACCCGCCCGACATCCTGATCACCACACCCGAGTCGCTGTTCCTGATGCTCACCTCGGCGGCCCGCGACACCCTGGCCGGTGTCGAGACGGTGATCATCGACGAGGTGCACGCCGTCGCCGGCACCAAACGCGGTGCGCACCTGGCCCTTTCGCTCGAGCGACTCGATTCTCTGTTGAGCGAGCCGGCCCAGCGGATCGGGCTGTCGGCAACCGTGCGCCCGCCCGAGGAGGTGGCGCGATTCCTCACCGGGGACAGGCCGGCGCGCATCGTCTCCCCGCCGGCGGCGAAGACCTTCGAGCTGGCAGTCCAGGTGCCGGTGGCGGATATGACGAACCTGGAGAACAACACCATCTGGCCCGACGTCGAGGCGCGCATCGTCGCCCTCGTCGAAGAGCACACCTCCACCATCGTGTTCGCCAACTCCCGGCGGCTGGCCGAGCGGATCAGTTCGCGGATCAACGAGATCCACGCCGAACGGACCGGCACCGAGGAGCAGCTGGCCCGCACCCACCACGGCTCGATGTCCAAGGAGCAGCGGGCCGTCGTCGAGGACGACCTCAAGCGCGGACGGCTGCGAGCCGTCGTCGCCACCTCGAGCCTGGAGTTGGGCATCGACATGGGGTCGGTGGACCTGGTGATCCAGGTGGAGGCGCCGCCTTCGGTGGCCAGCGGGCTGCAGCGGGTCGGCCGGGCCGGCCACCAGGTCGGCGAGATCTCCCGGGGTGTGCTGCTGCCCAAGCACCGCACCGACCTGATCGGCTGCGCGGTGAGCGTGCAGCGCATGCGCGACGGCGCGATCGAGACCATGTCGGTTCCGGCCAACCCGCTGGACGTGCTGGCCCAGCACACCGTCGCCGCGTGCGCCCTCGAGCCACTGAGCGCCGAGGTCTGGTTCGACACCGTGCGCCGCAGCGCGTCGTTCGCCGCGCTGCCGCGCAGCGCCTTCGAGGCCACCCTGGACCTGCTCTCCGGCAAGTACCCGTCCACCGACTTCGCCGAGTTGCGGCCCCGGCTGGTCTACGACCGCGACAGCGGCACGCTGACGGCCCGGCCCGGCGCGCAGCGGCTGGCGGTGACCTCCGGCGGTGCGATTCCCGACCGCGGACTGTTCGCCGTGTACCTGGCCAGCGAGACCGAGAAGCCCTCCCGGGTGGGTGAACTCGACGAGGAGATGGTCTACGAGTCGCGCCCCGGCGACGTCATCGCCCTCGGCGCCACCAGTTGGCGGATTACCGAGATCACCCACGACCGGGTGCTGGTGGTGCCCGCGCCGGGTCAGCCCGCGCGGCTGCCGTTCTGGCGCGGCGACGACGCCGGCCGGCCCGCCGAACTGGGCGAGGCGATCGGGCGCTTCACCGCCGAGCTCGCCGGCCTGGACCAGAAGACCTTCCAGCAGCGCTGCGCGCACATCGGTTTCGACACCAATGCCACCGAGAACCTATGGCGGCTGATCGACGACCAGCGTGCGGCCACCACGACGGTGCCCAGCGACAGCGTGCTGGTGGTGGAACGCTTCCGCGACGAACTGGGCGACTGGCGGGTGATCCTGCACTCGCCCTACGGCCTGAAGGTGCACGGCCCGCTGGCACTGGCGGTCGGCCGCCGGCTCGCGGAGCGCTACGGCGTCGACGAGAAGCCCACCGCCGGCGACGACGGAATCGTGGTGCGGCTGCCCGACACCGGGGAGGCCCCGCCCGGGGCGGAACTGTTCGTCTTCGACCCCGACGAGGTCGAGCCACTGGTCACCGCCGAGGTCGGCGGGTCGGCGTTGTTCGCCGCCCGGTTCCGGGAGTGCGCGGCGCGCGCCCTGTTGCTGCCGCGCCGGCATCCCGGCAAGCGCTCCCCGCTGTGGCACCAGCGCCAGCGCGCCGCCCAACTGCTCGACGTGGCGAGGAAATACCCGGAGTTCCCGATCGTCCTGGAGACGGTCCGGGAGTGCCTCCAGGACGTCTACGACGTGCCGAGGCTCACCGATCTGATGACCCGCATCGCCCAGCGCAGGGTCCGGCTGCTGGAGGTCGAGACCTCCACCCCGTCACCCTTCGCGGCGTCGGTGATGTTCGGCTACGTCGGGGCGTTCATCTACGAGGGCGACAGCCCGCTGGCCGAGCGCCGGGCGGCTGCACTGTCGCTGGACACCGCGCTGCTGGCCGAACTGCTGGGCCGGGTGGAACTTCGCGAACTGCTCGACCCCGAGGTGGTGTCCACCACCGAAAGACAGCTGCAGCACCTGGCGGCCGACCGCCGGGCCCGCGACGCCGAAGCCGTGGCCGATCTGCTCCGGCTGCTGGGACCGCTGACCGAAGCCGAGATCACCGAGCGCGCAACCACATCCGCCGTCGGAGCGTGGCTGGACGGTCTTCAGGCCGCCAAGCGGGCACTGCCGGTCTCCTACGCCGAGCGGACCTGGTGGGTCGCCGTCGAGGACATCGGCCGGCTGCGGGACGCCGTCGGGGTTGCGGTGCCGGTCGGGGTCCCGGCCGATTTCACCGCATCGGTGCCCGACCCGCTCGGTGAGCTGCTCGGCCGGTACGCCCGCACCCGCGGCCCGTTCAGCACCGCCGAGGCGGCAGGCCGGTTCGGATTGGGACTGCGGGTCGCCGCCGACGCGCTGAGCCGGATGGCCCAGGAAGGCAGGCTGATTCGCGGCGACTTCACCAACACCGACCAGTGGTGCGACGCCGAAGTCCTGCGGATCCTGCGACGGCGCTCGCTGGCCGCCCTGCGCGCCCAGGTCGAGCCGGTCGGCACCCGCGCCTATGCCCGGTTCCTGCCCGCCTGGCAGCTCATCGGGGGCACCTCGGGCACCGACGGTCTGGCCGCGGTCATCGACCAGCTGGCCGGGACCCCGCTGCCGGCCTCGGCGGTCGAGCCGCTGATCTTCACCCCGCGGGTCCGCGGCTACTCCCCCGCCATGCTCGACGAGCTGCTGGCCTCCGGCGAGGTGGTGTGGTCGGGCGCCGGCGCGATCTCCGGCAGTGACGGCTGGGTGGCGTTTCATCCCGCCGACACCGTCGGGTTGACGCTGGCCGACCCGGCGCACCTCGACCTCACCGACACCCACCGGAGGATCCTCGACGTCCTCGGTGCGCCGGGCGACTCCCGCGGGGCGTTCTTCTTCCGCCAGTTCGGCTCCGACGTCGCCGAGGAAGCCGCCAAATCCGCTCTGTGGGAACTGGTCTGGGCCGGCTGGGTCAGCGGGGACACCTTCGCCCCGGTGCGCGCCCTGCTCACCGGGGGCCGCCGGCCCGGCACCCGCCGCCCCGCGACCGCGGCGCACCGGCACCGGCGGGCCCCCCGGCTCAGCCGGTACTCGGTCGCGCACGCCCAGACCCGGCCCTCCGATCCGGCGGTGGCCGGCCGCTGGGCGGCGCTGCCGGCCCGCGAGCCGGACTCCACGCTGCGGGCGCACTTCACCGCCGAACTGCTGATGAACCGCTACGGGGTGCTGACCCGCAACGCGGTTGCCGCCCTGGACGTTCCGGGCGGCTTCGCCACCCTCTACAAAGTGCTCAGTGCGCTCGAGGAGGCGGGTCGCTGCCAGCGCGGCTACTTCGTCGAGTCGCTCGGCGGCGCCCAGTTCGCGACGGCGGCCACCGTGGACCGGTTGCGGGGCTACGCCGAGGCCCTCGACGGCGAGCGCGCGCTGGAGGCCGTCGTTCTGGCCGCGGCCGACCCGGCCAACCCCTACGGCGCGGCGCTGCCCTGGCCGGCCGGCGGCCCGCACGGTCACCGGCCCGGCCGCAAGGCGGGTGCGCTGGTGGCCCTGGTCGACGGCGAACTGGTCTGGTTCCTCGAGCGGGGCGGACGCTCCCTGCTGACCTTCGGCGCCGATCCCGACGCCCAGCAGGCCGCCGCCGGCGCGCTGGCCGGGATGGTGGCCGGCGGCCTGATCGGCGGCATCGTGGTGGAGAAGATCGACGGGGTGCCGGTGCTGGAGTCCGCCGGCGACACCTCCGCGGCGCTGCTGGCCGCCGGCTTCGCCCGCACCCCCCGCGGCCTGCGGTTGCGGTAGGCGCCGATGCCCGAGGGCGACACCGTCTTCCGCACCGCGGCCGCACTCGGCGAGGCGCTGACGGGCCGGACCGTGACCCGCTGCGACGTCCGGGTTCCGCGCTACGCGACCGTGGATCTGACCGGGCACCGGGTGGACGAGGTGCTCTCCCGCGGCAAGCACCTGTTCATCCGGGTCGGACCGGCCAGCGTGCACTCGCACCTGAAGATGGACGGCAGCTGGCGGCTGACCTCACGGGGAGTTCCGGCGCACAAGATCCGGATCCTGCTGGCCGCGGGCGGGGTCACCGCCGCCGGTGTCGACCTGGGGGTGCTGGAGATCCTGGACCGCGAACACGACATGGACGCCGTCGCGCACCTCGGCCCGGATCTGCTCGGCCCGGACTGGGACGCGGAGCGGGCGGCCGCCAACCTCGTCGCCGAACCCGGCCGGCAGATCGGCGCCGCCCTGCTCGACCAGCGGGTGATGGCCGGGGTCGGCAACGTGTACTGCAACGAGTTGTGTTTCCTGTTCGGCCGGCTGCCGACCAGCGCCGTGGACAGCCTGGCCGATCCGCTGCGCCTGGTCAGCAGAGCCCGGGAAGTGCTGTGGGCCAACCGGTTACGCCGGTCACGCACCACCACCGGCAACACCAGGGCCGGCGAGCAGCTGTGGGTCTACGGACGCGGCGGTCAGCCCTGCCGCCGGTGCGGCACCCGCGTCCTGCGCGCCGAGCACAGCGGCGAGCGGGTCAGCTACTGGTGTCCGTCTTGCCAGTCGTGACGTCGCTCATCACCTCGGCGATCGAGCGTTCGATGCCGTTGACCGTCGAGCGGTCCAGGCGCAGTTCCCGGAACGCACTGGCATTGCCCAGCGTCAGTTCCATCGGCTCCCGTCCGTTCGGGTAGACCACCGCCAGGATGACGGCGGTCCCGGCCGCCAGGGCCTCCCCGACCTCGTGCTGCAGCTTGGTGCGCAACTCGTGCTCGGCGAAGGCCGCGACGGCGCCGGCCGTCGCCCCGCCGACGAACAGCGCCCGGGCCAGCGGCGGTGCGAACAGTCCGAACAGCACGCCCAGTCCGGCGCCCACTCCGAAGGCGAACCGCCCGTGATGATTGGCGGCCTCCACCACGTGCGGCTCACCGGCGTTGTCCTTGCTCACCAGCGCCGCCGCCCGCATCTCCAAGCCGTGCTTGAGCCTGCGCTCCACCTCGTCGAAGTCGGTCTGCGCGGTCTCCAGACTCGGATACGCGGCGATGAGAACGAGTTGATGGTCGTCGTCCATAAGTCCTCCTCAGTCTCACCCTATCCCCCGGGCGCTGCGGAAGCTCAGCCGCTCGCCACTGAACGGATCGGTGAAGCACAGTTCCGCGGCGACCAACTGCAGGGGAGCCGAAAAGTTCTCCGGCTCAACGGTATTGACACTGGGATAGAGGGGGTCGTTGTCGATCGGCAGGCCCAGGCCTGCCATGTGCACCCGCAACTGGTGGGTGCGCCCGGTCCGCGGAGTAAGCCGGTAGCGCCCCCCACCCAGGGGCTCGATCCTGGTCACGGCGTTGGGCTCGCCCGACTCGACCTCCGCCTGCAGGTTGCCGCGTCGTTTGACGATCCGGTTGGACACCACCACGGGGTCCGACAGCGCCGGCCGGCCGGACGACCGGGCGAGATAGGTCTTGGAGACCTCGCCCCTGGCGAACATGCCCTGGTAGGCCCCGCGCACCTCGGGCCGCGCGGTGAACAGCAGCACCCCGGCGGTCAGCCGGTCCAGCCGGTGGGCGGGGCTGAGGTCGGGCAGGTCCAGCTCGCGGCGCAGCCGCACCACCGCGGTCTGGGCGACGTGGCTGCCGCGCGGCATGGTGGCCAGGAAGTGCGGCTTGTCGGCCACGACGATGTTGCGGTCGCGGTAGAGCAGCGGGACGTCGAACGGCACCGCGACCTCGTCGGGCAGGTCGCGATACAGATAGACCACCGACCCCGCCGGCAGCGCGGTGGAGCCGTCCACCGCCGCACCGTCTGCGCGAACCACCTCGCCGGCCAGCACCTTGGCCGCGGCCCGCGGACCGAACCGCCGGCCGAACTCCTCGGCGACGTTGCCGCCCTGAAGCCGCAGCCGAGCCGGGCCGAGCCCGTCGCGCACCGGCAGCGGCGCCCGCCGGCTCAAGTCAGCGGCACCGGCTCGAGGATCTCCGCCCGCGCCTCGGGGGCCGCCGCGCGCAGTGCGTCGGCGGAGGCGTCGTCGGGCTGGGTCTGCGACCGGACCTCGGCCTCCACCCGGGCGACGTAGGTGTCGACCTCGGTGTCGATGTCGTTCTGCGACCAGCCCAGGATCGGTGCCACGATCTCGGCGACCTCCCGCGCGCAGTCCACGCCGCGGTGCGGGTACTCGATCGAGATCCGCATCCGCCGGGTCAGGATGTCCTCGAGGTGCAGCGCGCCTTCGGCCGCCGCGGCGTAGGCGGCCTCAACCCGAAGATAGATCGGCGCGGTGGTGATCGGCTCGAGCAGCTCCGGGTGCCCGTCGGCCATCCCGAGCACCTCGCCGATCAGCGAGCCGTACCGGTCCAGCAGGTGACGTACCCGGTAGGGGTGCAGACCGTACTGATCGCCCACGCTGTCGGTCTGGTTGACCAGGGCGAAGTACCCGTCGGCGCCGAGCAGCGGCACCTTCTCGGTGACCGAGGGCGCCACCCGCGCCGGAACGAACTCGGCGGCCGCGTCGACGGCGTCGGCGCCCATCACCCGGTAGGTGGTGTACTTTCCGCCCGCGATGGCGACCAGCCCGGGGGTGGGTGAGGCCACCGCGTGCTCGCGGGAGAGCTTGGAGGTCTCTTCGCTCTCACCGGCCAGCAGCGGCCGCAGCCCGGCGTACACCCCGTCGATGTCGTCGTGGGTCAGCGGGGTGGCCAGCACCGTGTTGACGTGCTCGAGGATGTAGTCGATGTCGGCCTTGGTGGCCGCCGGGTGGGCCAGGTCGAGGTTCCAGTCGGTGTCGGTGGTGCCGATGATCCAGTGCGTGCCCCACGGGATGATGAACAGCACCGATTTCTCGGTGCGCAGGATGATCGCCACCTCGCTGACGATGCGGTCGCGGGGGACCACGATGTGCACGCCCTTGGAGGCCCGCACCCGGAACCGGCCGCGCTGCTTGGACAGCGCCTGGATCTCGTCGGTCCACACCCCGGTTGCGTTGATGACGACGTGGCCGCGCACGTCGGTCACTTCCCCGGTCTCGGAGTCCCGGACCGTCACCCCGACCACCCGATCACCCTCGGTGAGCAGCGCGACGACCTGGGTGGAGTTGCGCACCACCGCGCCGTAGTGGGCGGCGGTGCGGGCCACCATCATGGTGTGGCGGGCGTCGTCGACGACGGTGTCGTAGTAGCGGATACCGCCGATCAGCGCACCGCGCTTGAGGCCGGGGGCCAGTCGCAGCGCGGCCGATCTGGTCAGATGCTTCTGGGCGGGAACGGATTTGGCCCCGCCAAGCTGGTCGTAGAGGAAGATGCCGGCGGCGATGTAGGGCCGCTCCCATACCCGGTGGGTCAGCGGGAACAGGAACGGCAGCGGCTTGACCAGGTGCGGCGCCAGCACCGACAGCGACAGCTCGCGCTCGTGCAGGGCCTCGCGCACCAGTCCGAACTCCAGCTGCTCCAGATAGCGCAGGCCGCCGTGGAACATCTTCGAACTGCGGCTGGAGGTGCCCGAGGCGAAGTCGCGGGCCTCAACCATCGCCACGCTCAGGCCGCGGGTCGCCGCGTCGAGGGCAGCCCCGGCGCCGACCACGCCGCCGCCGATCACCACCACGTCGAACTGCTCGGCGCCCAGCCGCTGCCAGGCCTCCGCGCGCTGCGCGGGTCCGAGAAAAGTGCGGCCGGTGCCCGGTCGAAGGATCGGGTCGTTCACTGCCCCTCCTGGAAGTTACCGATGAGTATCGACAGGTTAGTCCAGATCATCATGGGTCATCAGCCTTCGCGCGGCTTCCACCACCGAGCCCGACAGCGACGGGTAGACCGACAGCGTCTGGGCCAGGTCGGTCACCGAGATGCGGTTCTGAACGGCCAGCGCGATGGGCAGTATCAGTTCGGAGGCGATCGGGGCCACCACCACCCCGCCGATGACCACACCGGTGGCCGGCCGGCAGAAGATCTTGACGAATCCCCGTCGCAGCAGCGACATCTTGGCCCGCGGGTTCGACGACAGCGGAAGCATCAGCGTGCGGGCCGGCACGGCGCCGCTGTCGATGGCGCTCTGCGGCACCCCCACCGCGCCGATCTCGGGCCGGGTGAAGGTCGCCGATGCCACGGTGCGCAGCCGGATCGGCGCCACGCCCTCGCCCAGCGCGTGGTACATCGCGATCCGGCCCTGCATGGCCGCCACCGACGCCAGCGGCATCAGTCCGGTGCAGTCCCCGGCCGCGTAGATCCCGGCCGCCGGGGTGCGCGACACCCGGTCGACCGGGATGTAACCGCCGGGTGAGAGTTCGACGCCCACCCGTTCCAGACCCAGCCCGGCGGTGTTGGGCACCGAGCCGACGGTCATCAGCGCGTGACTGCCCACGACGACACGACCGTCGGCCATGGTCACCGCGACCCCGTCGACGGTGCGCACCACCGAGTCCGCCCGGGCGTTCTTCACCAGTGTCACACCGCGTTCGGCGAACACCTCCTCCAGAACCGCCGCGGCGTCACTGTCCTCGTGCGGCAGGATCTGATCGCGACTGGCCACCACCGTGACGGCGACGCCGAGTTCGGTGTAGGCGTTGCAGAACTCCGCGCCGGTCACTCCCGAGCCGACGATCACCAGATGACCGGGCAGGTCGGGCAGGTCGTAGAGCTGACGCCAGTTGAGGATTCGCTCCCCGTCGGGCGCCGCGCCGGGCAGTACCCGCGGGGTGGCCCCGGTCGCGATGAGGACCACGTCGGCCTCGAGCACGCCGGTCTTGCCGTCGCCGGTGGTGACCTTGACCCGGTGGCGGGCCATGCCGGGGACGTCGTCGGTCAGCTCCGCGCGGCCGGCCACCACGGTGACCCCGTGGTTGAGCAGCTGCGCCCCGATGTCGGCGGACTGCGAGCGGGCCAGCGTCTTCACCCGGTTGTTGATCTGGGGCAGCGAGATCTTGGCGTCGTCGATGCCGATGCCGAAACCGAGGCCGGAGGCGCGACGCAGTTCGGTGCGCACCCCGGTGGAGGCGATGAAGGTCTTGGACGGCACGCAGTCGTAGAGGACACAGGCTCCGCCGATCCCGTCGGAGTCCACCACGGTGACGTCGACGACGTCCCGGCCCCGCGCGGCGGCCACCAGCGCCGCCTCGTAACCGGCCGGACCCCCGCCGATGATGACGATCCGCTTGGGCGTGGGGGCAGTCACGCGCTAAAGGTAACCTCTACGCTGGCAGCGTGCCTCTCTACGCCGCCTACGGGTCGAATATGGACCCCGAGCAGATGCTCGAGCGGGCGCCGCACTCCCCGATGGCGGGCACCGGATGGCTGCACGGCTGGCGGCTGACCTTCGCCGGCGAGGACATCGGCTGGGAGGGTGCGCTGGCCACCCTGGTCGAGGACGTGGCCTCGAGCGTGTTCGTCGTCCTTTACGACATGACCGCGGCCGACGAGACCAACCTGGACCGCTGGGAGGGTTCGGAACTCGGGCTGCACAAGAAGATCCGCTGCCGCATCGACCGCGAATCCTCCGACACCACAACCGATCCGGTGCTGGCGTGGCTGTACGTGGTGGACGCCTGGGAGGGCGGGCTGCCGTCGGCTCGCTATCTCGGGGTGATGGCCGATGCCGCCGAAGTGGCCGGGGCGCCCGCGGACTACGTGCACGACCTGCGCACCCGCCCGGCCCGCAACATCGGCCCGGGTCCGGCGGGCTAGCGGCGCGACCGCGGTGCCGCAGGCGCCGACCCGGCTCGGCCGGTGGGCGGCAGGCGGTAGGCCGCCGTCGCGGCGTCGGCCTCGGCGCCGGCGTCGGCGAAATCCGCGCCCACAACCGGGCGGCCTTGTTCGACAAGCACTTTGGCGCACGCGCTACCCGGATGGCCCGCGCCGCCGGTGACCAGCAGCCTTACCCGAAGACCGCCGACTGCTCGACGATGTTGACCAGAACCCGGACCCCGACCGCCAGGGCCCGCTCGTCGAGGTCGAAATTGGGCTGGTGCAGATCCAGTTCCGGACCGTCACCGGCCCAGACTCCGAGCCGGGCCATCGCGCCGGGCACGTCCTCCAGATACCAGGAGAAGTCCTCACCGCCACCGGACTGCCGGGTGTCGGCGAGGACGTCGGGACCGACCGCCTCGATCGCGTGGGTCATGATCTGGGTGGAGCGCTCCTCGTTGACAACCGGCGGCACACCGCGGCGGTACTGCAGCGAGTGCTCGATGCCCAGCGGGGCGAGCAGGCCCGAGACTATTTCCCGGACAAGGACTTCCATCTCCAGCCAGGCTTCGCGGCTGGCGGTGCGGACGGTGCCGGACAGGGTGCCGATCTGGGGGATCGCATTGGCCGCCACACCCGCGTTCGCCGCACCCCACACCATCACGGTGTCGTGCCGTGGATCGAGGCGACGCGACAGCACACCGGGCAACCCGGTGATCACGGTGCCCATGCCGTAGACCAGATCGGAGGTCAGGTGCGGCCGAGAGGTGTGGCCGCCCGGCGAGTGCAGGGTGATCTCGACCGAGTCGGCCGCGGAGGTGATCGGGCCCGCGGTGATGGCTACCCGGCCGACCGCCAACCGGGGATCGCAGTGCAACGCGAAGATTCGCGACACCCCCGCCAGCGCCCCGGCCTCGATCGCGTCGATGGCCCCGCCCGGCATCAGCTCCTCGGCCGGCTGGAAGATCAGCCGCACCGCGATCGGCAGCTCCGGCACCGACGCCAGCGCGGCGGCCGCGCCGAGCAGCATCGCGGTGTGGGCGTCGTGACCGCAGGCGTGGGCCACACCCGGGACCGTCGAGGAGTAGGGCGCCCCGGTCCGCTCGGTCATGGGCAGCGCGTCCATGTCCGCGCGCAGCGCCACGCGTGGTGCGTACTCGGGCCCGAAATCGCATGTCAGACCGGTTCCGCCGGGCAGTGCCTTCGGGTTGAGCCCGGCCTCGACGAGCCGGTCGGCGACGTACTGGGTGGTGGCGAACTCCTGCCGGCCCAACTCGGGGTGGCGGTGGATGTGACGGCGCCAGGCGACGAGGTCGTCGTAGTGCGCGGCCAGCCACGACTCCGCGGTGTAGGCCAGGGGCATCCTGGCAGTATCGCACCGCGGCGCTAGCGCGGCCCGAACTGGCGGTCCCCGGCGTCACCCAGGCCGGGCACGATGTAGGCGTCGGCGTTGAGCCCGTCGTCGACCGCGGCGGTGACAAGACGTGCTGTCGGGGCGGCTTTTTCCAGTGCGGCAACACCTTCCGGCGCGCAGACCACGCAGACCACGGTGATGTCGACCGCGCCCCGGCTCTGCAGCAGTCCGATGGTCTCGACCATCGACCCGCCGGTGGCCAGCATCGGATCGAGGACGATGACCGGCACCGCGCCCAGGTCGGCCGGCAGCGACTCCAGGTACCGCACCGGCTGGTGGGTGGCCTCGTCGCGCGCGATGCCGACGAACCCCACCCTGGCCTCCGGGATCAGGGCGTGCGCCTGGTCGACCATCCCCAGGCCGGCCCGCAGCACCGGCACCAGCAGCGGCGGGTTGGCAAGCCTGGCGCCGGTGGTGTCGGCCAGCGGCGTGCGCACGCCGACCGCCTCCCGGGGCGCCTCCCGGGTGGCCTCGTAGACCAGCATGTGAGTCAGATCGCACAGGGCCGCACGGAAGGCGGCGTTGCCGGTGCGTTCGTCGCGCAGGGTGGTCAGCCGGGCGGCAGCCAGCGGGTGGTCGACGACACGCACGTCCATGGGCACAAACTGTAGGTCGTTAGGCTGTCCGGCATGGCTGCACAGCTGGTACCGATCCGACTGAGTGTCTCCGCGGGTGACCTGTACACCCTCTGGGCCCCCCGCTGGCGGGACGACGGCGACGAGTGGGAGGGGTTCTTGGGCAGGGACGAGGACCTCTATGCCTTCGAGTCGGTGGCCGACCTGGTGGCGTTCGTTCGTACCGACACCGACAACGACCTGGCCGACCATCCGGCCTGGGAGCGGCTGGCCAAGGCCAACGCCCACAAGCTGCTGCCGGCCGAGGACCGCCACGCCGACCTGGTCGGCACCGAGGAACTGCTCGCCGACAAACCCACCGAGGCGTCGGTCGATTCGTTGGCCGGGACGCTGGCCGTGGTGTCCTCGCTCGGGTCGGTGTGCGAGCTGCCGACGGTGTCGCGGTTCTTCAACGGCAACCCCAACCTGGGCCTGGTGGCCGGCGGGATCGACCAGTTCACCGGACGGGCCGGACGCAAGCGGTGGAGCACGGTCGGGGAGATCTTCACTCGCGGCTGGGACGGCGTGATCGCGGCCATCGACGAGATCATCAGGACGCCGGAGGTCGACCGGCGGGTCGCCGCCGAGGCCGCCGCCGAACTCGAGGAGCCCTACGAGGACGACGGCGAGGAACTGGCGGCGGAGGAATCGTTCGCCGACCACGGTGATGCCGATGGGGACGGCGGCGAGGCAGCCGCCCTGCGCGCCACCGGCGCCCCGGTGATCCTGGGCGGCGACGCACGGTTCTGGGAACAGGTCGGGATCGACCCGGTGCGGGTGATGACCAGCGGCGGCACGCTGTACACGCTGCGCTGCTACTTCGACGACAAGCCGATCTTCCTGGGCCGCAACGGCCGGATCAGCGTGTTCGGCTCCGAGCGCGCGCTGGCGCGCTACCTGGCCGACGAGCATGACCACGACCTGGCCGACCTGGCGACCTATGAGGACATCCGCACCGCGGCGACCGACGGCTCGCTGCGGGTGGACGTCACCGACGACAACGTCTACGTGCTCAGCGGACTCGTCGACGACATCGCCGACGGCCCCGACGCTCTGGACCGCGACCAGATGGCCCTGGCGGCGGAGTTCGTCCGCGACGTCGGGGACTACTCCGAGGACGACACCGTCGACCGTCTGCTCGCCGGGGACTCCGCGCTGGGCCGGCTGGTGGCTTACACGCAGGATCCCGATTCCGCGCCCCGGCCCGCCGGATCCCCCGCCCAGGCGGTGGCCGAATGGGAGGAACTCGAGCGGTTCGTGGAGTCGCGGCTGAGGCGCGAATAGCGCCGAAGACGGCGACGACATCCGCCCCAGAGTCGCGGCTGAGGCGCGAATAGCGCCGAAGACGGCGACGACATCCGCCCCAGAGTCGCGGCTGAGGCGCGAATAGCGCCGAAGACGACGACGACATCGCGCTCGAGGGAAACGGCGCCCAGTTATCGGCTCGCTCACCTAGGATTCTCCGCAAATCCGGGGCGTAGATCGGGATGGAAGTGTCGGGTAGAAGAAAAGTTCTCGGGGCGGCGCTCCTCGCTTGTGGCGGCTTGATGCTCACCGACGGCCACACGATGGCCGTCGCCGTGGCGGACAGCACCGACACTGCGGGCGCCACATCGTCGGCCGGGCCCGATTCTGCTGTGCCTCGTCAGGCCGCCCGAAGGAGCCGTCCCGCCCGAACAAGCCAGCCCGAGCCCGGAACAGCGGCCAACCGCCACCGGTCCAGACCCGGTCCGGCCGCCTCGAAGCCGGTCGCCCGCGTAACACCGGTGGCGACATCACCCCGGCTCCCGGCCGGGGTCAGAACACGACCGAGCAAAGCCGTCACACCACCCAAGGCCACAGCCGGCCCCGCAGCGGTCGTGGTCGCGATTCCGGCGGCCGCCACGGCGGCCGCAGCAGGACCGGCGCCGGCCGTAGAGCAGCCAGCACCGGCGCCGGCGCCGGCGATCGCCACTGCCGCACCGCAGTCGGCCCACCCGGTCGGCCGTCCGGCGGATTCGATCCGGGACTGGCTGGCCGGGCTCCCGACGAACCGGTTTTCCGGTTTCACCACCGGCGCGCTCTTCCTTCTACGCCGCGACTGGTCGGAAGCTGAGCCCGGGGCTGCAGCCGCCAGCATCACCAGCCTGCCGGGTCAAAATGTATTCGCCGTCAGCACGCTCTCGGATTCCGGCGCCGGATCGCTGCGGCAGGCGATTCTGGACGCGAATGCCGCCCCCGGGGCCGACCTCATCAGGTTCGACGTCGCAGGCGTGATCCGCGTCGGCTCTTCGTCCCTGCCGGCCGTGACCGACACCGTCAAGATCGACGGAACCACCGCGCCGCGCTTCTTGGACAGCCCCATAGTCCGCATCGACTTCCAGAACACCGACGGTTTGAGACTGGCTGCCGGCGCGTCGAATTCCGAAATCCTCTCACTTTCGCTCGTCGACGCGGCCGGCGCGGGCGTCACCATCGCGGCCTCGGATACCACGCTGACCGGAAACTACGTCGGGGTGTGGGGCGACGGCCGCACGGTCGAAGGCAACCGGGGTGACGGGATCCTGCTGGCGCCCGGTGCGACCGGTAACAAAATCGGGACCGGCGAGGACGGTCCGTTCGTTCTGTCAAACGTGATCAGCGGCAATTACGGCAACGGCATAACCATCTCCGCAGCCGGTTACAACGTGGTGCAGGCCAACTACATCGGCACGGACTCCACCGGACAACGCCGACTTGCCAACCGCGGTAACGGAATTCAGATCACCGATGCCGCATTCGGCAACCTCATCGGCGGAGACGCAACCAACAACAACAGTCCGACCCAGGGCACTTTCGCCCGGCCCCCGCTGGGCAACCTGATCTCCGGAAACCGGGGCGACGGTGTTCTCATAGACGCGAAAGCCACCGACAATACGCTGAGCGGCAACTACATCGGCACCACGGCATCGGGCACCTCGCCGCTGGGAAACCGGGGCGACGGTGTTGCGATCGTGGGCGCCGACTTCAATCGCCTCGCCGGCACGACCGCCACCCAGGAACCGTTCGTCTTCTTCAACGTGCTCGCCGGCAACCGGGGCAACGGCCTGCGAATCAGCGATTCCAACGACACGATCGTGTGGGCCAACTTCTTCGGTGCCGGTTCTGACAACGCCACCGCCGTACCCAACCGCGGCGACGGCGTGCTGGTCGAAGGCAGTTCCGCCAGGACCCTCGTCGGCGGCGAGATACCGCTGGGCAACGTGATGGCCGGCAACGGCCGGTACGGTATCGAAGTCACCGACACGGCAAGCGGATTCCTCTCGTTCAACAGTTTCGTCGGGCAGACCGCTTTTGGTCCGACACCCGTCCCGAACCACGCGGGTGGAATCCGAATCACCTCGAGCAACCCCGCCTTCGACATCCAAGACTCACTGACCTGGAACGTCATTCGCACCTCGCTGATCGGCGGCAACTGGGGCAACGGGATCGAGTTCCTCGAAGACGCCCATGGCGCGGAGGTCAAAGACACCGCCGTCGGCACGAACTACAAGATCAACAGCGCACTTCCCAACCGCGGCAACGGCATCGTCATCGGCGGCAACGCCAGCAAGATCGCGATCGGCGGCTTCAACCCCTCGATCCAGCAGTTCGACAGCAATTTCAGCGTCCACGTCGGCAGCAACGGCGGCTACGGGATCGTTCTGCAGGGCGGCGCCCACGACAGCACCGTGTTCGACACCCGAGTCGGCCTCGGAATCGGGGTTCCCATCGGCAATGCCTGGCAGCTTCCCAACCAGCGCGGCGGAATCCTGATCAGGGGAACTTCCAGGATCACCATCGGCGGCCCACCCGAAACCGACGAAGGGCGGCGACTGGCCGATGAAATCGCCGCCAACCGGGGCAACGGCGTGACGGCGATGTTCGCTCAAGAGCTGCAGATCCTGGGCAGCGTAATCGCTGACAATGCCCGCTCCGGCATCGTCCTCGTCGGCGGCAGCGGAACCGAGATCGGCCGCCCCCTGATCGGCAACATCATCAGGAACAACGGCTGGTACGGCCTCAGCGCGACGGGACGAATGGATGGTTCCGTCGCCCAGTCATCAACCATCAGCGACAACGGAAGCTCCGGTGTGCGACTCTCCGGCGCCCGGGGAATCACCATTGGCGGTAACGGTCTGGCACTGGTCAACGACATCTCCCGCAATCAGGGCTGGGGCATTCTCGCAACCGGATGGAGCCGAGGGTCCACACTGGCCACCAACATCAGCAACGACAACACACGCGGTGATGTGAACACGGCACTCGCGTTCGGCCTCGACACCTAGCCGGGCGCCCGGCCGCCGACGCCGAAGCGCGCGGCCACACTAGCCGAGGCCGGCGACTATCTCGCTGATCGCCTTGTCGGCGGCCACGCAACTGGGCGGGTCGGTCTTGCCCGAAAGAGCGACCAGTTCGTAGCCCTGATCGAGGTCGTCCCGGTGCAGGTAGCCGAAGTTGTACTTCGCGACGACCGCCCCGAGGAAACTGAAGCGCGCATCGCCCAGGGGGATCGAGCCGTGTCCGGAGCGGGGGTGGTCCACGCTGGCGTCGTAGTAGATACCGTCGTCCACTCCGCGGGAGTGGTAGTGCCAGAGCCGGCCATCGGGCAACAACAGCTGCGGGGCCACCGCGTCGAGCACGAAACCCTTGGGCGACCGGAGCTTGAGCAGGCTGCCCGCCCGGCCGCGGCCGTAGGAGACCCGCTTTGGCCGCGCACCGTTGGCGGTGAGCCGATCGGCGACGGCTTTGAACTTGCCGGCCAGCTCATCGGCCGCGGCCTGCCGCACGGCCTCGTGCGACGCCCCCTGCGGCAGGTCCTCAGCAACCACACCCAACCCCTGGAATCCGTAATGTCAACAGCGAACTTAGGCGAAGCCGTCCGGGCGTTGCAAATCCCGTAAGCCGTCGGCGCGCTAGCCGACGAGGACCGCGTAGCGCGGCTTGACGACCTCGTCGATGATAGCCAGCCGCTGGTCGAAATGGATGAAAGCCGACTTCATCGCGTTGATGGTGAAGCGCTCCAGGTCACTCCACCCGTAGCCGAAGGCCTGCACCAGAAGCAACATCTCCCGGCTCATGGTGGTGTCGCTCATCAGCCGGTTGTCGGTATTGACCGTGACGCGGAAGCGCAGCCGGGCCAACAGGTCGAACGGGTGCTTCTCGATGCTGGCCACCGCTCCGGTCTGCACGTTGGAACTCGGGCACATCTCCAGCGGAATCCGTTTGTCCCGCACGATGGCGGCCAGCCGCCCCAGGCCCGCG
>NZ_JBJTJF010000023.1:0-24443 GCF_046095365.1 Mycobacterium sp.
TGGATGCTGGTGTGCTGGCCGATCCCGCCGGATCCGCTCGGGTCGGCGGGACACCTCGCCGAACTCGGCGGCCTGGCCTCGCGCGCAGAACTGCTGGCGGCCTACCGGGACGCCGGGGGGCGCGGCACGGCCCACCTTGACTGGTACCTGGCATTGGCCTGCCTTAAGCTCGGCGTCGTGATCGAGGGCACCTGGGCGCGCCACCTGGCCGGCCGGGCGAGCCGCGAGGCGGGGGAGCGCCTGCACGCCTCCGCGGTCACGCTGATGGGCCTGGGGCGTTCGGTGGCCGCCGGCGACGGACCGTTCGGCTGACGCTGATTGCGCAAGGAAGGCCCCTTCGGTGCGTCAGCGCCGGGTGTCGCAGGTGCACTGCTGGGCTTTGGGGACCTCGCTCATCACCTGTTCGGCGTGCTGGCCGCAGCCGTCCCAGGTGGTCTTGTGGCAGCGCGGGCATTGAACTTGGTAGCACATGTTTTTCTCCTCCTGGGTCGGTGAGGGTACGCCGTGGCGGCTTCGCTATTCCGTCGAGATTGCACTGACGCGGCCGAAGTGCGGGTCAGGCCCTGCGTGGCGGCAATCTCGGCGCGTCCGGTTCTTGCCAGTACCCCCATGGGTATGACTATCATGGGTCCAACATACCCCCTTGGGTATCTGAACCGGAACGGAATCGCCCCGCCCATGATCGCCCTGACTGTCGCCCTGGCCGTCTTCGTCGGCATCTCGCTGGGCCTGCTCGGCGGCGGCGGTTCGATCCTGACGGTGCCGCTGCTGGCCTACGTCGCGGGGCTTGAGCCCAAGCCGGCCATCGCCACCTCGCTGCTGGTGGTCGGGGTGACCAGCGCGGTCGGGGCGATCACCCACGCCCGGGCCGGACGGGTGCGCTGGCGGGTCGCGGCGGTCTTCGGCGCCGCGGCCATGACAGGCGCCTACGTCGGCGGGCGGCTGGCCCACTTCGTGCCCGGCAACGTCCTGCTGATCGCCTTTTCGCTCATCATGATCGCCGCCGCCGTCGCTATGCTGCGCGGCCGCCGCGACGTCACCGACGAGTCGGCCGGGCCCCTTCCGGTCGCCAAGATCGTGCTGCAGGGCGCCACGGTGGGCATGATCAGCGGACTGGTCGGCGCCGGCGGCGGCTTTCTGCTGGTGCCCGCCCTGGCCCTGCTCGGCGGGCTGCCGATGCCGGTGGCCGTCGGCACCTCCCTGGTGGTGATCTCCATGCAGTCCTTCGCCGGGTTCGCCGGGCACCTGTCCGGGGCGGCCATCGACTGGAAACTCGCCGGCATGGTGACCGCCGCGGCGGTGGTCGGCAGTGTCATCGGCGGCCGGCTGACCACCTACATCGAGGCGGCCACCCTGCGCAAGGCGTTCGGCTGGTTCGTGCTCGCCATGGCCGCGCTGGTCGTGGCCGAAGAGGCCAACATCTGGCTGGGAGTAGCCGTCGCCATCGTCGCCGCCATCGCCGGCGGGATGGCGTTCATGTGCGCCCACTACGCGCGCTGCCCGCTGCGCAAGATCCTCGTCGACCCGGGGGCGGCACCCCGGCGGATACCCCTGTCGCAAACATAGACTCCAGAATCGAAAGGAAGGTGGCCATGGTCGGGGACGAAACCGCCATCAACGACGTGCTCAACCGGCTGCGCCGGGCGCAGGGGCAGCTGGCCGGCGTCATCTCGATGATCGAGCAGGGCCGCGAGTGCAAGGACATCGTGACCCAACTGGCCGCGGTGTCCCGCGCGCTGGACCGGGCCGGCTTCAAGATCGTGGCGACCGGGCTGCGGGAGTGCGTGCTGGGGGAGTCGGCCGACGGCAAGACGCCGATGACCGAGGCCGAACTGGAGAAGCTGTTCCTGTCGCTGGCCTGACGGGGCGGCTTCACAACGGCCGCAGCACAATCGGCATCCCGTCGAGGGGAAGCGGCATGCCGGCGTGGTCGTAGTGCGGCCGGTATCCGGGGTGCGGTAGTTCCAGCCGGTAGTTGCGCAGGATCCGATGCATGATCGTCTTGATCTCCAACTGGCCGAACACCATGCCGATGCACTTGTGTGCGCCGCCGCCGAACGGGGCGAAGGCGTAACGGTGCCGCTTGTGCTCCGAGCGCGGCTCGGCGAACCGGGCCGGATCGAATCTCTCCGGGTGATCCCACAACTCGGGCAGCCGGTGGTTCATCCCGGGCCAGAGCGTGACGTTGGTGCCGGCCGGAACGTAGTGACCCTGGATCTCGGTGTCGCGCACGGCCTGGCGAACGCTGAACGGCAGCGGGGTGACCATCCGCAGCGCCTCGTTGATCACCAGGTCGAAGGTCTCCAGCTTGTCCAGGGCGTCGATGTCGAGCGGGCCGTCGCCGATGCGGTCGCTCTCCTCGCGGCACCGCTCCTGCCAGTGCGGGCTGGCGGCCAGGTGGTGGGCGATGGTGGTCAGCGTCGAGGTCGAGGTGTCGTGGGCGGCCATCATCACGAAAATCATGTGCCCGACGATGTCGGCATCGGTGAAGCGGTTCCCGTCGTCGTCGGTGGTGTGGCACAGCACGGTGAGCATGTCGGTGCCCTGCGCGCGTCGCTGCTCGACGACCCGCTCGGCGAAGTACTCCTCGAGCACCTTGCGGGCCTGCAGGCCGCGCCACCACTTGAACGGCGGGACCGCGGTGCGGATGATCGCGCCGCCGGAGCGGGTGGTGGTGTTGTAGGCCTCCTTGATCCGAGTCACCAGTTCGTGGTCGATGCCGGGCTCGTGACCCATGAAGACCACCGAGGCGATGTCGAGGGTGAGTTCCTTGACCGCCGGCGAGAACAGGAAACGACGGTCGTTGACCGGCCAGTCCCGCCCGACCACGTCGGCGGCGACCCGGTCGATGTGCTCGACGTACCCCGACAGCCGGGTGCGGGTGAACGCCTCCTGCATGATCCGCCGGTGGTGCATGTGCTCGTCGGCGTCCATCAGCAGCAGGCCGCCCTTGAAGAACGGCCCGATGATCGTCTGCCAGGCCACCGTGGAGAAGTCCTTGTTGCGGTTGGTGAACACCTCCTGGGTCGCGTCAGGTCCCAGAGCGCCGACGGCTCTGAGGCCCGGCATCTCGCTGTAGTAGACCGGGCCGTGCTTGCGGTACATCTGCAGGATGTAGTCGGGCCCGCCCCGGAAGATCTCGATCATGTGGCCCAGCAGGGGAAGCCCGTGGTCGCCGAGCACCGGTTTGAGGCCGCTGCCGGCGGGCGGTTCGGCGAAGACGAACTGCGGCCAGTCCTGCCTGCGCAACCGGTCGTCGACCACTCCCAGACCCGGGATGGTGTTCAGCGTCGGAGTGAGCTTGCGGCGCGCCCTGTCCAGAAGGTAGCGCTGCGTGTTGATGGTCGGCATCGACTTCTCCCTGCGGGTCTCACCGGCGGTGACGCCATTTTTCCGACCAGAGTTGACGCCTGTCAAGTTTCCTTCAGGGCGTGGCGTGGTGCATGGTGAACGGGTGAGCGCTACCCGCCAGGCGGACCCTGAGCCGACCGAGGCGCCACGCCGCCGCGGCGACCGTCAGCGCCACGCGATCGTGCAGGCGGTGCGCGAACTGCTGACCGAGAAGCCGTTCGCCGAACTGTCCGTGAGCACCATCAGCGACCGGGCCGGCGTGGCGCGTTCGGGTTTCTACTTCTACTTCGAGTCCAAGTACGCGGTGCTCGCGCACATCCTCGGCGACGTCGCCGGCGAACTCGAGGACCTCACCGGGGACTTCGCCCCCCGCGGCGACGACGAGACCCCCGCCGAGTTCGCCAAACGGATGATCGGCAGCGCAGCCGTGGTCTATGCCCACAACGACCCGGTGATGTCGGCGTGCAACCTCGCCCGCGGCACCGACGCCGAGATCCGCGAAATCCTGGACCGGTACAACGATCTCGTCATCGACCAGATCGTGCCGGTGGTCGAGGCCGAGATCGGCAACGGCACCGCCGACCCGGTCACCGACGACGTCCGCGGCCTGGTGCGGATCCTGGTCGGCGCCACCGCGATGACGCTGTCGGGGGAGAGCATGTTCACCGGGCCCGATCGCGATCTCCCCCGCGCGGTCGCGGTGCTGGAGAAGCTGTGGCTGCGTTCGCTCTGGGGCGGCAAGGCCGACGGGGCATGACCTACACCTTCACCGGCAGGCGGGTGCTGGTCACCGGCGCGGCCAGCGGCATCGGCCGGGCCATCGCGCTGCGGCTGGCCCGCGACGGCGCGCAGCTGTATCTCACCGACGTCAACGCCGACGGTCTGGCCGACACCGTCGCGGCGGCGCAGGTGGCCGGCGCGCAGGTGGCCGAACACCGGGCGCTGGACATCACCGACTTCGACGCCGTCAGCGACTTCGCCGCCGACGTCCACGCCCGCCACCCCGCGATGGACGCCGTGATGAACATCGCCGGAATCTCGGCCTGGGGAACCGTCGACCGGCTGACCCACCAGCACTGGCGGTCGATGGTCGAGGTGAACCTGATGGGCCCGATCCACGTCATCGAGGCCTTCGTCCCGCCGATGGTCGCCGCCGGTCGCGGCGGGCGGCTGGTCAACGTCTCCTCGGCCGCCGGGATCGTCCCGCTGCCCTGGCATGCCGCCTACAGCGCCAGCAAGTACGGGCTGCGCGGGTTGTCCGAGGTGCTGCGCTTCGACCTGGCCAAACACCGCATCGGGGTGTCGGTGGCGGTCCCCGGCGCGGTCAACACGCCGCTGGTGCAGACGGTGCAGATCGCCGGGGTGGACCGCGACGACCCGCAGGTGCAGCGCTGGGTGCGCCGGTTCGCCGGGCATGCGGTGTCCCCGGAGCGGGCGGCAGAGAAGATCCTGGCCGGGGTGGCCCGCAACCGGTTCCTGATCTACACCTCGCCGGACATCCGGGCGCTGTACGCGTTCAAGCGGCTGGCGCCCTGGCCGTTCGCCGTGGTGATGAAGCCGGTGAACGTGTTGTTCAGCCGTGCCCTGCGGCCCCGCGGCGAGGGCGTGCGTGCCCTGCCGCCGGAAGCCGGATAGCCGCCGCTGTCGGTGGCCGCTGGTAGACAGATCCGGCCGGCGGGTTGTGACGTGCGACACGCCGGGCGCGCCGCCCCGCGGGGGCTCACGACCAGGGAATTTCACAATTGTTATTCGGAATATGTAGTACCTACGCGGTTTGTCAGCCACTAGGTGTAGTGTTTGCACAGCCGGTGGGCCCGCGGATCGCGGGTCCGCCGGGACCATCAGAACGCCTGTCGAGGAGCCCCATCGCATGACGATCACCGTCTACACCAAGCCGGCCTGCGTCCAGTGCAACGCCACCTACAAGGCCCTCGACAAGCAGGGTCTGGAATACGAGATCGTGGACATCACCGAGGTCCCGGAGGCCCGGGACTACGTGATGGCACTGGGCTACCTGCAGGCCCCGGTGGTGGTCGCCGGCGGTGAGCACTGGTCGGGGTTCCGGCCCGACCGCATCAAGGCCCTCGCGGGCGCCGGCGGTGCCGCCGGGTCCGACGCCTCCGCCGTCAGCGCCTGAGTCCGATGAACCCGGACGGCGGCTCGCTCGGGGCAGGCCCGGTGCGGGTGGTCTACTTCTCCAGCGTCTCGGAGAACACCCACCGATTCGTCCAGAAGCTCGGCCTGCCCGCCGTCCGGATCCCGCTGCACGGCCGCATCGAGGTGGACGAGCCCTACGTCCTGATCCTGCCCACCTACGGCGGCGGCCGGGCCAACGGCCCGGATCCCGACGCGGGCGGCTACGTGCCCAAGCAGGTCATCGCGTTTCTGAACGACGAGCACAACCGATCGCTGATCCGCGGCGTGATCGCGGCCGGCAACACCAACTTCGGCGCCGAGTTCTGCTACGCGGGCAATGTGGTGTCCCGCAAGTGCGGGGTGCCGTTTCTCTACCGATTCGAACTCATGGGAACCACCGACGACGTTTTCGCCGTGCGCGAGGGCTTAGCTCAATTCTGGGCTCAATTCTGGAAGGATCAAGACACGTGCCACCGACCGTCACTGCTGCAGAGCCGGTAACCCAGACCTCCGCGCATGCCACCGCGCATGCGCTGCCGGGGGAGACGGATTACCACGCGCTCAACGCGATGCTCAACCTGTACGGGCCCGATGGCGGGATCCAGTTCGACAAGGACGTGCTCGCCGCCCGGCAGTACTTCCTCGAGCACGTCAACCAGAACACCGTCTTCTTCCACAACTACGACGAGAAGCTCGACTACCTGATCCGCGAGAACTATTACGAACGTGAGGTTCTCGACCAGTACTCGCGCAATTTCGTCAAGACGCTGGTGGACCGGGCGTATGCCAAGAAGTTCCGGTTCCCGACGTTCCTGGGCGCGTTCAAGTACTACACCTCCTACACACTGAAGACCTTCGACGGCAAGCGCTACCTGGAGCGCTTCGAAGACCGCGTGGTCATGGTCGCGCTGACCCTGGCGGCGGGGGACACCGCACTGGCGGAGCAGCTGGTCGACGAGATCATCGACGGCCGGTTCCAGCCGGCCACCCCGACGTTCCTCAACTCCGGCAAGGCCCAGCGCGGCGAGCCGGTCAGCTGCTTCCTCGTTCGTATCGAGGACAACATGGAGTCCATCGGGCGTTCGATCAACTCCGCGCTGCAGCTGTCCAAGCGCGGCGGCGGAGTTGCGTTGCTGCTCAGCAATATCCGCGAGCACGGCGCGCCGATCAAGAACATCGAGAACCAGAGCTCCGGGGTCATCCCGATCATGAAGCTGCTGGAGGACTCGTTCTCCTACGCCAACCAGCTCGGTGCCCGGCAGGGTGCCGGGGCGGTCTACCTGCACGCCCATCACCCGGATATCTACCGGTTCCTGGACACCAAGCGGGAGAACGCCGACGAGAAGATCCGGATCAAGACGCTGTCGCTCGGCGTGGTGATCCCGGACATCACCTTCGAGCTGGCCAAGCGCAACGAGGACATGTACCTGTTCTCGCCGTATGACGTCGAGCGCGTCTACGGGGTGCCGTTCGCCGACATCTCGGTCACCGAGAAGTATTACGAGATGGTCGACGACGCCCGCATCCGCAAGCACAAGATCAAGGCTCGCGAGTTCTTCCAGACGCTGGCCGAGTTGCAGTTCGAGTCGGGCTACCCCTACATCATGTTCGAGGACACGGTGAACCGGGCCAACCCCATCGACGGCAAGATCACCCACTCCAATCTGTGCTCGGAGATCTTGCAGGTCTCCACGCCCTCGACGTTCAACGAGGACCTGTCCTACTCCCGGGTGGGCAAGGACATCTCGTGCAACCTCGGTTCGCTCAACATCGCCAAGGCGATGGACTCGCCGGACTTCGCCCAGACCATCGAGGTGGCAATCCGGGCGCTGACCGCGGTCAGCGACCAGACCCACATCACCTCGGTGCCCTCGATCGAGAAGGGCAACAGCGAAGCCCACGCGATCGGCCTCGGGCAGATGAACCTGCACGGCTACCTGGCCCGCGAGCGGATCTTCTACGGCTCCGACGAGGGCATCGACTTCACCAACATCTACTTCTACACCGTGCTCTACCACGCGCTGCGGGCGTCGAACAAGATCGCCATCGAGCGAGGGGAGACCTTCGCCGGATTCGAGAAGTCGAAGTACGCCAGTGGTGAGTTCTTCGACAAGTACACCGAGGGTGTCTGGGAGCCGGCAACCGACAAGGTGCGGAAGATCTTCTCCGACGCCGGGATTCGCATCCCTGATCAGGACGACTGGAAGCGCCTGAAGGAGTCGGTGCGCAAAAACGGCATCTACAACCAGAACCTGCAGGCGGTGCCGCCGACCGGGTCGATCTCCTACATCAACCACTCGACGTCGTCGATCCACCCGATCGCCGCGAAGGTCGAGATCCGCAAGGAGGGCAAGATCGGCCGGGTCTACTACCCGGCGCCGTATATGACCAACGACAACCTGGAGTACTACCAGGACGCGTATGAGATCGGCTACGAGAAGATCATCGACACCTACGCCGCGGCCACCCAGCACGTGGACCAGGGTCTGAGCCTGACGCTGTTCTTCAAGGACACCGCCAACACCCGCGATGTGAACAAGGCGCAGATCTACGCCTGGCGCAAAGGCATCAAGACGCTGTACTACATCCGGCTGCGCCAGATGGCGCTGGAGGGCACCGAGGTCGAGGGCTGCGTCTCCTGCATGCTCTGATGCAGCCGACTGCATAGAGGACTGCGGGTGTCAACGGTTCTGTCGGTCAACCTGGCCCGCGCCCTCGCCACACTCGGCAGTGGCGGCAGGGTCATCCGGACCGGGATCGCCAAGGCCGCGGTGACGGAGGCTGTGTCGGTGCGGGCGCCGGGTCCGCCCCGTGATGGTGTGTGCAGCGGACTGGTCGGCGACACGATCGGAAACCGGAAACTCCACGGTGGCGACGACCAGGCGGTCTACGCCTACGCCCGGGAGGATCTGGATTACTGGGAGGCCCGCCTGGATCGGTCGTTGGCCCACGGGGCATTCGGTGAGAACCTCACCACGCTCGGCGTGGACGTGACCAATGCCCGCATCGGAGAGCGCTGGCGCGTCGGCGCCGACGGTCTTCTGCTGGAAGTATCCGCGCCGCGAACGCCTTGTCGCACCTTCGCCGCGTTCCTCGACGTGAACCGCTGGATCAAGACCTTCACCGAGGCCGCCAGGCCGGGCGCCTACCTACGTGTGCTGTCCCCGGGAACCGTTCGAGCCGGCGACGCGGTCTCCGTCGAGCACCACCCCGAACACGACGTCACCATCGAACTCGCCTTCCGCGCAAAGATGTCCGAGCCCGACCTGCTGCCTCGGCTTCTGGCCGCCGACGCGCTATCGGCGGAGTGGAGGGACTACGCGAGCCGACGGTGACGGCGGTGATGTGGGTGCGTGCGGCCGCGCAGGCGGCCTGCGCGTCGGTGTCGAGCAGTCCCACGAGGTAACCGCCGGAACTGTACAGGCCCGCACTGACGCGCTTCCACGTCATCGGACCCGCCGCGTTCCGTAGCCAGTCGGCGAGTGGCCGCACCGGGTTGCCGCCGTCGCCGGCGAGCACCGCGACCGGCGTCCGGGCGGCACCGTGGCGCCAGCCGGTCAGAAACCGCCGGCCGTAAGAATCCGCGACTCAGAAGTTGTGCAGCGGCCCTTCGGCTTTGCGGTAGGCCATCTTCAGTAGCGTGTTGCGGAAGGTCGCGTTGTCCATCAGCTTGACGCCCACCCCGGCCAGCGCCGGGTTGCCGGCCACCTTGTGGAAGTAGCGCCCGCGCCGGTACTCCTTGCCCCAGGCCGCCTGCATGCGCTGGGCGTAGTTGGTGAAGTCGTCGGGTCCGCTGTTCTCCAGCGCGGCTATCGCGCACTCGCCGGCGGCCAGTCCGGACTCCAGCGCCTTGGAGATTCCCGCCCCTGAGGTCGGCCGGCCCGCTCCCAGCGAGTCGCCGGCGAACAGCACCCCGGGCCGCCACGGCGGCCAGGCGGTGAAGCCCATCGGCAGCCGCCAGGCCCGCACGCTCTTGTTCTTCTTCAGCTCCTCGATGGAGGGCAGCTCCCACTCCCGCGGCAGGGTGCCCAGGAACTCGCCGAGGAACTGGGTGGCATTGATGGACTGCCAGTTCTGGTAGCTGTTGATGTAGCCCAGACCGATGTTGACCCGGCCGCCGCCCATCGGGAACACCCACGCGTAGCCGGGCAGCTGGTCACCCTGGAACTGCAGCTTGAGGTAGATGTCGAGACTGTCCGAGTCGGGCTTGTTGGCGTCCATCTCGGCGCGGATGGCGATCGCGGTGTAGCCGTTGTACTCCGAGTCCAGGTTCAGCGCCCGCTTGATCGGCGAGTAGGCGCCGTCGGCGGCGATCACCGCGTCGCCGAAGACCTGTTCGCCGCTTTTGAGCGTGACGCCGACGACCCGGCCCCGTTCGACGATGGGTCCGGCCACCTCCGCGCCCTGCCGCACCACCGCGCCGGCCTTCTCGGCATGTTCGAGCAGCATGGTGTCCAGCGCCGTGCGGCTCACGGTGGCGCCGTGGTCGGGCATTCCGGGGCGCCGCGGAAAGGACAGTTCCCAGCGCGACGGCGTGAACACCGTGACCCGGTTGACCCGGTGGAAGCCGGACACCTGGTCAGCGAGGCCCATCTTCTGCAGGTAGCTGACCCCGCGGGCGGTCAGGCCGTCGCCGCAGGGCTTGTCGCGCGGGAAGGTGGCCTTGTCCAGGACGACGACCTTGGCGCCGATCTGGGCGGCCTGCCAGGCGGCCGCCGACCCCGACGGGCCGCCGCCGGCAATCACCAGATCGAATCGCTCGGTCACGCTTTCTGATGCTAGTCGGACAGGGCATCAGGACTGAACTTGAGACCGTCCCCGGACCCGCCGCGGCAGTAGAGTGCTGTGGGTGCGCAACATTCCGGTGGCGCTGGCCGGGGCGAAGTCCGCGAAGGTCGATGCCCGCAGCGAGCGCTGGCGCGAGCACCGCAAGAAAGTCCGCGCCGAGATCGTCGACGCCGCCTTCCGGGCGATCGACCGCGACGGCCCCCAGGTCAGCCTCAACGAGATCGCCGCGGAGGCCGGAACCGCCAAACCCAAGATCTACCGGCACTTCAACGACAAGGCCGACCTGTTCGCCGCGATCGGCAAGCGGCTGCGCGACATGCTGGTGGCGGCCATCTTCCCGACCATCGACCTGGCCACCGACCCCACCCGTGAGGTGGTGCGACGCTGCGTCGCGGAGTACGTCAACCTCGTCGAACAGCACCCCAACGTGCTGCGCTTCGTCCTGCAGGGCCGATTCCCGGAGCCGGCCGAGTCCACCACCCGCGGGTTCAGCGAGGGCCGCGAGATCACCCTGGCGATCGCCGACATGTTCAACAACGAGCTGCAGGACCTGCACCTGGAGCCGGCAAGTCTCGAGCTGGCGGCCACGGCCGCCTTCGGGTCGGCGTCCTCGGCCACCGACTGGTGGCTGGGACCCGATCCGGACAACCCGCCCCGGATGCCGACCGGCACCTTCGTCGCCCATCTGACCACGGTCATGCTGGGCACCATCCAGGGCATCGCCGACCTGCTCAACATCGACCTCGACCCCGACCTGCCGCTGCGCGGCGCCACCCCCCGCGAAGCCGCGGTGGGCTGAAGCGGGCGTGTCCGGCCGCGACACGCCGGGACACAACCGGTTGTGCTGACCCTGGTTGTCGGACACCACGGGTAGTGTTTGGGGAGTCGTCCGGAACGCCGGCCGATGTGGTGTCGGCCGCAAGTGAAGTGGGGTTCGCAGTGAGCGATGGACTGAAGCTGATCGACCGGGCGTCGGCGATCAACTGGAACCGCGTCACCGACGAGAAGGACGCCGAGGTCTGGGACCGGCTGACCGGCAACTTCTGGCTGCCCGAGAAGGTGCCGGTGTCCAACGACATCCCGTCGTGGAACACCCTGACCGACCACGAGAAGCAACTCACCATGCGGGTGTTCACCGGGCTGACACTGCTGGACACCATCCAAGGCACCGTCGGCGCGGTCAGCCTGATCCCCGACGCGGTGACCCCGCACGAGCAGGCCGTGCTGACCAACATCGCGTTCATGGAGTCCGTGCACGCCAAGAGTTACAGCAACATCTTCTCCACGCTGTGCTCCTCGACGGAGATCGACGAAGTGTTCCGCTGGTCGGAGGAGAACCCGAACCTGCAGCGCAAGGCGCACATCGTGATGGACTACTACCGCGGTGACGATCCGCTCAAGCGCAAGGTGGCCTCCACGCTGCTGGAGAGTTTCCTGTTCTACTCCGGCTTCTACCTGCCGATGTACTGGTCGAGCCGGGCCAAGCTGACCAACACCGCCGACATGATCCGGCTGATCATCCGCGACGAGGCCGTGCACGGCTACTACATCGGCTACAAGTTCCAGCGTGCGCTGGCCGAGCAGTCCGAGGCTCGCAAGCAGGAACTCAAGGACTACACCTACGAGCTGCTCTTCGAGCTCTACGACAACGAGACCGAGTACGCCCAGGACCTCTACGACAGCGTGGGCCTGACCGAGGACGTCAAGAAGTTCTTGCGCTACAACGCCAACAAGGCGCTGATGAACCTCGGCTACGAGGCGCTGTTCCCGCGCGACGAGACCGACGTCAACCCGGCGATCCTGTCGGCACTGTCGCCCAACGCCGACGAGAACCACGACTTCTTCTCCGGGTCGGGCAGTTCCTATGTGATCGGCAAGGCCGTGGTGACCGAGGACGAGGACTGGGACTTCTAGACGTCCCGGGTTAACGCCCGGTGAAAACGCTGGCGTGCCGGGGCCCCAGAGGCGAGACTGGGTGACATGTCCGCAGATTCGCTCGGCCACCGAGTTCTCGAATGGTTGCGTGCCGGGTATCCCAACGGGGTGCCCGGGCCCGACCGCGTCCCCATGCTGTCCCTGCTGCGCAACACCCCGCTGAGCGAGGACGAGGTGAGGCGGGTGGTGCGCGAGATCGTCGCCGAGGAGTCGCGCGCCGAGCCGGGCCACCGGATCGACCGCGACGAGATCGAACAGTTCATCGAGGGAGTGGCACACCACCCCGGCAATCCCGAAGACATCCGGCGGGTTGCGGCCAAGCTGGCGGCGGCGGGCTGGCCCCTCGAGGCGTTCGACACCTAGGCGTCCGACAGCGGGGTCCGGCGTTCCGCCGGCTCACGCGCCGCGCAGCGACTCGCAGTCGATCACGAACCGGTACCGGACGTCGCTGGCCACCACCCGCTCGTAGGCCTCGTTGATGTAGTCCGGTTCGATCACCTCGATCTCGGGTGCGACACCGTGCTCCGCGCAGTAGTCGAGCATCTCCTGGGTCTCCGGAATGCCGCCGATCGCCGAACCGGTGATACTGCGCCGCATGCCCAGCAGCGCGAAAGACGGCACCACCAAGGGGTTTTCGGGCAGGCCGAGTTCGACGAACACGCCGTCGAGGTCCAGCATCCCCAGAAATCGGCCCAGATCCAGGTCGGCCGACACGGTGTTGAGGATGACGTCGAAGGAGTTGCGCAGCTTCTTGAAGGTGTCCCGGTCGCTGGTGGCGTGGTAGTGACTGGCCCCCAGGCGAAGTCCGTCCTCCATCTTCTTCAGCGACTGGGAGAGCACCGTCACCTCGGCGCCCATCGCCGCGCCCAGCTTGACGGCCATATGCCCCAGCCCGCCCAGTCCGACCACTCCGACCCGGCTGCCCGGCCCGACGTTCCAGTGCCGCAACGGGGAGTAGGTGGTGATCCCTGCGCACAGCAGCGGGGCGGCGGCGTCCAACGCCAGGGCGTCGGGGATGTGCAGCACGTAGTTCTCGTCGACGACGATGCTGCCGCTGTATCCGCCATAGGTGGGCTGGCCGTCGCGGCCCACCGCGTTGTAGGTTCCGGTCATGCCGCCGCCGGTGCAGTACTGCTCAAGCCCGGCCCTGCAGTTGTCGCAGTCGCGGCAGGAGTCGACGAAGCAGCCCACCCCGACCCGGTCGCCGACCTTGAAACCGGTGACGTCCGAGCCGATTTCGGTGACGATGCCCGCGATCTCGTGCCCCGGCACCACCGGATAGCGGGGCCGGCCCCACTCCGCGCGCACGGTGTGGATGTCGGAGTGGCAGATCCCGGCGAAGTGGATGTCGAAGCGCACATCACGCGGACCGGCATCACGGCGGGTGATGGTGGTCGCGGTTAGCGGCTCGGTGGCCGAGGTGGCGGCGTAGGCGGCAACGGTGCTCATGGCCCCCACACTAGGCAACGGGGCTACCTGCCCGCGCGACCGGATGGGCCGCGCGGGCGAGGAAGCGGGCCGTCACCGGCCCGAGCGTCTAGACGACCAGGAACGGGTTGAAGTAGTCGACCTCGGCCCGATCCGGGTTCGGGACGAAGGCCGGGAACAGCGGGATCTCGCCGAAGATCGTCTGGATCGTGAAGGCGTTGATGTCGAAGCCGGCCTGGGGGATCACCGCGTCCGCATAGCCCAGGCCATTGGGGAAGTAGGTGAAGGTCATCGTCGTACCGACCGGGGGAATATCGCCCGGGCCGAGTCCGACCTTGCCCGAGGTGACGTTGGTGACCAGCAGGGCCTTGCTGTTGACACCCACGAACGACCACTGCGACGTCACGTCGGCGTCGATGGTGCCGATCACGGTGCCGGTGAAGTCCTTGACCTCGAACTGCTGATAGCCCTGGTATTGCACGTCCCTGGGCGGCAGTCCGTTGATGCCCGCCGGAATGAAGTCGGAGGTCGCGACGTAGGTCTTGCCGCCGACCCCGGACAGCTTGATCGCGGGCTCCTTGGAGGTGTTGAGCAGCATCACGGGGATGGTCACATTCCCCGACGGGGTGAGCAGCTTGGTCGTGGTCACGTCGCCACTGCCGTAGGACACCGGGCTCGACGAGTAGATCAGGTTGAAGTCGTCGGAGCCGAAGTAGATGACGTTGTAGACGGTGCCGACCGGCGGGATCTGGCCGGCGTCGGTGCCGACGTTGATCCCGTCGTTGGCGGTGACCAGAATCGCCTGGGTGTAGAGACCGATCACGTCGGCGGTGGTGGTGAACTCACCGTCGAAGCTGCCGACCGAGTTGCCGTCCGAGTCGACCAGGTCGAACTTCTGCACGCCCTGCACGGCCGAGAAGAGCGGCAGCACGCCGGCCGACCCGGTGAGAACCTCGGCGTCGGGATCGGAGGGGGCGATGCTGAAGCCGTTGCCCAGGTCGACCGGCCGGTTGTCGAAGGTGTGGTCGGCGATGCCCTTGGAGGCGTCGAACGGCATCGGCAGTCTGATGCTTCCGAACGGTGTCTGCAGTTTGAAGGTGACCTTGTCCCCGGTCGGCGAGGGCATGGCCGCGTAGGACAACGCGAACGGCCCGACCGTCCAGGTGGAGATCAGGGATCCGACCGGCGGAGTCTGCCCGGCGCCGGTTCCGACGTTGACCCCGTCGTTGTCGGTGACGAGCATCGACACGTACCTGGTGCCGACCGACGTCGGGTCCCCCTGGCTGACCAGGGCGTCGAACCGGCCCAGCTTCTCCTGGGTCTTCGGGTCGACGAGCTGGTACTTCTGCGCTCCCTGGAGGGAGTTCGGCAACCCCGGCAGGCTGGTCCACCGGCCGTAGAAGGTGTAGACGGTCTCGGTGTCCGTCGGCACGACGTTGTAGCCGTCGAGCACCAGTGCCGGCTTGGCGGCCGCCTTGGCCGAACTGTTCGCACTCGGTGCGGTGGCACCCGCCGCCGCGGTGGACATCGCCAGAGCGAGCTGTGCTGCGGCGTTGAGGTTTTCAGCCAGGCCCGCGGCGGGGCCCGGGGTGATACCGGGGGCCTGGACCATCACGCTGGGTTCGGCGGGAGTCGGCGTGGGGAGGACGACCCCGGCCAGGGTGATCTCCCGGTCCGCCCCGGTCGCGGGTGGCTCCGGCGTCGCCGTGCTGCCGGCCGGGGTGGCCGACTCGGACTCGGTCGCGGCGGCGGGCGCCGGAACGGAGGTCAGGGCGGCGTCGGCCGAGGGTGCCGATGGGAGGTCGACGGTCGCGGCCGAGGGTGCCTGCGGGGCCGGTACCGCGGCCGCGGACTTGCGGGCCTTGGCCGCGGCGCGCTTGGCGGCGGCGGTCAGCTTGCCTCTGCGGGCAGTGGCCGGCCCGGGGTCGGTCGCGGCGGCCGCCGAGGCCGAATCCGAACCTGACGGGCGGGTCGAGTCGGTGTCCGGCGCCGGGGCGGCTGCCGCCGCGATCCTGGCGGCGCGGGCCGCGGCACCGCGGGCCGGCTTGGCCGGCCCGGTGTCACTGGCGGACGGGCCGGATGTGCCCGGGGCAGAGGTGTCAGCCGTCGCGGTCGCGCAGTTCGTCAGAACCGCCGCGCCCACCCCCAACGCCAGGGCCAGGCCGCCGACACGTCCGATGTAGTTAGAAGAACTCACTGTATTTCCCCTGACAGGTTTCACGGTTTTCCTATCCGACAAGTGCCGAAGCTTAGCAGAAGCTGAGCGTAACCAAAGAATGCTGAGAGGCGCGGCGAGTCCGTCTCGCCATGGGGCGCGTGCCGAACCGCGGCTTCGGGTCCGGGCACTAGCTTTTCTTTCCCGAGAGGCTGTAGGCGTCGTAGACGTACCCCAGGTCGGCCCGGATCCGGTCGGGGCTCAGTCCGAACCGATCCGGCGAATGCTTGTGCTTGCTCTGGTAGGACCGCTGCTTCTCGGCTTGCGCGCGAACCTCGGCCCGGAATGCCTCGGTGGGCTCGATCTCCAGGAACTCGATGATCCGATCGATGGTCGGCTCGAGGTTCTCCAGCAGGTCGCTGTAGCGGACCACGCACAGGTTGCGATCGGGGATCAGACCGGCCGACTGCGCCTCGTGGAAGGTGTTGAGCATGTCGCAGGAGGCTTCGTAGAGGTTCTCGATCCAGCGCTGCTGGTCCTCGGGAGTGGTCTTGTCCCACATGCCGTAACCGTTTTCGAGCACGCCTGCGATCAGCGACATCCCGGAGGGGATCACCTCGACCGGGTCGCGGATGATGTACACCAGCTTGCAATCCGGGTAGCGCTTGAGCACCTCCGGGAGCCGGAAGGTCAGCATGCTCGTCTTCGCCAGTATGCGACCGGCGTTCTTGTAGGCGAGGTTCCGGCGCCAGCAGGCCTCGTAGTAGCCGAAGAAACGCTCCCGCTCGCGCTCGGTGACACCGTCGATCCCGAACTCGTGGCGGGACAGCTCGCTGCCCCACTTGTCCTGCCAGGCAAGGAAATACGCCCAGGCGAAAGGTCCGTCCATGGTGCGGAAGAACCACGCGACGTCATCGGTCTCGATGCCGCGGAGGCTGGTGTCGTGGACGTCGGAGGGGTGGTAACGCGCGGGCGAGAGCCGGTCGAAACGCGGGACGATGCGGCCGAGCAACTTGCGGGCGGTGATCGCCGGGAAGAGCATCTCCCACAACTCGAAGGCGGCCATGTCGCCGGCGCCCAGCAGCAGGCGGTGCAGGAAGGTGGTGCCGCTGCGCGGGTTGCCGATGATGAAGATGGGCCGGTCGATCGGCTTCTTGCGGTAACCCGGGAAGAACACGTTGTCCAAGCCCATGGTCACAGCCGAAATCGCCTGCCGCACCTGCAGAACCAGGAACGTGCCCAGCGGGCGCAACTGGAACCCGAAGGTCTTGTTGATCACCCGGTAGAGCCGCGCGTAGTGGCTCACTAGCTCTCCCACTCCGCGGCGGCGGCGACGATGGTGAAGCCGGCCGCGGCGGAGGCGATGACGATCTTGTCGCCCGGGTGCACGCTGCCCTGCTTGAAGCGGTGGTCCAGGGCCAGCGCCCACGAGGTGCTCGCGGTGTTGCCATACATCGAGTGGGTGAAGATACCCGCCTGCGGGCGGGCCCCGATCTTGGCCAAGACCCGCTCCACCGAGGACTCGCTGGGCTGGTGGAAGGCATAGTGGGCGACGTCCTCGGCCGACCAGCCGGCATTGTCGAGCAGCCGGTTGAGCTCGGGTACGACGTTGACTCCCAACGCGAACAGTTCCTTGGACTTCGACTCGAAGTGGCCGTTCACCGAGGCCCGGCAGAGATCCCAGTTATCGCTGAGCGTCTTGTGCGCGAAGCCGGCCAGGCGTGCCCCGCCCGGCGCCAACCGCTCCCGGGTGACGAGCATGGCGGCGGCGGCGTTCCCCAGGGTGAGGCCTGCAACGTTGATCGCCAGGTCCTCCAGGTTCTGGATGTCGTAGGTGACGCGGTCACGGGTGACCTCGCCGGCGCAGACGAGCGCGGTCTGGATCTCCGGGTGCAGGGCGAAGTACGCGGAGACCGTGTGCAGCGCCTCGACCAGGCCCGCGCAGGCGCAGGTGACGTCGAAGGCATGCAGCGGCCTGGCGCCGATCCGGCCGGCCACCTCGGCCGCGGTCGCCGGCTCGAACCACTCGCGGGCGATCCCGCCGTAGACCAGCAGGTCGACGTCGGTCGCGGCCACGCCGTTCTGCTTGAGGCAGGACAGCGCCGCCTCGGCGGCGAACTCGCCCGGCGGCATCAGCTTGTCCACCTCGAGATAGCGCACTTTGGTGTTGCAGCGGTCGAAGACGTAGCGGATGCCCATCTCGATCATCGGCCACTCGGCGGTCGGGCCCCGGAAGGAGTCCCGCACCCGGGCGATGACGTCCTCGTTGTCGAGTTCGCCGTCGGCGAGAACGGTGGCCGGCCGCGAGAGGTAAAGACGGGGAAGGTTCATGGGATCTGCCTCTCTTGTCCGATGCTCAGTTTAAGCTCAGCACATTCTAATATAAAATCTCGCTCATCTGAACCATCGCCAAAGTCGCAGGTCGCGTTACCCGACCGGACGGCCACCGCCCCCCGCGGTCAGTTGATGGGCGCGTTGAGCCAGCGCAGGTCGTCGATGATCCCGCGGGCGGCGACGATGCCCTGCCCGGTCTGCCAGACCTCGTTGTTGACCACGAAGACGCGGTTGTCCCGGTTGGCCGACAGCGCGCGCCAGGCCGGTCCGTCCAGCAGTGCGGGCGCGCGTTCCCTGGCGGCAGCCGACGCGAACGACAGGTAGACGATGTCGCCGTCGGCCGCCGAGAGGTCGGCCTGGCCGATGTCGATCTCCAGGTAGGGCTTGTCGGTGAATCGCTGCGCGGCCGGCCGGTCCACGCCGACGGCGGCGAGCACACTGGCCGGGAAGTTGTCGGCCCCCCACACCCGCAGCGTCGAGTCGGTGAGCTGGACCACCGAGGCCTGGAAGTGGGCGGCGTCGTTGGCCTCGCCGGCCGTCCTGGCCTGCTCGGCGAACCCACCGACCAGGTCCTCGGCGGCGCGCAGGCGCCCGGTGGCCGCCCCCACCAGCTTCAGGTCGTCCTGCCAGCGCGCCGCGGGGGCGTCGGTGAACACCGTCGGTGCGATCGCCGCCAGCGCGGGGTAGGAGTCCGGGGTCAGCGTCTGGGAGCCCAGGATCAGGTCGGGCCTGGCCGCTGCGATCGCGGCCAGGTCCGGTGCGCTGCGGGTTCCGGCGGCCGGCAGATCGTGGACCGTGGTGCCCAGGTAGGAGGGCTGGGTGTCGGATCCGTCCGGAAGCGCCGCGGCGACGATCCGCGACTGCAGTCCCAGCGCGCACAATCCGTCGAGCTCGTCTGCGGCGAGTACGACGATGCGTTGGGGGTCCGGGGGCGGCGTCGTCTCGCCGGCGGCGTGCCGCACCGGCCCGGCCGGCCCGTCCGGGCGTGCCGGTTCGGGCGCGCAGGACTCGTCGGGGCGGCGCTGGTTGCCCAGGACCCCGGCCGAGGCGATCTTGGTGGTGCTGGTCGCGACGGTACTGCCCGGGGCTCCCGCCGGAGCCGTTGCGCCCGGCTCGGCGGGCTGTGAGCACCCGCCGGCCGCGAGGGAAACGACCGAGGCCACGGCCAGGCCGGGGAAAACGGCGCGCAGCTGCACCCCGCGACGGTAACACCCGGCCCCGGTAAAACCCCGCTGACCTGCCCTTCGGCGCCTGTCAGGGGTGGCCGCGACGCGAATTACGACAGAATGTAGGACCGGACCCTCGCGGGGGCTGGATTGGCGATAGGATTCGCCGTAGGTTTCACACCGGAACAGTCTCGTTTCGATGGTTGGAGGATCTTGTGACAGCCGTAGTCCCTCGCGGAGAACTAGAGGCCCGTCGCCCCGTCCCGCCCCCCTCGGGGCCCAAGGGCAACCTGCTCTACAAGATCATCACCACCACCGATCACAAGCTGATCGGCATCATGTACATGGTCGCCTGCTTCACCTTCTTCGCGATGGGTGGCCTGATGGCGCTGTTCATCCGCGCCGAGCTGGCGGTGCCCGGTCTGCAGTTCCTGTCCAACGAGCAGTACAACCAGCTCTTCACCATGCACGGCACGGCGATGCTGCTGTTCTACGCCACCCCGATCGTTTTCGGTTTCGCCAACCTCGTGCTGCCGCTTCAGATCGGCGCCCCCGACGTCGCGTTCCCGAGGCTCAACGCACTGTCGTTGTGGCTGTTCATCTTCGGCGCGCTGATCGCGCTGGCCGGCTTCATCACCCCCGGCGGCGCCGCCGACTTCGGCTGGACGGTCTACACCCCGCTGTCCGACGCGGTGCACACCCCCGGCGCCGGAGGTGACCTGTGGATCCTGGGCATCGCGGTCGGCGGCCTGGGCACCATCCTGGGCGGGGTCAACAGGATCACCACCGTCGTCTGCATGCGCTGCCCGGGCACGAACAGGTGCCGGATGCCGCTCGTCCCCGGGCACAGCGTCGGCACCGCGCCCCTGGTGCTGATGGTCGTCCCGCTGCTGCCCGCGGCCCCGTTCGGCCGGGCCGCCGACCGCCGGCTCGGCGCGCACATCTACGACCCGGCCAACGGCGGCGTCCTGCTCTGGCAGCACCTGTTCTGGTACTTCGGCCATCCCGAGGTCTACATCCTCGCGCTGCCGTTCTTCGGCATCGTCAGCGAGATCTTCCCGGTGTTCTCCCGCAAGCCGGTGTTCGGCTACTCGACGCTGGTCTACGCCACCATCGCGATCGCCGCCCTGTCGGTGGCGGTGTGGGCGCACCACATGTACGTCACCGGAGCGGTGCTGCTGCCGTTCTTCTCGTTCATGACGTTCCTGATCGCAGTGCCCACCGGCATCAAATTCTTCAACTGGATCGGCACGATGTGGAAGGGCCGATTGACGTTCGAGTCACCGATGCTGTTCTCCTACGGGTTCCTGGTGGTGTTCCTGTGCGGCGGCCTCTCCGGTGTGCTGCTGGCCAGCCCGCCGCTGGACTTCCACGTCAGCGACAGCTACTTCGTGATCGCCCACTTCCACTACGTGCTGTTCGGCGTGATCGTGTTCGCCACCTACGCGGGCATCTACTTCTGGTTCCCGAAGATGACCGGCCGGATCCTCGACGAGCGCCTGGCCAAGGTGCACTTCTGGCTGACCATGATCGGCTTCAACCTGACGTTCCTGGTGCAGCACTGGCTCGGTGACGAGGGCATGCCCCGCCGGTACGCCGACTACCTGCCCACCGACGGCTTCACCACGCTGAACATCGTCTCCTCGATCGGCGCGGCCATCCTCGGTGTCTCGCTGCTGCCGTTCTTCTTCAACGTGTTCAAAAGCTGGCGCTACGGCGAGGTGGTCACTGTCGACGACCCCTGGGGCCACGGCAACTCGCTGGAGTGGGCGACCTCCTGCCCGCCGCCGCGGCACAACTTCACCTCGCTGCCCAACATCCGTTCGGAGCGTCCGGCCTTCGAGCTGCACTATCCGCACATGGTCGATCGGATGCGGGCCGAAGCTCACGGCGGCCGGCACTTCGGCAAACGGCCCGTGGCGGCCGCGCTCGGGTTCGACGCCACCCAGAAGGCTGAGTTCGAGCCGGCCAAGCGCCCGCTGTTCGACCGGCGGCCCGGCCGGACCGACAGCGACGGCGACACCTAATTCCGGGCGGCCCCTGGCTGTGCCGACATGACCGCACCGGGCGGCCCCGGCAATGCCGACCTGACCGCTGACAAGGTGCCGGTGCTGATCACCGTGACCGGGGTCGACCGTCCGGGGGTCACCTCCGCCCTGTTCCACGTGCTCGCCGCGCACGATGTCGAGCTTCTCAACGTCGAACAGGTCGTGGTCCGGGACCGACTGACCCTCGGCGTGCTGGTGTCCGCCGGTGCGGCCGCGGGTGACTGCCTGCGCCGTGAGGTCACCGAGGCCGTCGAGGCGATGGGGCTCGACGTCAGCGTCGAGCCCAGCGACGGAGCCGACGTCATCCCCGATCCGTCCACCCACACCATCATCGTGCTGGGCAGGCCGATCACCGCCGCGGCGTTCGGCGCGGTGGCACGTGCGGCCGCCGCGCTCGGGGTCAACATCGACTTCATCCGCGGCGTGTCGGACTACCCGGTGACCGGCTTGGAGTTGCGGGTTTCCGTGCCGCCCGGCCTGGACGACCAGTTGCAGGCCGCCCTGGCCCGCGTCGGCGCGGCCCAGGGTGTCGACGTCGCCGTCGAGCGCTACACCCTGGAGCGGCGCAACAAGCGGCTGATCGTCTTCGACGTGGACTCCACCCTGATTCAGGGCGAGGTCATCGAGATGCTCGCCGAGCGGGCCGGTGCCGGACAGGCGGTCGCGGCCATCACCGACGCGGCCATGCGCGGGGAGATCGACTTCGCGCAGTCCCTGCACCAGCGGGTGGCCACCCTGGCCGGGCTGCCGGCCGAGGTGGTCGAGGAGGTCGCCGACCAGGTTGAGCTGACGCCCGGCGCGCGGACCACCATCCGGACGTTGCGCCGACTGGGTTTTCACTGCGGGGTTGTGTCGGGCGGGTTCCGTCAGGTGATCGAACCGCTGGCGCACGAACTCATGCTGGACTTCGTCGCCGCCAACGAACTGGAGGTCGTCGACGGACGTCTGACCGGTCAGGTGGTGGGCCCGATCATCGACCGGGCCGGAAAAGCCAAGGCGCTCAGGGACTTCGCCACCCAGGCCGGGGTGCCTATGGAGCAGACGGTGGCGGTCGGTGACGGCGCCAACGACATCGACATGCTCACCGCCGCCGGGCTGGGCGTGGCGTTCAACGCCAAACCCGCGTTGCGCGAGGTCGCCGACGCCTCCCTGAATCATCCCTATCTGGACACCGTGTTGTTCATTCTCGGTGTCACCCGGGCGGAGATCGAGGCCGCGGATGCCCTGGACGGTCTGGTGAGCCGGGTCGAGATTCCGCCGGAGTAGGGATGCGGCACGATAGTCGGATGGCCGAGCTGCCGGTGGACGTCGAATCCGCCGAGGGGGACCTCATGATCGACTTCCGCGGAGTCCGGCTGCGCCGCGGCGGCCGGCTGCTGGTCGGTCCGGTGGACTGGCAGGTCGAGCTGGACGAGCGGTGGGTGGTGATCGGGCCCAACGGCGCGGGCAAGACCTCGCTGCTGCGGATCGCGGCGGCCATGGAGTATCCGTCCGGCGGCACCGCCACCGTCCTGGGGGAGAGGCTCGGCCGGGTGGACATGGCGGAGTTGCGCCAGCGGGTGGGGTTGAGCAGTGCCGTGCTGGCGCAGCGGATTCCCGACGGCGAAGTGGTTCGAGACGTGGTCGTCTCCGCGGGCTACGCGGTGCTTGGCCGATGGCGTGAGCAGTACGACGAGGTGGACTACGTGCGCGCGGTGGACACCCTGGAGAGTGTGGGCGCCGAGCATCTGGCCGACCGAACCTACGGCACCCTCTCGGAAGGCGAACGCAAGCGGGTGCTGATCGCCCGGGCGCTGATGACCGACCCGGAACTGCTGTTGCTCGACGAGCCGGCCGCCGGCCTGGACCTCGGTGGGCGGGAGGAGCTGGTGGCCCGGCTGGCCGATCTGGCGGCCGACCCCGACTCGCCGGCGCTGGTGCTGGTGACCCACCACGTCGAGGAGATTCCGCCCGGGTTCAGTCACTGCCTGATCCTCTCCGAGGGCCGGGTCGTGGCGGCGGGCCTGCTGCAGGATGTGATGACGGCGGAGAACCTCTCGGCGGCCTTCGGGCAGTCGATCGCCGTGGACACCATCGAGGGCCGCTACTTCGCCCGCCGCGCGCGCAGCCGCGCGGCCCACCGGAGGCGCTCGTGAGTGAACCGCTGGAGGTCCGTCCGGCGGCCACGGTGATGCTGGTGCGCGACACGGCCGACGGAATCTCGGTGTTCCTGATGCGCCGGCATGCCGCGATGGAGTTCGCCGCCGGGATGACGGTGTTCCCCGGCGGGGGCGTGGACGACCGCGACCGCGACGCCGGCCTGGTCGGTAACCGGGCCTGGTACGGACCCGAACCGGCCTGGTGGGCCGGACGTTTCGGCATCGAAGCCGACCTTGCCGAGGCCCTGGTGTGCGCGGCGGCGCGGGAGACCTTCGAAGAGTCCGGGGTGCTGTTCGCCGGGCCCTCCGACGATCCCGACAACATCGTCGCCGACGCGTCGGTCTACCGGCGCGAGCGCTCGGCCCTTGAGGACCGCAGCCTGTCCTTCGGCGACTTCCTGCGAACCGAGAACCTGGTGCTGCGCGCCGATCTGCTGCGGCCGTGGTCCAACTGGGTCACCCCGAAGGAGGAGCGCACCCGGCGCTACGACACCTATTTCTTCGTCGGCGCGCTGCCCGAGGGCCAGCGAGCCGACGGGCTCAACACCGAGTCCGACCAGGCGGGCTGGGCCCGTCCCGAGGCGGCCATCTCCGACTTCGCCGACGGTCGCGCCCTGTTGCTCCCGCCGACCTGGAGCCAACTCGATTCGCTGACCGGCCGATCGGTGGCCGACGTGCTCGCACTGGAGCGCCAGATCTCCAGGGTGCAGCCGAAACTCACTGTGCACAAGGACAATTGGGAGATCGAGTTCTTCGACTCCGACCGCTACAACCAGGCCCGCCGCCGCGCCCTGAGCCGGGGCGGGGAGGCACCGAGATGAATGAGTTCATCAGCGTCCACGTCAGCGAGCAACAACCCGGAATCGGGGCGCTGGTGCTGGACCGCGAGCCCACCAACGCCTTGACCCGGCAGGCCTACCGGGAGTTGGCCGCCGCGGCCGAGGAGGTCTCCGGCCGCGACGAC
>NZ_JBJTJF010000024.1:0-3493 GCF_046095365.1 Mycobacterium sp.
GGAATCGTCGCCAGCGTGCGCGCAGCAGCCAGGCCGGGATCCTGACCGGCGGCGATCACCCAGGCGTCGAATCCGTCACGCTCAGCTCGGACCGCGGTCTGGGCGAAGTAGTGGTTGAAGTGCACCGCCAGCGCACCAAAACCTACGTAGTCGTTGGGGATGTCGGTGTCGTAGGTGCGCCGGGGCAGGGAATGAATGGCGACCTCAGTGCCGGGGTCGACGACGGCGGCGATATGGGCCCGGTACCACTGGTCCAGGGCAGGCATACGGCCTTCGACGACGTGCTTCTGCAGCCAGATTCTCACGGGGAACCCGTCGCGATCAGCGGTGCGTCCAGAAGCGACGCCTCGATGAGGAACTGGCGCGCCGCGGCGGGGTCGGCGGCGAGTATGGCGATGTCGTCGAGGTGCCGGCGCAGCGCGCCGGGATCGGCGTCCTGCAATCCGCGGACCCGTCTCTCGCTGCGCGGGATCACATCATCGAGCAGGTGGCGGCGCCTCACGCCCGCGATCCTCGCAACGGAATGCCTCTCTGCCCGGCCGTGCAGCCAGTCTGCCACGACCGGCATCACGGCGAACGCGTCGTGGATGCCGGCATTCATGTTCAGCCCGCCCGCAGTCGAGGTGACGTGCGCCGCGTCGCCGAGGATCAGCACCGGTCCGGTGTCGGACAGATAGGTGTCCGCCACCCCGCGCCGAAGCCGGTAACTGTCGATCCGGTCGACGTCGAGATCCTCCAGAGCGAAGGGGGTGGCGTGGCCCAGCGCCTCACGCAACCGCGCGACGTCGTCGCTCTCAGCGGCCGTCCGCACGATCAGCCGGGTGTGGGTACTCATCCGCAGCACGCTGACGCCGTCGTCTGCACCGCGGAAGTAGCACAGTCCCGACAGCGCCGGGCCTGAATCCGCCGCATCAGTCAGGACGGCGAGATCGGTTGAGACGAACGCCCGGACGGCGCCGGTCGGATCGTCGGCCGCGGGGAAGCCGATGCCGGAGATGGCCCGCACGGCCGAGTTCGCACCGTCACACCCGATGACGATGTCCGCGGCGAGGTCGCGGCGCGACCCGTCGGTGACCGTGACCGTCACGGCGGGCCGACGCGCGTCGAGGCCCACCACGGTCGCACCGAACTCGAGGGTGATCAGCGGCTGCGCGGCGATCAGCGCGGCACACCGGTCCAGCAGGGCTTGCTGATCGAGATGAATCCGGAAGGGATGGGCGGTCAGCCCCTCGAGGAGGCGGTAGTCGATCTCGGCCGTCACCTTCCCCCGGCTGTCGCGCCACTGCACGGCGCTCACCCGGACCGCATCGGGGTCGGCGGCCAGGTCGATCCCGATGCCGCTGAGCAGATCCAGCGTCGCGGGGTGGAAGGTCGAGGCATGCGATCGCGTCGTCCACGCGCCGCCCTTGTCCACCAGCGTCACCGCCACACCCCGGGCGGCGAGCAACAGCGCGCAGAGAGCTCCGACCGGGCCTGCGCCGGCGACGACCGCGTGCGGAGTCACCTCGGACCGCTCCTCGACGTTGTAGGTTGCCTGCTGGTGGGCAGAGTTTAGCCCCGGTGCGCGGTCCTGAAGGAGGGCGATGAACTCCGGGATTGACGACGACGACGAATATCCGGAGCTGGCCTGGCTGGCCGACCACTGCCTGCGCGTCGGGGTGGTGGTGCCGCCCTCGAATCCGACCGTCGAGCCCGAGTTCGACGCGCTCGTCGGCGACGACATCCTTCTCTACACCTCCCGTCTGCCGCGATACGTCGGGCTCACCCTCGAGGAACGCAACCGGCTCTACGCGCCCGCCTACGCCGAGGCGCTCGACGGTCTCCTCGGACTGGACGTCGAGTGCGCACTGGTGGCGATGACCGGCCCGAACTACCAGTTCGGCATCGACGGCGACCGGGACCTGTGCGCCGAACTGTCCGCCCGGTTCGGCGCGCCGGTTCGCACCGCGAGCCTGGCCATCTACGACTGCCTGGAGTCGATGGGAATCGACCGCATCCACCTGATGTCGCCGTACCCGGACTGGCTGACCGACGAGACCGAGGCGTACTGGGCGGGTGCGGGCATCAACGTCGTGGCGGTCGAGCATCTGCTCGGCGAAGGCGAACAGTTCAGCGCCTACGAGACGACGTCGGATGAGGTGGCCGGCCATCTGCGGGAGCTGACACCGGAACCCGTGGCGGCCGTGCTGCTCTCGGGCACCGGTCTGGTCAGCATCGCCGGCATCTACCGCACCGGCTACGGGGTGCGGGCGCCGATCCTGTCCTCAAACCTTTGCGGCGTGTGGTGGATCCTGCGGGAGTGCGGCGGCCTGCCCGGCAGCGATCTCTACCGCCGGGTCATCTCGCGCAACGTCGCCGCTCCCTGACCCCTTGCGCCGCGCCGCCACCGGGGCGGCCGCCACGAGCATCTCGACGAGGAACTGCACGATCTCCTCGAACGGCCGGTCTCGGGGAATGGTGCTGCCCAGCAGTCCCTCGAACATGATGTGCGCGGCGTCGGCGACGAGGTCGATGTCGGCGGCCCTGCCCAGGCGGGGCCGCACCACGGCGAGCAGCAGGTCGTCGAGCCAGGCGTGGAACTCCTCGTGCACCCGGGCGACGGCGTCGCTCTCGCCGACCCGGTCGTGGGCGTCGATGTGCATGCCGCGGTACCGCTCGGCGGCGGCCAGAACACCGGCCAGGGCCTGCATCGGACCGGCGCCGGCGGCCAGCGCGGCGGTCGCCGACTCCCGGGACTCCCCGGCCACCCGCGCCAGCACGGCGGCGAAAAGATCGTCCTTGGTGGGGAAGTACCAGTGCACGGAGCCGGCGTTGACGCCGACGTCCCCGGCGATGTCGGCGACGCTGGTGCCCTTGTAACCGTGGGTTTGGAAGCGCTGCCGCGCCGCGGCGACGACCGCCTCGAGGCGGTCCTCACGCGGGATGTTGCGTCGGTTCGGCGGCACCCCTAGAGGCTAGATCCCTTCTTGACTTTCCATCAAGAACATTCTTGACTGGTGACCAAGAACGCCGACGGGAGGGCGATGGAGCGCAGCGCGGGGACCCTCGGCGCCAACCCCGCGCCGCCGCGCAACCCGCTGCCGCTGCGCCGGCAACTGGCCGTGATCCGGACGTTCAATTCCGGGCCGCAGGTGTTGCGCGACGCCGGCGGGCCGGTGACCCGGCTTCGGCTCGGCCCCCGGTGGCTGGTGCCGGCGGTCGTCGTCGCGACATCGCCGCGCGCGGCCCGCGACATCCTCAGCCGCAGCCCCGAGGAGATGGAGCGCACCAGCATCCACGACGAGATGCGCCATCTGTTGGGGCCCAACCTGTTCGACATGCGCTACCGCAACTGGCAGCCCCGGCGGCGGGCCCTGCAACCGGTCTTCACCAAGCAGCACGTCCAGCGGTTCGGCGGGCACATGGCCGAGGTCGCCGAGGCCCTCGCGCGACGGTGGCCCGACGGCGCGCGCATCGACCTGGACGCCGAGTCGCGCCGCCTGACCCTGGGGGC
>NZ_JBJTJF010000025.1:0-4615 GCF_046095365.1 Mycobacterium sp.
CTGGGGGTCAAGTGGTCGCAGGTTCAAATCCTGTCAGCCCGACCAAAAAACCGGCTCTGATCAGCGGTTTTGCTTTATCTGTTTGCCGCCGATTCGGTCGTCCAGGTCGGTATTGGGACCAATCCGGGTCCCACGGGTCGCTAGGACGGTCTGGGACAGGGGCTCTGGCGGCATTCGGCGCACGTTGTGTCTGGCAATGCACGTTAAATGCGACTGTGCATTCGGCGTCACTCACTCTGAATCCAGGGCCACCTTGACCGCGGGTCAAGGTGTTCAAGGCAATACAAGGTGACTGGGTCCTGCTCGGGGCCTGCTCAGGTGCCGTTGGGAAGCGCGAAATGCGGCTCGACTTCAACACGAACGTGGATACCGAGTTTCGAAGCGATCTCCACCAGAGCGTCGAGCGAGAACTTCGAAATCTTGCCTCGGTAGAGATCGGACAGGCGAGGCTGGGTGATGCCCAGGTTCTGGGCGGCCGCAGTCTGTGACCATCCGATCTCATCGACCCGGGAACGGATAGCGCGAATCAGTGCAGCCCGGAGTTTGAGGTTCTCGGCTTCAGCGGCGTCGTCGGCGAGGTCATCCCACACGCTCATCCCGGTGTCCTACTTTCCCGTTCATATCGCTTCTTGGCTTCCGAATACCTCTGAGCGCCAATGGTTATGTCGCTCTGGGCAGTCTTCTGCGACTTCTTGGTGAAACAGTGCAAGACGAATACCGAGTCACCAAACTTCGTCACGTAGAACACCCGAAACGCTCCATCGGCGGTCCGGATCCTGATTTCCCGACAGCCCGCGCCGACGGTGGGCATTGGCTTCCAGTCATCTGGCTCCAGACCGAGTTGCACCTGTTCGAGTTGGAAGCCGGCATCGTGGCGGGCGTCCTTCGGGAAGTCCCGAAGGTCGTCGAGCGCGGTGCCGATCCAGACGACTTTCTTCTCGCCAGGCACTTCTCAACTATATCAGTAACGATATAGTATGTCGTTCGACGGTGTATAAGGTTTAGAAGTGACTGGCGGAGCCGCGCAGGTCATCGACAAAGAATCCGCGATGAAGCTCGCCGCCCTACGAGGCCACGTCTGGCACTGCTTCGGGAGCTCGGGCATGACGGACTGGCTCACCGACCTCTCCATGTTCTTCTGCACCGCGGGTCCGGCGATCACTGTCTCGGGCTGGACGGATTATTTCGACTTCGAAGGCGAAGATGACACTTACTCGCTCTTGAAGATCGACGGTGGAGCTGACGATTTCGAGGCAGCGAAAAGGTCCGGCCGGCTCTATTCGTTCCAGTCTGGTCAGGAAGTAACCGACGTACTGGTCGTGCGTGAGACGGTGGTCGAGACTCGTGGCGAGCACGCGTCGTGGCGGTACGTCACTGACGTCGCGATTGTTTTCCAGCTGTCCGACAGCGTGATTGCGGTTGCGAAAGTCAGTCACCACTCCGAGCTACTCAGCATTGCCACGGCCGCAACGATGGACGAGCTTCCGAACGAGGAGCTGAGCAGTCGTTGGCGGGACGGAGCCGGAGTTGCGTATGCGTTGGACCGCCAGGTGATTCGGATTGAGGATCTGCTAGGCCAATGAGGCTTTGATGAGGGTCGCGGGCCTGCCGAGTCTTGGGACCGATTTGGGACCACACGTTCTGCGCGCTCCTGAACGACCTGCAGGTTCATGCCCGATATTCGGGTGGCGGCTTACGTGCATTCAGCGCGTGAACAGGCGCAACGTGCTAGCCCCATTTCCTGGGGGTCAAGTGGTCGCAGGTTCAAATCCTGTCAGCCCGACCAATGTGATGTCCCGGGACACCGTTGACAGGTGCCTCGGGACTCCCACCTTCGAAGTGTGACGGTTCCGAGAGCACAGACAAGCGGGATGGTCGCGCGCGACCCCGGCGGGTGCAGGGATAATGGCGCCGTGGACAGCACCCTCGACCAACAGGCGCGCCGCCACATGTGGGGTCACTTCACCAAGATGTCCAACGTTCAGCGTGACGGACTTCCGATGATCGTGCGCGGCGAGGGTGCGTACGTGTTCGACGACAAGGGGAACCGTTACCTCGATGCCCTGAGCGGCCTCTTCACGGTCAACATCGGCCACGGCCGCGAAGAACTCGCCGAGGCGGCCGCGGCACAGTCGCGCAAGCTGTCCTACTTCCCGCTGTGGAACTTCGCCACCGAACCGGCCGTGCGCCTCGCTTCCCGTCTTGCCGGCCTCGCCCCGGGAGACCTGAACAGGGTCTTCTTCACTTCGGGCGGAGGTGAAGCGGTCGAGTCCGCCTGGAAGTTGGCGATGCAGTACTTCGCCGCGCTCGGCCAGCCGACGCGGCGGAAAGTGATCAGCCGCGACTTCGCCTACCACGGAACCTCGTTCGGGGCGCTCTCGATCACCGGTATCCCGGCCCTGCGCGAACCGTTCGAACCGTTGCTGCCGACCGCGCTGAAGGTGCGCAACACGAACCGCTATCGGTGCACCTCGTGTGCGCATGCCGAGACCTGCAACCTCGACTGCGCGGACGACATCGAGCGCCTGATCATTGCCGAGGGTCCCGAGACCGTGGCGATTGTGATCATGGAGCCGGTGCAGAACACCGGTGGCACGCTCACGCCCCCCGAGGGCTACTGGCGTCGTGTGCGCGAAATCTGCGACCGCCATGGCGTGCTACTGGTGTCCGACGAGGTGATCTGCGCGTTCGGCCGGCTTGGCCACATGTTCGGCTGCGACCGCTTCGGCTACCAGCCCGACATGATCACCTTTGCCAAGGGGGTCACCAGCGGGTACGCACCGCTCGGCGGCGTGATCGTCAGCGACCGGGTCGCCGCGCCCTTCGTCGAGGACGAGGGCCACATGTATATGCACGGCCTCACCTTCGGGGGGCACCCTGTGAGCTGCGCCGTCGCGCTCGCGAATATCGCGATCCTTGAGAACGAGGACATCTGCGGGAACGTGCTGCGCCACGAGGCGCTGTTCGACGACGTCATGGCCGAACTCGCCACCCTTCCGATCGTCGGCGACGTACGCGGCTGCGGCTACTTCCGGGTGGCCGAACTCGTGCGCGACAAGGACACTCGCGAGACGTTCTCCACCGAGGAGAGCGAGTGGTTGCTCCGGGGATTCCTCTCGCCCATGCTCTACCGTTCGGGCCTGATCTGCCGTTCCGATGACCGCGCAGACCCCGTGGTGGTGCTGTCGCCGACCCTGGTCAGCGGCGAGCGGGAACTCGAGTTCATCCGAACCACCCTGCGCACGGCGTTCACGGCCGCGTGGGACGCCCTCGGCAAGCGCTGATGCCGACCACCGGGGAGGCTGCCCCCGGGGGTCGAGGTCGGCAATCGGTGTCCCTTATGCGCGTTTTGTCGCCACTCACGCCGCGGCGAAGATGTCCTTCCAGTCGTCTTTCATGCTGACCACGGTCCATCCCCGCTGCGGTGCATCCCGGAGTGCGGCCACCAGACTGCCACTGCTGGTGGGGTTCTCGTCGTAGCGGTATTCGCGGTCGCCGTCGGTGTGGTGGATGAGCACGCCGAGGCTGGGCCGCGGATTGTCAATCGTGGTGTACTCCAGCATCTGCTTGTCGCCGTCGCTGTTGCCGAAGGCGATGATGGGCCGCCGGCCGATGAACTCGTGGATGCCGGCGGGTTTGCCCGCCTTGTCGTCGACGAAGAGGTAATCGAGGGTTTTGACCAGAACCGGTCCGGTATCGCGCAACTCATAGGTCACCCGGGCGGTGGAGCCGACTACCTGCTCGGGCGGTATGCCGTAGACGCGTTCGCTCCAGGCGCGCATGAAGTCCGCTCCGCCGCCGGAGACGATGAAGGTCTTGAATCCGTTGGCGCGAAGGTAGCCCAGCAGTTCCTGCATGGGCTGGTAGGTCAGTTGGTCGTAGGCTCTGCCGAACCTCGGGTGTTTCGCCGCTCCGATCCAGGCGCCGACCCGGTCGGCGAACTCGTCGGTGGTCATGCCTGAATGGGTCAGCGCGACGATGCGCAGCAGGCCGTCATGGTGCGGGCCGGCCAGCAACGTGGCGGTGTCCCCGGCCAGCAGGGCCTGCACCATCGGGTCCTCCTTGAGGGTCGGCTGCTCGGCGACCATGCGGTTGATCTCGTCGACGGCGAAAGCCAACTGGAAGGGGACCGGGTTCTCCGGCCACAGCGTGCCGTCGTTGTCGAAGACGGCGATGCGCTCCGGAACCGGAACGAAGTCCGGTGAACCCTGCCTGGTGGCCCGCTCGACGAACGCGGTGATCGCCGCACGGGCGTCGCCGGCCTTCCAGGACGGCAGCGGGTCCTGCGGGTCACCCGACCGGCCGGCGCAGGCGGCTGCCACTGCGACGAATAGACAGAGCATCGCCAACAGTGCGGGGACTCGACTGCGAATCATGCCGACCATTGTCTCTCTGGTACCGAGCCCGTGGTGTTGACGGTGTCGTCTGCGTGCGCGTGCGGCGGTTTGACGGGAATTCGACGAGAAGATCCGTCGCCGGGCGCGTCAGGCCGGCTGGCCGTAGACGGCCACCACCACCGATCGGTCCAGGCTGTTCTCCGACCAAACCCCGATGGCGGTGTTGCGGCAGTCGGACATGATCGCGAACGCCCGTGGGTCGTTGTACCACTGGTTGA
>NZ_JBJTJF010000026.1:0-32889 GCF_046095365.1 Mycobacterium sp.
TGCTGCGACCCGGCGGACGTTTCCTTCTCGATCTCCCCGACAAGTGCTCGGTGGTCGAAGGACTCGTGGCGCACGGTCACGTCCTTCTCGACGCGTGTGCCCGTCCACCTTCGCCAAGACTCGATCACGACGCCATCGCGACGTTCGACCCCGTGCGCCACGAGTCCTTCGACCACCGAGCACTTGTCGGGGAGATCGAGAAGGAAGCGTCCGCCGGGTCGCAGCACGCGCGCCGTCTCCCGCAGAATGCGGACGTCGTGCTCGGGGCCGTCGCCGTAGCCGAACGAGGTGAAGAAACAGGTGACGGCCTCGAAGGCCGCCGGCAAAAACGGAAGCGACCGTTGATCCGCGACGACGAACGTCGGACCTCCGCCGCGTCGTAGCGCCTCGCGAATGAGCGTCAGCGATTGATCGCAGCCGACGACGTCGAAGCCCTTCGCATAAAGGGCGCGCGCGTGCCGGCCTCCCCCGCATGCGAGATCGAGAACGCGGGATCCGGAACGTAGTTCGAGAGCATCGATCGCCCAGGCGACTTCGAGCGCCGCGGAGGCGTCGTCACGCTTGGCGTAGACGACCGGGTACCACGTCTCGAATGCCCGCTTCCACCATTCCATGCAGAACTCAGGATCGGGCGTCGCGAGCTCGGCGAAGGTTGTCGCGCAGCCGAACGCCGGCTTCGCGGGTCAAGTGTCCTCCAATCGCTGCGTGCCGGTTTATAGAAGGGAATGTTAGCGCCAGCCGTGGGCGCTGAGGCAATCGCGCACTGTTCACTCAGGGTGTATCGGAGGGTCGCTGATTCCTCGACTCCGCCGCCCAAATCGACAGCCCATCACTAACGACCGCCAAAACGGCCTGATACATCTGCTTAGTCACGCTGATCTCCCTCATAAACGGGAGTGTGTAGGCCAGAGCCAACGGATCCTTGCCCGGATCGTGGTCGGAACTCGGACACCGGCCGGGGCGATGGGAACGATCCTTGAGCCCCCTCATACCGGGGAGTGTCAAGGATCAGCCGAAGTAGCTGTCAAGCATCAGCCGAAACACCGTCAAGCATCAACCGAAGACGAAATGGCAGGTATCAACCGAAGTAATACAGAGTGTCAAGCGCGCCCGAAGGGATTCGAACCCCTAACCTTCTGATCCGTAGTCAGATGCTCTATCCGTTGAGCTACGGGCGCCGGTTTTCAGTTGTTCGTGACTGATGCGATCAGCCGCGGCGGAGGCGAGAGGATTTGAACCTCCGGTCCCCTTGAAGGGGGACAACTCATTAGCAGTGAGTCCCATTCGGCCACTCTGGCACGCCTCCTGGACCGTGCAAGAGCGTACACATGCCCGTTGAGGGATGGCAAAGCCAGTTCAGCGTCCCACCTAGACTTATCCGGTGACCGCGCGCCTGCGCCCCGAACTGGCCGATCTGCCCGCCTACAAACCCGGCAAGACCGTGCCGGGCGCCATCAAGCTGGCCAGCAACGAGACTGTGCACGGCCCGCTGCCCAGCGTTCGCGAGGCCATCGCGGCGGCCACCGAGACCATCAACCGCTACCCCGACAACGGCCACGTCGAACTCAGGGAACACCTGGCCCGGCACCTGTCCGCCGAAGCCGGTGTCACCCCCGAGGGGATCGCCGTGGGCTGCGGGTCGGTAAGCCTGTGCCAGCAGCTGATCCAGATCACCTGTTCGGTGGGCGACGAGGTGGTGTTCGGCTGGCGCAGCTTCGAGGTGTACCCGCTTCAGGTCCGGGTGGCCGGGGCCACCCCGGTCCAGGTCCCGCTGCGCGATCACACTTTCGACCTGGACGCGATGCTGGCCGCCATCACCGAGCGCACCCGTCTGGTCTTCGTCTGCAACCCGAACAACCCGACCTCAACGGTGGTCGATCCCGATGAGCTGGCCCGGTTCGTGGCAGCGGTACCGCCGGAGACCCTGGTCGTGATCGACGAGGCCTACGTCGAGTACATCCGTGACGGCCTGCTGCCCGACAGCCTCGGCCTGGCGCGGGACTATCCGAATGTCGTTGTGCTGCGGACATTCTCAAAGGCCTACGGGCTGGCCGGACTGCGGTTGGGCTATGCAGTGGCAGACCCGGAGGTCATCACCGCGTTGGGCAAGGTGTACGTGCCGTTCACCGCCAGCAGCATCTCCCAGGCCGCGGCGATCGCCTCGCTGCAGGCAGCCGAGGAACTGCTGGCGCGCACCGACGCGGTGGTCGACGAAAGACGCCGGGTCAGTGCCGAACTGGCCGATCTGGGCTACACCGTCCCGGCGTCGCAGGCCAACTTCGTCTGGCTGCCACTGATGGAGCGCACAGCGCAGTTCGCCGCCGCGGCCGCCGAGGCCGGGGTGCTGGTCCGGCCGTACGCGGGCGAGGGGGCGCGGGTGAGCATCGGGGCACCCGCCGAAAATGACGCCTTCCTCGACTTCGCCCGCCGGTTCATACACCGCTGACCGGCCAGGACGCGGCTGCGACTAGCGTGGAGCCCAGGATCGACAGGAGGGATTCAGCCTTGGGCAGGATCTACGGCAACGTCAGCGAGCTGGTCGGCCGCACTCCGCTGGTCCGGCTCAACCGGCTGACCGAGGGTCTCGGCGCCCAGGTGGTGGCCAAACTCGAGTTCTACAACCCGGCCAACAGCGTCAAGGACCGGATCGGTGTGGCGATCATCGACGCCGCAGAGCGTTCCGGCGAACTGCGGCCCGGCGGGACCATCGTCGAAGCCACCAGCGGCAACACCGGCATCGCCCTGGCGATGGTCGGCGCCGCCCGCGGTTATCGGGTGATCCTGACCATGCCGGAGACCATGTCCACCGAACGGCGGGTCATGCTGCGCGCGTACGGCGCCGACATCGTGCTGACCCCGGGGTCGGAGGGCATGGCCGGTGCGGTTGCGCGGGCGAAGCAGATCATCGCCGAGACCCCCAACGCGATCGCGGCCAACCAGTTCGGCAACCCGGCAAATCCGGCTATCCACGAGCAGACCACCGCCGAAGAGGTCTGGGCGGACACCGACGGCGCGGTCGACATCTTCGTCGCGGGCATCGGCACCGGCGGCACGGTCACCGGCGTCAGCCGGGTCCTGAAGTCCCGCAAGCCCTCGGTGCAGATCGTCGGGGTGGAGCCCAAGGACTCCCCGCTGCTGACCGAGGGCAGTGCCGGCCCGCACAAGATCCAGGGCATCGGCGCGAATTTCGTTCCCGAGATTCTCGACCGCGACGGCTATGACGAGATCATCGACGTCGAGCTCGACGACGCCGTGCGGGTGGCCCGCGAACTGGGCACCGAGGAGGGCATTCTGGGCGGCATCTCTTCCGGCGCGATCGTCTGGGCCGCTCTGGAACTGGCCAGGCGCCCGGAGAACGCCGGCAAACTGATCGTCGCGGTCGTGTGCGACTACGGCGAGCGCTACATCTCCACCGTCATGTTCGACGACATCCGGGACTGACCGCCGTGGCCCTGCTGGCGACCCTGCGCGAGGACCTCGACAACGCCCGCCTGCACGACCCCGCCGCCCGCGGCGACGTGGAGAACGCGCTTGTCTACTCCGGCCTGCACGCGATCTGGTCGCACCGGCTTGCGCACCGGATGTGGGCGGTGCCGGCCCTGCGCGGCGCGGCCAGGATGCTGAGCCAGCTGACCCGGCTGCTCACCGGCATCGAGATCCATCCCGGGGCGGCCATCGGCCGCCGGTTCTTCATCGACCACGGCATGGGCGTGGTGATCGGAGAGACCGCCGAGATCGGCGACGACGTCATGCTCTACCACGGGGTCACCCTCGGCGGGCGGTCACTGGAGCACGGCAAGCGGCATCCCACCCTCGGCAACCGGGTCACCGTGGGCGCCGGCGCCAAGGTGCTGGGCCCGGTCCATATCGGCGATGACAGTGCAATCGGCGCCAATGCCGTTGTCACCCACGATATTCCGGCCGAGTCGATCGCGACCGGGATACCCGCGGTGGTACGGCCGCGTTCGGACAGACAGCGTGAGCCGCTTGTCGACCCGACCACCTACATCGACCCCGCGATGTACATCTGAGTAGCCTCTGATGCCATGAGCAGCTACGAGGCCCTCGCCGTCGAAGTGAAGGACAACATCGCCCAGGTGACCCTGCTGGGACCCGGCAAGGGCAACGCGATGGGACCGGCCTTCTGGGCGGAGATGCCGGAGGTGTTCGCCGACCTCGACGCCGACCCGGAAGTGCGGGCCATCGTGCTGGCCGGTTCGGGGCGGAATTTCTGCTACGGGCTGGACCTGCTCGCGATGGGCGGCACCCTGCCCTCGGTCGACGGTGATTCCGAGTCCTCGGCGCGTCCGCGGGCGAAGTTCCACACCGAACTCAAGCGCCTGCAGGCCTCGATCAGCGCGGTGGCGGACTGCCGGACCCCGACCATCGCCGCGATTCAGGGCTGGTGCATCGGCGGCGGCGTTGACCTGATCAGCGCGGTGGATATTCGCTACGCCAGCGCCGACGCGAAGTTCTCGGTGCGTGAGGTGAAACTGGCGATCGTGGCCGACGTGGGCAGCCTGGCCCGGCTGCCGTACATCATCTCCGATGGGCATCTGCGCGAGCTGGCGTTGACCGGCAAGGACATCGACGCCGCGCGGGCGGAGAGGATCGGTCTGGTCAACGAAGTGCTGCCCGACGCCGATGCGGCGCTGGCCGCCGCGCACGCCACCGCCGCCGAGATCGCCGCGAACTCGCCCCTGACGGTGCGCGGTATCAAGTACGTGCTCGACGAGCAGCGCATCGACGAAGTCGCGGCCAGCCTGCGCTACGTGGCGGCGTGGAATGCGGCCTTCCTTCCCTCGAAGGATCTCAAGGAGGCCGTCACGGCAATGTTCGAGAAGCGTCCGCCGAACTTCACCGGGGAGTAGGAGTCGCATCGAAAGTGCGCGCAGATCGACAGTTCCACCTGATTCCCGCCCGAATGTCGATCTGAGCGCACTCTCGGCGTAGGACCAACGCGGGTCGGCGGTGGCGGAGGGATTTGAACCCCCGGACGGGTTTAGCCGTCTCTCGCTTTCAAGGCGAGTGCATTAGGCCGCTCTGCCACGCCACCGCCGCTCAGCGTAGCCGTCAGGAGCGGGTGGACCTGCCGTTGTTCTTCAGTCCGGTGCTGATCCGGCGGCAGTTTTCTCCCATCGCCGACATCTGCGGCCGGGTCAATGGTTGGACGAACTGCCGCCGCACCTCGTCGGAGTACGTCACGATCGCCGCGGCGACAACTTGCCTGCCCTGCTCGGTGATGCTGGCGAGCACCCCCCGGCCGTCCTCGGGGCTGGCCTCGCGCAGCACCAGGCCGGCATCTTCCAGGCGCCGGATCTGCCGTGTCACGCGACTGGGCAGCGACAGCAGCCGCTCGGCGAGGTCGCCCATCCGGGCCGCCCCGGTTTCGGAGTTGCGCAGGATATCCAGCAGGCGCACGTCGAGCAGGCTCAGTTGGTGCTCGACGGACAGCGTCCGGTTCAGGGTGCCGTACATCCTCAGCGTCGCATCGAGGAAGTGTTCCCAGGCCCGCTGCTCGGCGGCGTCAAGCCCCGGCAAGGCACTGGCAGACCGCCCCGTAATGGTCCCACCCATGGCGCCATATTAGGCGATCCGGAAGTGGAGAATGCCGAATCGGGTCAGCTGATTCCGTGCCGGCGGGAGTAGCGTCGAGGCCCGTGCGTGCCATCGTCACCGAATCCGGACAACTGGTGTGGCGGGAGGTGCCGGACGTGACGGCCGGGAGTGACGAGGTGGTCATCCGGGTCGACACGGCCGGGGTCAACCGCGCCGACCTGCTCCAGGCCGCCGGAAAGTATCCGCCCCCGCCCGGAGCCAGCGGAATTCTGGGCCTGGAGGTCTCCGGAACGATCGCGGAGATCGGCGATGGTGTCGCCAATCATGCTGTCGGCCAGACGGTTTGCGCCTTGCTGGCAGGCGGCGGCTACGCCGAGTACGTCGCGGTGCCGGCCACACAGGTGATGCCGCTTCCGGACAGTGTCACCCTGGAGGATGCCGCCGGACTGCCCGAGGCGGCGTGCACGGTCTGGTCGAACCTGGTGCTGACCGCACACCTGCGCCCCGGAGAGTTCGTCCTGGTGCACGGTGGCGCCAGTGGGATCGGCACCCACGCCATCCAGGTCGCCAAGGCACTGGGCGCCGAGGTCGCGGTGACGGCTGGTTCCGCCGCCAAACTGCGGGTGTGCGCCGACCTGGGTGCCGATGTGCTGATCCGCTACCGCGACGAGGACTTCGTCGATCGGGTGCGGGAGGCGACCGACGGCCGCGGTGCCGACGTGGTCCTCGATCTGATGGGGGCCGCCTACCTGGACCGCAATCTGGGGGCACTGGGGTTCGACGGCAGGCTGGTGATCATCGGCATGCAGGGCGGGATCAAGGCCGAACTGAACATCGCGACGCTGATCGGAAAAAGGCTGTCGGTGATGGGCACAGCTCTGCGCGGACGGCCGACCGCCGGGCCGCGGGGCAAGGCGGCGATCGTCGCGGCGGTGGTCGCGTCGGTGTGGCCGATGCTCGCGGACGGGACGGTACGGCCGGTCGTGGGCGCCCGGTTCCCGATCGAGCAGGCCGCCGAGGCGCACCGCGTGCTGGCGGCCGGCGAGACGTCCGGCAAGATCCTGCTGACGATCGGCCGGTAGGTCAGCCCAGCGACGCCAGCGTCCGCACCAGATGGTCGACCTCACCCATCGTCGAGTAGTGCGCCAGCCCGATGGTGACGGCACCGCCGATCTCGTCGACGCCGAGAGCCTCGAGCGCCCGCGCCCTGGCGTGACCGACGGCCAGGACACCGTTGTCGGCGAGCCGTCGCACCACCCGGTCGGCCGGAACGCCGGCCACGACGATGCTGGCAACCGGGATTCGATCCGACGGGTCACCGAGCACCGTCACCAGCGGCAGCGAGCCCAGGGCGGAGACCAGATAATCGAACAACCCGTCGAGGTAGGTCCGGGCGGAACGCATTGACTGCGCCAGCCTTTCGGGTCTGGTTCCCTGCGCGTCCTCGTCCAGCCCGGCCAGGTACTCCACGCTGGACACGACCCCGGCCAGCAGGCCGTACTGGTGCAGCCCGAGTTCCAGACGGGCCGCTCCCCGGGCGACCGGGTCGGTCGACACCGAGCCGAGCGTGTCGACCAGGCCCGGGTTGGCGAATACCAGTGCGCCAATCGGAGGACCGCCCCAGGCGGCCGCGTTGAGGGCGACCACATCGGCTTCGACGTCGGCGACGTCGAGCAGACGGTACGGAGCGGCAGCGGAATGGTCGACGACCACCAGACCGCCGTTGTCGTGCACCCGCTTGGTGACGGCCGCGACGTCGACGACGGTGCCCAGCGTCGATGACGCCGACGGGATCGCGACCAATCGCGTGTCGGCGGAGAGCAGGTCGTCCCATTGCCACACCGGCAACTCACCGGTCTCTATGTCGACCTCGGCCCAGTTCACGATCGCGCCGTGCCGTTCGGCGATCCGCAGCCAGGGGACGATGTTGGCTTCGTCGTCGAGCCGGCTGACCACCAGTGCGCCGTCCCGGCCGGCGCGGGATGCCGAGGCCTCGGCCAGGGAGGCCAGCAGCACGGCTCGGTCGGCGCCGAGGACCACTCCGGCCGGATCCGCGTTGAGCAGGTCGGCCAACGCGCGGCGGGCCGCGTCGATCAGAGCCAGGCTGCGCTGCGCCGCCGGGTGCGGACTGGCGGTGTTGGCCGAGGCGTTGCGGAAGGCGGTCGACACGGTGGTGGCCACCGTCTCCGGGACTGCCATGCCCACGGGGGCGTCGAAGCGCATCCAGCCGTCGCCCAGGGCCGGGTGCAGACCGCGCACGCGCGCGACGTCGTACGCCATCGCACCCACCTTAGAACCGCGATCAGCCATGGAATATCCCCACAACCCGCCCGGCGGCGACGCTGACCGCGTCCCCATACTAGGGCAGTGAACTTCGGCGTCGGCGTGCTGTTCGCCGTCCTGCTGCTGGTTGCTCCCGGCGCCGCGGTCGGTCGGTCGGGCGGGCTGCGCTGGCCACTCGCCGCGGCCCTCGGCCCGGCTTTGACCTACGGCGTGGTGGGACTTGCCATCGTGCCGATGGGAGCGCTGGGCATTCGGTGGAACGCCCTCAGCGCCGCCGCAGTTCTGGGCGTGACGGTTCTGTTCTTCCTGGGCTACCGCATTTCGCTGCGCGGGACGGCCCGTTCCGTAAGGCCCCGCCGGCCGGACTGGCCCGCGGTGGCCGCGGGCGCAGGGGTGGTGCTCGGTGCGGTGCTGATCGGCTGCGCGGCCTGGCGCGGGATGCCGCAATGGCAGTCGATACCGAGCAACTGGGACTCGGTCTGGCACGCCAACACCATCCGGTGGATCCTCGACACCGGGCAGGCATCCCCGACGCACATGGGTGAGCTGCGCAATGTCGAGACGCAGGCGAGGCTCTACTACCCCACGACGTTCCATGCGCTGGCCGCGGTGCTGGCCCAGCTGACCGGCGTCGCGCCGACCACCGCCTACACCCTCAGCGCGCTGGCCGCGGCGGCGTGGCTGTTCCCGCTCAGCGCGGCGCTGCTGACCTGGCAGCTGCTGGCCGGCCGCACCACCCGCTGGCGCATGGCCGGCGCCTCGGCGAGCGCCGCCGGGCTCGCGGCGTCGTTCACCGCGGTGCCCTACGTGGAATTCGAGACGGCGTCGATCCCCAACATGGCCGGGTTCGGCATCGCGGTACCGGCCTTTGTGATCATCACTTCCTGCCTGGCCCATCGCGAGCGCATCCCGCTCGCGGTACTGGCGACGGTCGCGGTGTTCTCCGTGCACCTCACCGCCGGTGTGGTGCTGGTGACCTTCCTGGCGGCCTGGTGGGCGCTGGACGCGTTGCGACACCCGGTGCGGGGCCGGATGGCTGACTTCGCGACACTGGCCGGTGTCGCGGTGCCGACGCTGCTGGCCCTGCTGCCCCAGTTCCTCGGTGTGTTCCAGCAGGCCGAGATCATCGCCGGCCACTCCTTCCTCACGTACGAAGGACGCCGGAAGGCGTTGCTGGACGCGGTTTTCCAGCACACCCGCCACCTCAACGATTTCCCGGTGCAGTACATCCTCATCGCGCTGGCCGCCGTGGGCTTCGTGCTTCTGCTCCGCCGGCGGATCTGGTGGCCGGCGGCGGTGTGGTTGCTTCTCGTGGTGTCCATCGTGTACTCGTCGGCCCCGTTCCACGGACCGCTTGGCGCGGTGGTGCGCGGCTACAGCGACCTGTTCTACAGCGATCCGCGGCGATTGTCCGGTGTGGTCACCCTGCTGTTGACGCCGATGGCGGGCCTGGCGCTGTTCTGGGCCGCTCTGCTGGCGACGAAGTGGGCGAAGCGACTGACCCGCGGGAGGCTCGCACCGGACCGGGGGCTGTGGACTGTCGCGGCAGCGGTGCTGCTCGCCGGCGCCTGCGCCGGACTTGCCTGGCACTACCTGCCACGCCACCGGTTCCTGATGGGCGACAAGTACGACCGCGTGATCGTCGACCAGCAGGATCTAGACGCCTTCGCCCACCTGGCCGCGCTGCCAGGTGCGCGCGACACCCTGATCGGCAACGCAAACGTCGACGGCACCGCCTGGATGTACGCGGTGGCCGACCTGCACCCGCTGTGGACGCATTACGACTACCCGGTTCAGCAGGGGCCCGGACCGAACCGCTTCCTGTTATGGGCCTACGCCGACGACGCCGACCACGATCCGCGGGTCGCCGAGGCCGTGCGGGCCCTCAATATCAGGTACCTGATCGTCAGCACCCCCATCGTCCGGGGATTCGTGATGCCCGACGGGCTAGTGTCACTGGACAAGTCCAAGTCATGGGCCAAGATCTACGACAACGGCGGCGCCCGCATCTACCAGTGGCGCGGCACGCCGCCTGGTTAGAGGGATGGGAACGCGCAGCGCATGACAGCCAACAGCGATGACGACGGCATCGAGGTCATCACCGGTCAGCGGGCCGACGGCGACGGCGGCGACGAGCAGCGGTCGATCACCGACCTGGTCGAGCAACCCGCCAAGGTGATGCGCATCGGAACGATGATCAAGCAGCTCCTCGAAGAGGTGAAGGCGGCGCCGCTGGACGAGGCCAGCCGCAACCGGCTGCGGGAGATCCACGCCACCAGCATCCGCGAACTCGAGGACGGCCTGGCCCCGGAGCTGCGCGAGGAGCTGCAGCGGCTGGCACTGCCGTTCTCGGAGGATTCGGTGCCCTCCGATGCCGAACTGCGGATCGCCCAGGCCCAACTGGTCGGCTGGCTGGAGGGCCTGTTCCACGGCATCCAGACCGCGTTGTTCGCACAGCAGATGGCTGCACGGGCACAGTTGGAGCAGATGCGTCAGGGTGCGCTGCCGCCCGGGATGCCCCAGCCCGGGGGGAACACCGGACACGGAACCGGCCAGTACCTCTAGATAGACGGTGACGGTGACACCAGAGCCCTTTATCCAGACCCGCGACGCCTGGGTCGAGTTCCCCATCTTCGACGCCAAGACCCGGTCGCTGAAGAAGACCCTCCTGGGCAGTGCCGGCGGCGCGATCGGGCGAACGGGCGACAACGTCGTGGTCATCGAAGCGCTGCGGGACATCACGCTGACCTTGAAGATGGGCGACCGGGTTGGTCTGGTCGGGCACAACGGCGCGGGCAAGTCGACGCTGCTGCGACTGCTGTCGGGCATCTACGAGCCGACCCGCGGCCGAACCGTCGTGCGAGGCCGTGTCGCACCGGTTTTCGATCTCGGCGTGGGCATGGACCCGGAGATCACCGGATACGAGAACATCATCATCCGCGGACTGTTCCTCGGCCAGACCCGCAAGCAGATGACCGCGAAGGTGGACGAGATCGCCGAGTTCACCGAACTCGGCGACTATCTCTCGATGCCGCTGCGCACATACTCGACCGGGATGCGGGTCCGGTTGGCGATGGGCGTCGTCACCAGCATCGACCCCGAGATCCTGTTGCTGGACGAAGGTATCGGCGCGGTGGACGCGGAGTTCCTGAAGAAGGCGCAGACCAGGCTTCAGGCATTGGTCGAGCGTTCCGGGATCCTGGTATTCGCCAGCCACTCAAACGAATTCCTGGCCAGACTGTGCAAGACCGCGATGTGGATCGACCATGGCGCGATCCGGCTGACCGGCGGTATCGAGGAAGTGGTACGAGCCTACGAGGGCGAGGACGCCGCACGCCACGTGCGCGACGTGATCGCCGAACACGCCGGAGAGTGGACGGACTCGTGACCGAGACGGTGTGCGCGGTCGTCGTCACCCACCGACGGCCTGATGAACTGGAGAAGTCACTGTCCGTGGTGACCAGTCAAAGCCGGACGATTGATCACCTGATCGTCGTCGACAACGACGACAGCGATCGGGTCCGTCAGATCGTCGCCGATCAGCCGGTGACTGCCACCTACCTCGGCTCGCGCCGGAATCTCGGCGGCGCAGGGGGATTCGCGCTGGGGATGCTGCATGCGCTGGCACTCGGCGCGGACTGGGTGTGGCTTGCCGACGACGACGGCAGGCCTCGGGACGGCGAGGTGTTGGCAACTCTGCTGGCCTGTGCGCACAAGTACGGCTTGGCCGAGGTCTCGCCGATGGTGTGCGCGCTGGACCAGCCGGACCGGCTGGCCTTCCCGCTGCGCCGCGGCCTGGTCTGGCGGCGGCGGGTCGATGAACTCCGCACCGAGGGGCCGGGTCAGGATCTGCTGCCCGGTATCGCATCGCTGTTCAATGGCGCGCTGTTTCGGGCTGAAGCCATCGAGACCGTCGGCATTCCCGATATCCGGCTGTTCGTACGCGGGGACGAGGTGGACGTGCACCGGCGGCTGGTGCGGAGCGGCCTGCCCTTCGGAACCTGCCTCGACACCGTTTACCTGCACCCCTACGGCAGCGACGAATTCAAGCCCATCCTGGGCGGGCGGATGCACACCCAGTACCCCGACGACCCCGTCAAGAGATTCTTCACCTACCGCAACCGCGGATACGTGCTGGCCCAGCCCGGTATGCGCAGACTGCTGCCCCAGGAGTGGCTGCGGTTCGGGTGGTATTTCCTGGTGACCCGTCGTGACCCGGCCGGCCTGGGCGAGTGGATCCGGTTGCGCCGCATGGGCCGACGAGAGAGATTCAAGCGACCGTGACCATCATCGAGGCGGCGAGCCAGTCCAAGACCTTCACCCGCGCCTGGGGCGACCTGATCGACGGGTTCGGCAAGCGTGAGCTGTGGCTGCACCTCGGCTGGCAGGACATCAAGCAGAAGTACCGCCGCAGCGTCCTGGGTCCGTTCTGGATCACCATCGCCACCGGAACCACCGCCGTGGCGATGGGCCTGCTCTACGCAAAGCTGTTCAAGCTTCCGCTTTCCGAGCACCTGCCCTATGTGACGCTGGGGCTGATCATCTGGAACATGATCAATGCCGCCATCCTGGAGGGCGCTGAGGTCTTCATTGCCAATGAGGGTCTGATCAAACAACTTCCGACGCCGTTGAGCGTGCATGTCTATCGGCTGGTGTGGCGGCAGATGATCCTGTTCGCCCACAACATCGTGATCTTCGTGATCATCGCGATCATCTACCCCAAGCCGTGGTCGTGGGCGGACCTGTCGGTGTTCCCGGCTCTGGTGCTGATCATGCTCAACTGTGTGTGGGTGTCGTTCTGCTTCGGCATCCTGGCGACCCGCTACCGCGACATCGGCCCGTTGCTGTCCTCGCTGGTGCAGTTGCTGTTCTTCATGACCCCGATCATCTGGAACGCCGAGACGCTCGCCCAGCAGGGGGCCGGGAAGTACTGGCGGATCATCGAACTCAATCCGCTGCTGCACTACCTCGACATCGTGCGGGCGCCACTGCTCGGCGCCCACCAGGAGCCGAGGCACTGGATCGTGGTGGTGGTCCTGACGATAGTGGGCTGGTGCGCCGCCGCTCTGGCGCTGCGGCAGTTCCGGGCCAGAGTGCCCTACTGGGTCTAGCCGGGCGCGCAGCGCAGCGAGCCGCTAGCCCGGCACACCGCCGTGGTCCGGAGCGGAGCCGAACCGAAACCGGCGAGCGCTGATCTCGGTCGGCGTGACCCGTACGTAGCGGAGCTTCTCGGTGGCCACCCACGGTATGAGTCCGGCCCCGTCCGCCTCGAGGATGTCCTCGCCGCTGCTGAGCACGCGGGCGGTCCCGCGCACGATCACGCTCCAGCCCTCCTCGGCGGTGTGGTCGTCGGCCTCGAAGACGACCCTGTCGTTCATCACCGTGGTGAAGAGCTTGGTGCCCTCGGCGGTGCGGAACAGCACAGTGCCCCGCTGTACGGCGAAGTTCACCGGGAAGATCTCCAGTTGACCGCCGAACGAGGTGACCAGCCGGCCCAGAGCGACACCGGACAGCAAAACCCATGCTTCGCGGTCGTCGAGGACGGTTACCGGATGATTTGCCATGAGGCACATCGTGTCCGCGCAGCCGTGGCGATACAAGTGCCGAATGGCCCTTAGCCCGCGTCCTCGCGGCCGATCAGCCGGACGACTTGGCCGAAAGCCGCCGGCCGGACCGCTCGGCCCAGGGCATCGTCGGAGCCGGGGTGGGTGGTGCGACGGGCGATAAGCGCCTGCCATTCCAGCCATAGGTCGTCGTCGGCCGTCGGCTGTTGTCTATATTCGCTCATTGTGTACCCCGCCGGAATCCAGCCATCCTTCACCATGCTTTGTGACGATATTCGTCTCGAGGTCGGCAACAGACTCTCGTTCATGGGAGTTTTCGAGAACCTCTTCGCCGAACGCCTTCCCATTGCGCTGATCAAGCTCGTGGTGGTCACCCGCTGGGAGGGGACCGGCGTGGGGACGACGGAAGTCCGGATCCTGACGCCGGACCGCACCGAGATTGTCGTCTCCACCGCTGCGCCCGCGACGATCGACCTTTCCGACGGCGGATCGAACTACAACCTCTCCATGTTCGGCAACGTGGTTCTGCCCGAGGCGGGCACGTACTGGGTGCAGACACTCCTGGACTCAGAGGTGGTGCGGGAGTCGCCGTTCACCGTCGTCGACGCCTCCGGAGGCGCTTCCGACCAGACTTCGTACGCCTGACCGGGCTGCACCGTCAGGCGCCGGCGTCGCCGTAAGCTTCCGGCGATGGCCGAAATCATCCACCCCGCACCGCTGAGCCTGCGGACCCAGCTGCTGCGATTCGCACTCACCGGCGGCTTCTCGGCGATCGTCGATTTCGGACTCTACTTCTTGCTCTACAAGGTCGCGGGCCTTCAGGTGGACCTGGCCAAGGCGATCGGCTTCGTGGCCGGGACCCTGACCGCGTATCTGATCAACCGGCGCTGGACCTTCGGGGCGGCGCCCAGCCGGTCGCGGTTCGCCAAGGTGATGGCGCTCTACGCGTTGACCTTCGCGGTGCAGGTCGGGCTGAACCATCTGTGCCTGCGGGTGCTCGACTACAGGGACTGGGCGGTGCCGGCCGCGTTCGTCGTGGCCCAGGGCACGGCGACGGTGATCAACTTCGTCGTCCAGCGCGTGTGGATTTTCCCGGCACCGAAAGCCTGACGGTACCCTCGTCACGATGTCCTCGACGACGACCCGACAGCGGCTGACCGGCTGGGGGCGCACCGCACCCAGCGTCGCCGAGGTTCTGGCGACCCCGGACGTCGAGGAGATCGTCAAGGCCGTCGTGCGTGCCGCCGACCGGACCGCGGACGGGCGCCACCGGGGCGTCATCGCCCGCGGCCTGGGTCGCTCGTACGGGGACAACGCCCAGAACGGCGGCGGCCTGGTCATCGACATGACCGCCCTGAACCGCATCCACTCCGTCGACGCGGCCACCCGGATGGTCGACGTCGATGCGGGGGTCAGCCTGGACCAGCTCATGAAGGCCGCGCTGCCGTGCGGGCTGTGGGTTCCGGTGCTGCCGGGAACCCGTCAGGTCACCATCGGCGGAGCGATCGGCTGCGACATCCACGGCAAGAACCACCACAGCGCCGGCAGCTTCGGCAACCACGTTCGATCGTTGGACCTGCTGACCGCCGACGGGCAGGTGCGCACGGTCACCCCCGATGGCCCGGACGCCGAACTGTTCTGGGCCACCGTCGGGGGCAACGGCCTGACCGGGATCATCCTGCGCGCCACCATCGAGATGACGCCGACCGAGACGGCGTACTTCATCGCCGACGGCGACGTCACCCGCAGTCTGGACGAGACCATCGCCTTCCCCCGCGACGGCAGCGAGGCCGACTACACCTACTCCAGTGCGTGGTTCGACGCCATCAGCGCGCCGCCGAAACTGGGTCGCGCCGCGATCTCCCGGGGATCACTGGCCAGACTGGACCAGTTACCCGAGAAACTGCAACGCAACCCGTTGAAATTCGATGCGCCGCAACTGCTCACCTTCCCGGACGTCTTCCCCAACGGGCTGGCCAACAAATACACCTTCGGCCCCATCGGGGAGTTGTGGTACCGCAAGTCCGGCACCTACCGGAACAAGGTCCAGAATCTGACGCAGTTCTACCACCCGCTGGACATGTTCGGTGAGTGGAACCGGGCCTACGGACCGGCGGGCTTCCTGCAGTACCAATTCGTCGTGCCGACCGAAGCGGTCGAGGAGTTCAAGGCGATCATCGTCGACATCCAGGCCTCCGGCCACTACACGTTCCTCAACGTGTTCAAACTTTTCGGCCCGGGAAACCAAGCACCGCTGAGCTTTCCGATTCCGGGGTGGAACGTGTGCGTGGACTTCCCCATCAAAGCCGGTCTGAGCGAGTTCGTCACCGGACTGGACCACCGGGTGCTGCGGTTCGGCGGCCGGCTGTACACCGCCAAGGATTCGCGCACCAGCGCGGAGACCTTCCACGCCATGTACCCCCGTATCGACGAGTGGATCGCGTTGCGCCGCAGGGTTGATCCGCACGGAGTCTTCGCCTCGGACATGGCCCGACGTTTGGAGTTGCTCTAGATGGTGCTCGACGCGGTGGGTAACCCCCAGACGATCCTGCTGCTCGGCGGCACCTCGGAGATCGGACTGGCGATCTGTGAGCGATATCTGCGCGACTCCCCGGCGCGCATCATCCTGGCCGCCCTGCCCGACGATCCGGGACGCGAGGACGCCGTAGCGCAGATGACCAGAGCGGGTGCCAGATCGGTGACCCTCGTCGACTTCGACGCTGTTGACACCGGTAGCCATCCGGCGGTGATCGACGAGTGCTTCGCTGACGGCGACGTCGACGTGGCTATCGTCGCCTTCGGTCTGCTCGGTGACGCCGAGGAGCTCTGGCAGAACCAGCGCAAGGCCGTCCAGATCGCCGAGATCAACTACACCGCAGCGGTTTCCGTCGGTGTTCTGCTGGGGGAGAAGATGCGCGAACAGGGCTTCGGCCGGATCATCGCGATGAGCTCAGCGGCCGGTGAACGGGTGCGCCGGTCGAATTTCGTCTACGGCTCGACCAAGGCCGGACTGGACGGCTTCTACCTCGGACTCGGCGAGGCGCTACGACCGCTCGGGGTCAACGTGCTGGTGATCCGGCCGGGACAGGTCCGCACCCGGATGAGTGCCCACGTCAAAGAGGCTCCGCTGACCGTTGACAAGGAGTACGTCGCCGACCTGGCGGTCACCGCATCCGCCAAGGGCAAGGAACTGGTCTGGGCGCCTGGGACCTTCCGCTACGTCATGATGGTGCTGCGGCACATTCCGCGCCCCATCTTCCGCAAGCTGCCGATCTAGGACCGCCTGCGTTGCGCACCGCCTCGGCCACACTGGGCCAGATGATCGCGGCCACGCTGATCGCACTGGCCGTCGCGGTGGTGACACTGTTCGCGATCGCACGGGTGGAGTGGCCGGCGTTCCCGTCGTCCAATCAGTTGCATGCGCTGACGACGGTCGGTCAGGTGGGCTGCCTGCTGGGAATGGTCGCTGTCGGGGCACTGCGGGGCCGTGGGTCCGGCTGGTTTCCAAAAGGTTTCGCGGTGGCTCTGCTGTCCCTGTTCGTGGTGGTGACGCTGGGCATGCCGCTGGGGGCGACCAAGCTCTACCTGTTCGGGGTCTCGGTGGACCAGCAGTTCCGCACCGAATACCTGACCCGGCTCGCCGACAGTCCGGTTCTGCGCGACATGACATATGCGGGCATGCCGCCGTTCTACCCGCCGGGCTGGTTCTGGGTCGGGGGGCGGGCGGCCGCGCTCACCGCAACCCCGGCCTGGGAGATGTACAAGCCGTGGGCGATCACCTCGATCGCCGTGGCCGTCGCGGTCGCTTTCGTGTTGTGGTCGGCGATGATCCGGTTCGGGTACGCGCTGGCGGTCACCGCCGCCACAGCCGCGGTCACGCTGGCCCTCGCCTCGCCTGAGCCGTACAGCGCGATCATCACGGTCCTGATACCGCCGGTGCTGGTGCTGGCGTGGTCGGCGCTCAACGCCGGCAGCCGGCAAGGCGGCCGCGCGGCGGTCGTCGGGGTGGGGCTGTTCCTCGGGTTCACCGCCACCTTCTACACGCTGCTGCTGGCCTACACGGCGTTCACCGTCACGGTGATGGCGGCGGTGGCCGCGGTGCGGGCCCGAAGTGCCGGGCCACTGCTGCGACTGGCGGTGATGGCGGTGATCGCCGCGGCCATCGCGGCGATCACCTGGCTGCCCTTCCTGCTGCGCGCCGCCCGGGATCCACTGAGCAACACCGGCGCGGCCCAGCATTACCTGCCCGACGACGGGGCGGTGCTGAACTTTCCGATGCTGCAGTTCTCTCTGCTGGGGGCGCTGTGCCTGCTCGGCACCGGATGGCTGGCCTGGCGGGGGCGCGGTTCGGTTCGCGCGGCGGCACTGGGGATCGGCGTGCTCTCGCTGTACGCGTGGTCGCTGCTGTCGATGGTCGCGACGCTGGCCCGCACCACGTTGCTGTCCTTCCGGCTGCAGCCCACGCTGACCGTGCTGCTGTCGGCCGCCGGGGTGTTCGCCTTCATCGAAGTGGCGCGGGCCGTCGCGCGGCGTTGGAGTCCAAAGGGGGTCATCCCCGCGGCGCTGGCCGTCGGGTTGATCGGCGCCGTCGGGTTCAGCCAGGACATCCCGAACGTGCTCCGCCCCGACATCACCGTGGCGTACACCGACACCGACGGCGACGGCCAGCGCGGTGACCGCCGCCCGCCCGGCGCAGAGAAGTACTACTCCAAGATCGACGCGGCGATCCGCACGGCCACCGGGAAGCCGCGCGACGAGACCGTGGTGATGACCGCCGACTACAGCTTCCTGTCCTACTACCCCTACTTCGGTTTCCAGGGACTGACGTCGCACTACGCCAATCCGCTGGCCGAGTTCGACAAGCGCGCCGCGGCGATCGAGTCCTGGGGCAGGATCTCCGATCCTGACGAGTTCGCGCGCGCCCTCGACGCACTGCCCTGGCCGGCGCCGACGGTGTTCCTGATGCGCCGCGGCGGCGCGGCCGGCTCGGCCGACACCTACACCCTGCGGCTGGCCGAGGACGTCTACCCAAACCAGCCCAACGTGCGGCGCTACACCGTCGACCTGGATGCCCGGCTCTTCGCCGAACCGCACTTCGATGTGAAGACCATCGGTCCGTTCGTGCTGGCGGTACGCACCGAGTAGCGGCTCGAGACTGCGTCAGGATCACCGATCGGCGCGGATTCGCGATCTGGTCGCAGAGTCGATGAGGCTGTCAATGGAGATCTGGCGCCCCAACTAGCATTTAGCCCCGTGACGCAGACCCGGGCAAACCACCGAACCGCCCGACTGGTCGCCGCCGTCGCCGGCCTGCTGGGAACCCTGCTGGCGGTCCTGACACCCTTCCTTCCCGTCAAACAGACCACCGCGGAACTGACCTGGCCTCAGAACGGCACCCTGTCTTCGGTCACCGCCCCGCTGATCGGCTACGTGCCGACCGAACTGAGCATCACGGTTCCGTGCACCGCGGCGGCCGGTCTCGATGACGTGAAAACCGTGTTGCTCTCCACCGTTCCCAGGCAGGCCCCCAAGGCGGTCGACCGAGGGCTGCTCATCCAGCGCGCCAACGACGATCTGGTCGTCGTGGTCCGCAACACCCCGGTGGTGGTGGCCCCGATGGCGCAGGTGCTCAGCCCGGCCTGCCAGAGGCTGACCTTCACCGCCCACGCCGACTCGGTGACCGGGGAGTTCGTCGGCCTGAAGAAGGGTGCGGACAGCGACGATCCAGGCACCGCTCTGAAGGGCGAACGCGGCGGGTACGACTTCCGGCCGCAGGTCGTCGGCGTCTTCACCGACCTGTCCGGACCGGCTCCACCGGGCCTGAGCCTCTCGGCGACCGTCGACACCCGCTACAGCACCGGCCCCACCCCGCTCAAGTTGGCCGCGATGCTGCTCGGCCTGCTCATGACCGTCGTCGCGCTGATCGCCCTGCACATCCTCGACACCTCCGACGGCATCCGGCACCGGCGCCTGCTGCCGGCCCGGTGGTGGTCACTGAGCGGCCTCGACGCCCTGGTGGCCGCCGTGCTGGTCTGGTGGCATTTCGTCGGTGCCAACACCTCCGACGACGGCTACATCCTCACCATGGCCCGGGTCTCGGAGAACGCCGGCTACATGGCCAACTACTACCGCTGGTTCGGCACCCCGGAGGCGCCGTTCGGCTGGTACTACGACCTGCTGGCGCTGTGGGCGCACGTCTCGACGGCCAGCATCTGGATGCGCCTGCCCACCCTGCTGATGGCGCTCGCCTGCTGGTGGTTGATCAGCCGTGAGGTGATCCCCCGGCTGGGCGTGGCCGTCAAGCACAGCCGCGCGGCCGCCTGGACGGCCGCCGGAATGTTCCTGGCGTTCTGGCTGCCGCTCAACAACGGTCTACGACCCGAACCCATCATCGCGCTGGGCATCCTGGCCACCTGGTGTTCGGTCGAGCGGGGGGTGGCCACCAGCCGGCTGCTGCCGGTCGCGATCGCCTGCGTCATCGGCGCGCTGACGCTGTTCTCCGGGCCGACGGGTATCGCCTCGATCGGCGCGCTGCTGGTCGCCATCGGGCCGTTGCGCACCATCCTGCACCGCCGGTCGAGCCAGTTCGGCCTGCTGTCCCTGCTCGCCCCGATCACGGCTGCGGCCACGGTGACGATCATCCTGATGTTCCGTGACCAGACCTTCGCCTCGGTGGCCCAGGCCAACGCGCTCAAGCGGGCGGTCGGGCCGAGCCTGAGCTGGTTCGACGAACACGTCCGCTACGAGCGGCTGTTCCTGGCCACCCCGGACGGCTCGATCGCCCGCCGCTTCGCCGTACTGGCTCTGCTTGTCGCCCTTGCGGTTTCGGTGGCGATGATGCTGCGGCGCGGTCACATCCCGGGTACCGCCGCGGGTCCCAGCCGACGCATCGTCGGTATCACGATCATCTCGTTCCTGGCGATGATGTTCACCCCCACCAAGTGGACCCACCACTTCGGCGTCTTCGCCGGGCTGGCCGGCTCGCTGGGTGCGCTGGCCGCCATCGCCGTGACCCCGCACGTGCTGGGGTCGCGACGCAACCGGGCGGTTTTCGCCGCTGCGACGCTATTCGTCACCGCGCTGTCGTTCGCCAGCGTCAACGGCTGGTGGTACGTCTCGAACTTCGGTGTGCCGTGGTCGAATCAGATGCCGGAATGGCGGCTGGGCTTCACCACCATTCTTCTGGGGATGACAGTGGCCGCCCTGTTGACGGCCGCCTGGTTCCACTTCTCCGGCAGGGACGACGGGCGCCCGGCGGCGCGGCGGTGGACCCGGTTCACCGGCTCGCCGCTGGCGGTGTTCTCCTGGCTGCTGGTGGTGTTCGAAGTCGGCTCACTGACGCTGGGGATGATCGCCCAGTACCCCGCCTGGTCGGTCGGCCGGTCCAACCTGCAGGCACTCACCGGCCGGAACTGCGGGCTCGCCGACGACGTGCTGGTCGAGCCCGACCCCAACGTCGGGATGCTGCAGCCGGCGGGGCTTCCTGTCGGCGGCGCTTTGGGGGCGGGGGTCGCAGAAGGCTTCTCCCCCAACGGGATTCCCGACAAGATTGCGGCCGAGCCGGTCAAGGAACCGCCGCCGAGCGGCAACTTCGTCGACGACGACGGTACTGAGAGCGCCGAAAGCGGGACGGACGGCTACTCGACCGCCCTGCCGGGCACCGCCGGGGTCAACGGGTCACGGGCGAAGCTCCCCTATGGAATCGACCCGGCGACCACCCCGGTGCTCGGCAGCTGGCGCTCCGGAGTCCAGCGGCCCGCCCGGCTGCGCTCGGCGTGGTACCGGCTGCCCGCGCGGGACAGTGTCGGCGGCGATGCCGCGCCGCTGGTGGTGGTCTCGGCGGCGGGCCGATTCGACCAGGACGAGGTCACCGTCGAATGGGCCACCGACGAGCAGGCCCGACAGGGGAAGACCGGCGGATCGATGGGCTTCGCCGACATCGGGCCCGTCCCGGGCTGGCGCAACCTGCGGGCGCCACTGGCCGCCATCCCGTCCGAGGCAACCCTGGTCCGCGTCGTCGCCGTCGACGAGGACCTCGCCCCCGCGCACTGGATCGCGGTCACCCCGCCCCGCATCCCCCGGCTCCGAACCCTGCAGCAGGAAGTGGGCTCGACCGATCCGGTGTTGCTGGACTGGCTGGTGGGTCTGGCCTTCCCCTGCCAGCGGCCGTTCGGGCATTCCCACGGCGTGACCGAGGTGCCGAAGTGGCGCATCCTGCCGGACCGGTTCGGCGCGGACTCCAACTCCCCGGTGATGGACAACATCGGCGGGGGCCCGCTGGGTATCAGCGAACTGCTGTTCCGCGCCGCGACCGTGCCGACGTATCTCAAGGGCGACTGGTTCCGCGACTGGGGCGCCCTGCAGCGGCTGACGCCGTTCGACCCGAGGGCCACACCGGCGCGACTGGAACTCGGCACCGCCACCCGCAGCGGGTTGTGGAGCCCGGCCCCGCTCAGGCCTACTTGATCGGGGCCCACTTGATCGGGGCCCACTTGATCGGGGCCCACTTGATCGGGGCCCACTTGATCGGGGCCGCCTAATCCGCGGTCGGCACGATGCCGTCGCCTACCATCGACCCTCGTGCCCAGCGTGAGCGTCGAATCCTCCCGGATCGCTCGGCTGGTTGCGATCCTGGCCGGACTGGCCGGCATCGTGCTGTGCGCGCTGACCCCGCTGCTGCCGGTCACCCAGAGCACCGCGACGATCCAGTGGCCGCAGAGCGCCGGGCGGGAAGTCGGCGATATCACCGCACCGCTGGTCTCCGGGGCGCCGCTGTCCCTGCAGGCCTCGGTTCCGTGCACGGCGGTGGCGAAACTGCCCCCGAAGGGCGGCGTACTGTTCTCCACCAACCCCGCCGAGGGCATTGACGCGGCCCGCAACGGACTGTTCATCCGGGCGAACGCCGACTCGGTGATCGTGGCGTTCCGCGACACCGTCGCCGCGGTGGCCCCGCGCGCCGCGGTGGCGGCCGGCTCCTGCAGCGTCATCAGGGCCTGGGCGGACCCGGGAGCGGCGGGAGCGGAGTTCGTCGGCATCCCCGGCGCGGCCGGAACCCTGCCGCCGGACAAGAAGCCTCAGGTGAGCGGCGTCTTCACCGACCTGAAGGGGCCGGCCGAACCGGGCTTGTCGGCCCGCATCGACGTCGACACCCGTTTCATCACCAGACCGACGCCGCTCAAGCTGGCCGTGATGGTGGCCGGGGTGCTGTGCGTGATCGCCTCGATAGCGGCACTGGCCGCGATGGACCGCGGCTGGACCGTGCGCGGGGTCGCGGCCGCCCGACGCCGGCTGACGCGGCACTGGCCGGCCGACATCGGAGTGATCGGAGTGCTGCTGGTATGGCACGTCATCGGAGCGATCTCCTCCGACGACGGCTACAACCTCACCATCGCCCGAATCTCCGGCGAGGCCGGCTACAACGCCAACTACTACCGCTACTTCGGGGCCTCCGAGGCGCCGTTCGACTGGTATCAGTCGGTGCTGGCAGGGCTGGCATCGGTCAGCACCGCCAGCGTCTGGATGCGACTGCCGGCCACCGCGGCGGCCATCGGCAGTTGGCTGATCCTCAGCCACCGGGTGCTGCCGCGACTCGGATCGGGCCGTGGCGGGCTGGCCGGCGACCGGGTGGCCGTGGCGACCGCCGGAGCGGTGTTCCTGGCGGCCTGGCTGCCTTTCAACAACGGCCTTAGGCCCGAGCCGCTGATCGCCTTCGGCGCACTCGCGGTGTGGATGCTGGTGGAGCGCACCATCGCCACCCGTAGGCTGGCTCCCACCGCGGTGGCGATCGTGGTCGCGGTATTCTGCGCGACGCTGGCTCCGCAGGGCCTGATGGCCGTCGCGCCGCTCTTGGTGGGCGCACGCTCGATTGCCCGGATCATCGGCGCCCGCCGGGCCGCCGACGGTGCACTGGCCGCGCCGGCGGCGCTGGCCGCAGCTCTCTCGCTCTTCTTTGTGGTGGTGTTCCGCGATCAGACCCTGGCGACCGTCGCCGAGTCGGTGCGCATCAAATATGTTGTCGGACCTACGATCTCGTGGTACCAGGACTTCCTGCGCTACTACTTCCTTACGGTCGAGGACCACGTCGAGGCCTCGCTGACGCGCCGGTTCGCGGTACTCGTGATGCTGGTCTGCCTGTTCGCCATGCTGGTGATGCTGCTGCGCAAGGGCCGGATCCCCGGCACCGCCCGCGGCCCGGTGTGGCGGCTGATCGGCAGCACCGCGTTGGGTCTGCTGCTGCTGACCTTCACCCCCACCAAGTGGGCTGTCCAGTTCGGCGCCTTCGCCGGACTTGCCGCGGCGCTGGGCGGTGTGACGGCATTCGCCTTCGCCACCGTGGGGTTGCACAGCCGCCGCAACCTCGCGCTGTACGTGACCGCTCTGCTGTTCGTGGTCGCCTGGGCCACCTCGGGCATCAACGGCTGGTTCTACGTCGGCAATTACGGAGTGCCCTGGTACGACCGCCAGCCGGTCCTGCTGCACCGGCCGGTGACGTCTATGTTCCTGGCAATGGCGATCATCACCGCGCTGATCGCCGGATGGCTGCACTTCCGGATCGACTACGCCGGCCATACCGAGGTAAAGGACACCCGTCGCAACCGGCTGCTGGCCTCGACACCGCTGCTGGCCGTCTCGCTGATCATGGTGCTGCTCGCGGTCGGGTCGATGGCGAAGGGCTTCGCGCAGCGCTACCCCGCCTACACCAACGGCAAGGCCAGCGTGCGCGCGCTGGCGGCCGGGTTCGGGACGAAGAGTTGCGCGATGGCCGACGAGGTCCTGGTCGAGGCCGACACCAACGCCGGGATGCTCAAACCGGCACCCGGCCAGAAGTGGGGCAAGTACGGGCCGCTGGGCGGGGAGAACCCGGTCGGATTCAGCCCGAACGGGGTCAGCGACAATCTCGACCCGGTGGCGCCCTTCGTCGCCAACCCGGGAACAGTCAACTCCGACGGGTCCCCGAACAAGCCGAACGTCGGCATCGGATTCACCGGCGGCACCGGCGGCGGCTACGGCCCGGTCGGAGTGAACGGCTCAAAGGTGTTCCTGCCCTTCGGACTTGATCCCAAGACCACGCCGGTAATGGGCAGCTACAAGCAGAACACCCTGGCCGCCAAGGCGACTTCGGCGTGGTACGAGCTTCCGCCCCGAAGCCCCGACCGGCCACTGGTGACCGTCACCGCGGCAGGCGCGATCTGGTACTACGACAACGAGGGCGAGTTCCACTACGGCCAGTCTCTGAAACTGCAGTGGGGTGTGCGCCAGCCGGACGGGACCTTCAAGGCGCTGGACAAGGTCTATCCGATCGACACCCAGGAGCAATTGGCCTGGCGCAACCTGCGTTTCCCGGTCGGGGACGCGCCGGCGGAAGCCAACGTGGTGCGCATCGTCGCCGACGATCCGAACCTGTCCATCGAGCAGTGGTTCGGCTTCACCCCGCCGCGGGCACCGATCCTGCAGACGGCGCAGCAGTTGCTGGGCGACCAGACGCCGGTGTTCATGGACATCGCCAGCGCCGCACACTTCCCATGCCAGCGCCCGTTCGCCGAGCATCTGGGTATCGCCGAAGTCCCGCAGTACCGGATCCGGCCCAACCTCAAGCAGGTGGTGGTCTCGTCGAACATGTGGCAGACGGCCCGCGCCGGTGGCCCCTACCTGTTCATCCAGGCGCTGCTGAGCACCACGACGGTGCCGACGTACCTGCGTGATGACTGGTACCGCGACTGGGGGGAGATCGAACGCTACATCCGCGTGGTTCCGGCCGCCCAGTCGCCGAACGCCGTCGTCGACGAGGGTTCCACGAGGGTGTTCGGGTGGAGCCGCAACGGACCCATCAGGGCGCTGCCATGAGCCGGCAGAGGATCGTCGCCGAGGAGACCACCGATCCGGGCGCGGTGAAGGTCACCCGCTGGGTGGCGGTGGTGGCCGGACTGCTGGGGTTCGTGCTGGCCGTCCTGACCCCGCTGCTGCCGGTGGTGCAGACCACCGCGACCCTGAACTGGCCGCAGAGCGGTCAGCTGAACAACGTCACGGCTCCGCTGATCTCACTGACACCGGTGTCGATGGGGGCGACCGTGCCCTGCGAGGTGATCCGGACCATGCCACCCAAGGGCGGCCTCGTGCTGGGACTGGCCCCGCAGAGGGCCAAGGACGCCACGCTGGAATCGCTGTTCGTCACCGTCGACGCCGAGAAGGTGAACATCACCGATCGCAACGTCGTGGTGGCCAGCGTCGCGCGCGCGAAGGTTCAGGCACCCGAGTGCCAGCGCATCGAGATCACCTCCACCGAGCAGGGCACCTTCGCGGGATTCATCGGGCTGCCGCCCAGCGCCGATTACAACGACCTCGACGAGAAGGAGAAGGAGGAGTCGCCGCAAACCGGATACGACTATCTGCGAAGTGGTTTCGCAGATCCCAATCTCCGGCCCAACATCGTCGGGGTGTTCACCGACCTGACCGGGCCGGCACCGCCCGGACTGACGGTGTCGGCGACTGTCGACACCCGGTTCAGCACCCGTCCAACCGCGCTGAAGCTTGCGGCGATGCTCTTGTCGATCGCCGCCACCGTGGTGGCACTGGCGGCGCTGTGGCGGCTGGACCGTCTCGACGGTCGCCGCATGCACCGGCTGATCCCGCGCCGGTGGCGGACGTTCACCGCGGTCGACGTCACGGTGGTCGCCGCATTCCTGGTCTGGTACGTGATCGGCGCGAACTCCTCCGACGACGGCTACATCCTCGGCATGGCGCGGGTCGCCGAGCGCGCCGGATACATGTCGAACTACTTCCGCTGGTTCGGTGTGCCCGAGGATCCGTTCGGCTGGTACTACAACGTGTTGGCGCTGATGACACATGTCAGCACCGCGAGTATCTGGATGCGGTTGCCCGACCTGGTCTGTGCGCTCCTCTGCTGGCTGCTGCTGTCCCGCGAGGTGCTGCCCCGGCTGGGACCCGCGGTGGCGGCCAGCCGGCCGGCGTTGTGGACGGCCGGGCTGGTGCTGCTGGCCGCCTGGATGCCCTTCGACAACGGCCTTCGCCCGGAGGGACAGATCACCACCGGCGCACTGATCACCTACGTGCTGATCGAACGCGCGATCACCTCCGGCCGGCTGACCCCGGCGGCGCTGGCGATCATCACCGCCGCGTTCACCCTGGGCATCCAGCCGACCGGCCTGATCGCCGTCGCCGCCCTGATCGCCGGCGGGCGGCCGATCCTGCGGATCCTTTCGCGTCGCAGAGCGGTCGTGGGCACCTGGCCGCTGGTCGCCCCGCTGCTGGCGGCCGGCACCGTGATCCTGACCGTGGTGTTCGCCGACCAGACGCTGGCGACCGTGCTGGAAGCGACCCGGATCCGCACCGACATCGGCCCGAGCCAGGAGTGGTACACCGAGAACCTTCGCTACTACTACCTGATCCTGCCGACCGTGGACGGGTCCCTGTCACGGCGCTTCGGCTTCATGATCACCGCGCTGTCGCTGTTCATCTCGACCTTTGTCATGTTGCGGCGCAAGCAGATTCCCGGCGTTGCCCGCGGCCCGGCTTGGCGGCTGATGGGTGTCATATACGCAACCATCTTCTGCCTGATGTTCACTCCGACGAAGTGGGTGCACCACTTCGGGTTGTTCGCCGCCGTGGGTGCCGCGGTGGCCGCGCTGGCCACCGTGCTGGTGTCCCCGGCGGTGATGCGCTCGGCGCGGAACAGGATGGCCGTCGTCACCGCGGTCTTATTCCTGCTCGCCCTGACCTTCGCCACCACCAACGGCTGGTGGTACGTCTCGAGTTACGGGGTCCCGTTCAACAACACCATGCCCAGGTTCGGCGGGGTGAGTGTCAGCTCGATGTTCCTGGCCCTGTTCATCGCATCCGCGCTCTACACAGCCTGGCTGCACATCACCTCCCGCCGTGGGGAGGGCCGGTCGACCCGGCTGCTGACCGCCGCACCGATACCGTTCGCCGCAGGTTTCATGGTGCTGGTCTTCCTGGCCTCGATGACCGCGGGCGTCATCCGCCAGTACCCGACCTACTCCAACGGATGGGCGAACATCCGGTCCCTTGCCGGTGGCTGCGGGCTGGCCGACTACGTGCTCGTCGAGCCGGATTCAAATGCGGGCTTCCTGGTCCCGCTGCCCGGAAACTACGGTCCGCTCGGGGCCCTGGGTGGCACCAAGGCCGTCGGTTTTTCACCTAACGGCGTGCCGGAAAAGATTGTGGCCGAGGCGATTCGGGTGAACAACCCGACGCCGGGGATCGACCACGACTGGGAGGGCCCGTTCAAACTGGCCAAGCCGGGCGTCAACGGATCCACGGTGCCGTTGCCCTATCAGCTCGATCCGGCACGGGTTCCGCTGGCCGGCAGCTACGTCGACACCGGCCAGCAGGAGAGCCTGCTGACCTCGGCCTGGTACGCGCTGCCGCCCCACGACGACGGCCACCCGCTGGTGGTCGTGACGGCGGCCGGCACCATCGCCGGCAACAGTGTGCTCAACGCGCACACCGACGGCCAGACGGTGGAGCTCGAGTACGGCCGGCCCGGACCGGACGGCGCGCCGGTGGCGGCCGGCCGGGTGGAGCCCTACGACCTCGGGCCGGCGCCGTCCTGGCGCAATCTGCGCTACCCGCGATCGGCGATTCCGGCCGATGCCACCGCGGTTCGCATTGTGGCGCAGGACAAGTCGCTGTCGCTGGGCGACTGGGTGGCAGTCACCCCACCGCGGTCACCGGAACTCCGCACGGTGCAGGAGTACGTCGGATCCGGCCAGCCGGTGCTGATGGACTGGGCGGTCGGGCTGGCGTTCCCCTGCCAGCAGCCGATGCTGCACACCAACGGTGTCACCGACGTGCCGAAGTTCCGGATCACCCCGGACTACACGGCCAAGAAGCAGGACACCGACACCTGGGAGGACGGCCGCAACGGCGGCCTGCTGGGCATCAGCGACCTGCTGCTGCGGGCGCATGTCATGTCGACCTACCTGTCGGACGACTGGGGCCGGGACTGGGGATCGCTGCGCAAGTTCGACACCATCGTCGACGCCACGCCGGCAGAGTTGGAATTGGGCAGCGCGACGCGGAGCGGGCTCTGGAAGCCGGGGAGGATCCGGATCAAGGCCTGACCCGCGGCGCGTTATCCCCAGCCCGGGATTGATGCACAGATGCGGTTTGGCCTCTCGCCGCAGTCGGACAGCCGGCGTAGCTTTTCGAATATGAGTTCGATCAACGAGGTGTTCGTCCGGCTGGACGAAGCCGTGGAGGCCGTCGGGGCGGTGAACTGGGACGCCCTCGAGGTCGCTGACCTGTTCGCCTGTCTGGACCGGCTGGAGACGGCCCGCCGCCGTGTCACTGCCTGCGCCTTCGACGGCGCGGCGGCGGTGGATCGGCGCGAGAAGGAGCTTGGCGGTCGCAGCCGGCAGATCCTCGCCGACGTGCTGCGGATCAGCCCCGCCGCGGCCAAGCGACGCGTCCAGGGATCCGCCCAGTTGGCGCCCCGCACCACCCTGACCGGCCAGCAGCTGCCCCCGGAGTTGGCCGCCACCGCCAAAGCCTGGCACTCCGGGACTCTCGACGGCCGGCACCTGTCTGTCATCCAGAAGTTCCTGCGCGAACTGCCCGACCACCTCGCCGCGGCCGACGTCGACAACGCCGAGGCTTTCCTGGCTGAACAGGCCGCGTTGCTGCGGCCCGACCAATTGGAGAAGGTGGCCGCCCAGTTGGCGTTGCGGCTCAACCCCGACGGGAATTTCTCCGACGCCGACAGAGCCCGCAAGCGGGGCTTCAGTTGGTCGGGCATGCAGGGGCCCGACGGAATGAGCGTCGCGCGGCTGGTGGCCACCCCGGAACTGCGAGCCCTGCTCGAAGCATGGGCGGCCAAGTTCGCAGCACCGGGTATGTGCAACCCCGATGACGAAAGCCCCACCGTCGCGGGTGATCCCAGCCAGGACGTCGCCGATCGGGATGCCCGCAGCCACGCTCAGCGCCAGCACGACGCCCTTGTCGCCCTCGTACGGGGACAACTCGGGGATCCCCGGCTCGGCGAACACCGCGGCCTTCCCGTCACCGTGGTCGTTTCGACAACCCTGGAACAACTGCACACCGGCGCCGGGGTTGCCGTCACCGCCGGCGGCACCCTGCTACCGATGCGCGATGTGATCCGGATGGCCAGCCACGCCTGGCACTACCTTGCCGTCTTCGACAGCCACACCGAGCGAGCGTTATACCTGGGGCGTTCGAAGCGGATCGCGTCGGCCGATCAGCGAATCGTTCTGCACGCGAAGGACCGTGGCTGCACGGCGCCCGGCTGCGACAAGCCGGGATATTTGAGCGAGGTCCATCACGTCGACGAATGGGCCGAGGGCGGCCTGACCAACATCGACAAGCTCACCTTCGCCTGCAAAGGCGACCACGCACTGCTCAGGCACGGCGGGTGGAGGACACGAAAACTGATAGACGGCGCGACCCAATGGCTCCCACCACCGCATCTGCCGCTATCCGGCGGAACCAACACCTTCCACCACCCCGAACGGATGCTGCCCGATGCCCGCGATGGCACCTAGACCTGGTACGGGTGTGCGGTCACAGGCCCGCATCGGCGGGCAGCGGGGCAGGTTCGATGGTGAGGATCGGCGCGCCGGCATCGATCTCGCCCCCGGCGACCACCTCGAGCGGCCCGAACTTCTTGGCGTTGAGCACGATGATCGGCGTGATCAAGGGATAGCCCGCATCCTCGATGACCTTCCGGTCGAACTTCACCAACGGCGTTCCGGCGCTGACCTTCTGGCCCTTCTCGACCATGACGTCGAAGCCCTCGCCCTTGAGCTTGACCGTGTCGATGCCGATGTGGATCAGCACCTCGACGCCGCTGTCGAGGAGAATTCCGAAAGCGTGCCCGGTCGGCTGGGCGGCGATCACCGTTCCCGACCCGGGCGCGTAGGCGGTGTCTCCAGACGGCTCGACTGCCACGCCCGGACCCATGATGCCCTTGCCGAACACCGGGTCGGGCACGTCACTCAGCGCCACCACGGTGCCGGCCAGCGGCGAGACGACCTCGGCCGCCACACCGGCCTCACCGGCGGCCTTGGTGGCGGCCGCGGCGACCAGCGTGTCCGGGCTCGCCTCTCCCATCGGCCCCTCGAGATCGGCGACCGGGACGCCGGCGGCCACGGCGGCGGCGGCCTGCTCCGGGGTGCGGTAGCCGGAGAGGATCACCAAGACCATCGCGGTGAAGAAGGCGGCCAGCACTGCGACCGCGTACAGCCCCATGCTGCTGAAGGCCGGGATGGTCAGCAGCGAGGTGAAGACGAACGCCTTGGTCGTCACACCGCCACCCAGGCCGATGATCAAGCCTCCGACCAGACAGCCCACCAACATTCGTGGATAGATCCGTTTGAATCTCAGATGGATGCCGTAGAGCGACGGCTCGGAGATTCCTCCGAGAAGACCCGCGGCCAGGGCGCCGACCGCGGTCTGCCGCATGGCTTTGTCACGCTCACGCCAGGCCAGGAACAACACGCCGGCGGTTGCACCGAAGCAGGCGAAGTTCCACGCGCCCATCGGGCCCTGGATGAAGTCGTAGCCGAGGGTCTGAATGTTGACCAGCATGATCGCATTGACCGGCCAGTGCAGACCGAGCGGAACCATGAACGGATACGCCAGCGGAATGAGGATCGCGAAGATGAACGGCGAGAAGTCGTTGATCGCCTTGAGGAAACTGCCCAGCGCGGCACCGACGTACACACCGATGGGCCCGATCAGGAAGGCCGTCAGCGGGATCATGATCAGCAGGGCGAGGAACGGCACGAAGATCAGTTGGACGTTTTCGGGGATGACTCGTTTGAGGAACTTGTACAGCGGGCCCAACACCGCGGCCATCAGCAGCGGCGGGAACACCTGGGAACCGTAGTTGTGGATCGTCAGCGGCAACCCGAAGATACTGACCACATCGACGGTGGAGCCGAACACCTTCGTCGGTGTGGCGACATCCCTGAGTGCGGCGAATCCGGGCAGCATCACCACGGCCATGATCGCGAAACCGATCCAGGGGTCCGCACCGACTTTCTTCGATGCGTTGTAGGCCACCATCAACGGCAGGAATACGAAGACGCTCTGCCAGCACAAGTTGATGAACTGCCAGGACGGCGACAGTTCGGTGCGCGGGTCGGCCCAGTTGGGTATCACCTTCAGTGTGCTCATCAGGGCCATGAAGGTGATGAACAGCGAGGCGCCGAGCAGGGCGCCGAGAATCGGCCGGAACGAGTCGGAGAGGAACTCGAAGAACGAGTCGAGCCAGGCGAACTTGCCGCGCGGGCCCTTGGCGCGGGCGGCGGCCTTGATCGCGGCCGCGTCATCGCCGCCCCCGCCGCCGCCCATGCCGGGCAGCGCCTTGATCTCGTTGTAGACCGTCTGCACCCCGCCGCCGATCACCACCTGGTAGCGGTTGCCGGCCTGCGGAACCGCGCCCATCACACCGGACACCGACTCCAGTTCGGACTGCTTGACCCCGGAGGCGTCGTGGAGGGTGAACCGCAGCCGGGTCGCGCAGTGCGACAGGCTCTCGATGTTCGCCGCGCCGCCGAGTTTGTCGACGATGTCCGCCGCTGTCTTCGACATACGTTCCAATCCTTCGGGCGCCCGGACCGCAGAATGCCGAGGTGAGCCGATGGTATCGGCTGATTCAGGGCGTCGGAGGGGTTTGCGGGGGCGCCGGTCCGGGGGGCGGAGCGTCCTCGGGAGCGGGGCTGACCGGCGGCGGCGGGGCAGCGGTCCGCAGCCGCTCGGGCTGCAGCGACCACACCGTCTGGTCGGCCTCGGAGGCCGCACGCGCGCAGTACGCAGGCGTGCCGGTCTCGGTGACAGCTGCCGCGCCGAGCACAGCGCAGTCCGCACCGAGAACCACCACCGGCAGATCCATCCGGGCCGACCAGTACGCGTTGGCCGCCACCGCCTTTCACCTTCTGACCGGCAGCGCTCCGTTCGAGCACAGCAATCCCGCCGTCGTCATCGGCCAGCACCTCAGCGAGCCACCGCCGGTTGCGTCCCTGCCGGCCGACCTGTCCGCCTTCGGCCCGGTTTTCGCCAAGGCCATGGCCAAGGACCCTGCCGACCGGTACGAGAGTTGCGCGGATTTCGCCCGGGCGATGCAGCAGGCCCTGCAGCCGTCGGCCGGGCTGCCGCCGCCGGCCGGGGGCTCGGCGCGCCACCGCAGGAGTGAGTCAGCACCCGGCGGGCGGGGACCGGGGCAGCGCTGGCTGGCGGTCGGGCTGGGCGTACTGGTCCTCGCCGGTGTGGCCGGGGCGGCTGTTCTGGTCGCCGGGCAGCGCGGCGCCGGCGACGCCGATGCGCCGCCCACGACCCCGCCGCCGCCCCCGCCCGCGGTGTCGGCCCGGATGGATCTGCCGGTGGTGGTTCGCTGAGGTGCTGGCCGATGACGACGGCGGGATTGCTGTGCTCGAACGGAGCGCTGCCGGTCAGAAGGTGAAAGGCGGTGGCGGCCAACGCGTAC
>NZ_JBJTJF010000027.1:0-3805 GCF_046095365.1 Mycobacterium sp.
CCCGCTCCCGGGCGCCGGCCCGCGCCCCCCCGCCCACCGCCCCGGCGATCTGGGCGATCAGATCCCATTGCCGGTCGGCCGCCGACCGGAATGCCCGCAGGTGCCGCGGCTCGACTCCGTATTCGCCGAGGGCGGCCGCGCACTGCGCGATCGTCACGGCGTACTCGTCGAAGAATCCGCCGGGGCCGGTGGTGATGACGCCCGCCCGACACAGTGCGGTGATCAGCGTGCTGGACACCCCCGAACGCTCCAGCAGATCCTCCCGGCTCAACCGGACCGGGGTGGGCGCGCCCGCGGGACCGCCGCCGGGGTACCGGTCCTGGCCGACCGGGACCAGCCGCGGCGGCGGATAGGCCGAGACCGGTTCGGGCAGCAGGCCGTCTGGTTGCGCGTCGAGCTGGTCCTTGATGACTTTCAGCGGTAGGTACTGGTCGCGCTGGGCGGTCAGGATGAAGCGCAGCCGGGCGCAGTCGTAGGCGGTGAACCGCCGATAGCCCGACGGGCTGCGCTCCGGGGTGACCAGCCCCTCGGACTCCAGAAAACGGATCTTGGAGATCGTGACGTCGGGGAATTCGGGCCGCAGCAGGTCAAGAACCGCGCCGATCGACATTCCAGCCGGTGCGGGGCTTTCGGGCGCGGTCACTGGCTACCGGCACCGCCCGGCCTCGGGCCGGTCAGGAACACCAGCCTGAACTTGCCGATCTGCACTTCGTCGCCGTTGGCCAGGGTGGCCGCATCCACCGGTTCCCGATTGACGTAGGTCCCGTTGAGGCTGCCGACGTCGACGACCTGGAACTCGTTGCCGTCCGAGCGGAACTCGGCGTGACGACGGCTGACTGTGACGTCGTCGAGGAAGATGTCCGAGTCAGGGTGCCTGCCCGCCGACGTGGTCGGCTGGTCCAGCAGGAATCGCGAACCGGCGTTGGGGCCGCGCTTGACCACCAGCAGTGCCGATCCGGTGGGCAGGCCCTCCACCCCCGACACCGCTGTCTCGGAGGCGGGACCGGCCGGTGCGTCAAGGTCGTTGAGGAAATCCGCGCGGAACACGGAGGTCGTCTCGACGGTCAGCTCCTCGGAGCTGTCGTCAGCCCCCGGCCGCCAATCCTTGTCCGTCACCCGCTACTCCTCTGCAGTTGCCGTATGACTTGACCGTACCGTCCGGCGATCGTCGGCGTGCCCACCAGTTCGATTTTCCCGGGGCCGGGCGTCAGGTCAGGGTGCTCCGGTAGGCCTCCGCGTCGAGCAGTCCCGACAGCCCCGCCTCCAGCGTGTCGCCGTCGGCGCGCAGTTCCAGCAGCCAGCCCTGGCCGTAGGGGTCTGAGTTGATCAGCTGCGGGCTTCCCTCCAGGTCGGCGTTGACGGCGACCACCGTCGCCGATACCGGCGCGTAGAGATCCGAAACCGACTTGGTCGACTCCACCTCCCCGAACGACTCACCCGCGGTCACCTGCGCGCCCACCTCGGGCAGCTGGACGAAGACGACGTCACCGAGGGAGGACTGCGCGAAGTCGGTGATCCCGACCCGGACGGTGTCGTCCCCGGTACGCCGGACCCACTCGTGCTCGGCGGTGTAGCGCAGGTCGGCGGGGGTGTCGCTCACGATGCTCCTCGTTGGTCGGTCCCGGGCCGGTCGTGGCCGCTGGGTTGACGGGCTGAGCGTATTGGCGGGGTTTCGGTTGCCGCAAGCCGCTCCCTGGGCAGCCGGCGCACGACCATCCGCACCTGGATCAGGTACAGCACCGCCGACCACAGATACATCCCGGTGCCCCAGATCACGAACGCCCAGCCGATCGCCCCGACCGCGCGGCTCCACCCGGAATCCCACTGCCCCAACAGAATCAGGGGGAAGCCCGACATCAGGGCGAAGGTGGCCGCCTTGCCGATGTAGGTCACCGGCAGGGCCGCCAGGCCCCTGCTCCGCACCACCGGCAGGGTCGCCGCGAGCACGGCGTCGCGGCTGAGCAGCAGCAGAACCAGCCACCACGGCACCACACCGGAAAGCGCCAGCACGACCGGCACGGCGACCATGTACACCCGGTCGACCAGGGGGTCGAGCAACTCCCCCAGCCGCGAGGACTGGTTGGCCACCAGTCGGGCGATCTTGCCGTCGGCCCAGTCCGACGCCCCGCTGAACATCAGGATGGCCACCGCCGGGCCGTAGGCGTGCCGCACCAGCAGCAGGTAGGCGAACAGCGGAAGCAGCGCCAGGCGGACGACGCTGAGCACGTTGGGGATCGTCCACACCCGGCCTGGCATGCCGAAGAACCTACCCGTCGCTCCGGCGGCGGCGGGTGCGGCGTTAGCGGAACACCCCGGGAAGGCTCAGCGCGGAGAGCGAGTCGTCGCGCATCGGGTTGTCGTGAACCATGTAGGTCCACGTCGAGGTCGGACGGGCCAGTCGGGACAGGTCCAGGCCCGGCTCCCCGTCCAGCACGTCGGAGGTCTCGAAGGTCTGCTGGGATGCCTCGATCGCGTCGGCGGCCAGGTGGGTGAAGCCGTCGACGGCCAGCCGGTGGAACTCGTCGAGCGGATTCTGCCGGCCCAGCGCCCGCAGGTGGATGCTCTCGCGGATGTCGGACAGGTAGGCCAGGTGGTCAGCCCAGCCGCGGTCGAGGTGGTACAGCATGATCCGGCGGCAGATGCCCTCCAGCTCGTCGGTGGAAACCTGTTGGGACAGTTCGCCGTAACGCTCCGGGCAGAGCTCTGCCAGTTCCTCACGGGCGGCCGCTGTGCTGAGCAGGGTGTTGCGTCGCTCGACGATGATCGCCCGCTGCTGCGCGATCAGCTGGTTGTAGCGCCAGGTGTTGGCGTGCACTTCCAGCAACCGGCCCTCGGCGACCCGCTGGGCGTGGTCGATCAGTGCGGTGGCCTTGGGGCTGAGGATCCGGCCGGTCTCGTCGCACTCGGTCGGCAGCTTGCCGGACTCCAGGTGCGCGGCGACGACGTCGTCCTCCCAGCTGGAGAAGAACACCGACGAGCCGGGGTCGCCCTGCCGTCCGGAGCGCCCGCGCAACTGGTTGTCCAGCCGCTCGGTGCGGTGCCGGCCGGTGCCGATGACGTGCAGACCACCGAGGCCGGCGACGTCGCGCTTCTCCGCGGAGTCGTCCTCGGCCCCTGATCCGCCCAGCCGGATGTCGGTGCCGCGGCCGGCCATCTGGGTGGACACCGTCACCGCGGCGCGCGTGCCCGCCTCGGCGATGACTCGGGCCTCCTCCTCGTCGTTCTTGGCGTTGAGCACCGCCGCGGGCACACCGCGCCGCCGCAGCCGCCGGTGGAGGTCCTCGGACTCCGCGACGTCCTGGGTGCCGACCAGGATCGGCTGGCCGGTGGCGTGCACCTCGATGATGTGGTCGACGATCGCGTCGTTCTTCGCCCCCGCGGTGATGTAGACCCGGTCGGGCTCGTCCTGGCGGATGGTGGGGGTGTTCGGCGGGATCGGCGAGACTCCGAGTTTGTAGAACTGGCGCAGCTGCTCGCCTGCGGCCAGCGCGGTGCCGGTCATCCCGCACACCGTGGGATAGCGGTTGATCAGCGCCTGGACGGTGATGGTGTCGAGCACCTCGCCGGTCTCGGTGGTCTCGATGCCCTCCTTGACCTCCACGGCGGCCTGCAGCCCGTCGGGCCAGCGCTGCAGCGACGCGATCCGGCCGCGGGAGGCGTTGATCAGCTGGACCGCGCCGTCGCGGACGATGTAGTGCACGTCGCGCTGCAACAGCACGTGGGCGTGCAGGGCGACGTTGACCTCGGTCAGCGTGGTGCCCACGTGTTCCTCGGAGTACAGGTCGATGCCGCCGAGTGCACGCTC
>NZ_JBJTJF010000028.1:0-13980 GCF_046095365.1 Mycobacterium sp.
CACCGGCACGATCCGGCCCTCGATGCTGGAGTTCATGGACGCCGTCGCAATCAACGCCGTCGAGGACAAACTCAAGATGGGTCTGGACCGCGACGCCGCCGCCATGATGGTGGCCGCCTCCGACGACCGCGGACCGGCCGGGGCCCGGGACGCAGAGTTCATGGCGCGGGTGTTCACCGAAGCCGGCGCCACGGAATGCTTTTCGACCGACGACCCGGTCGAGGGAGAGGCGTTCGTCGCGGCGCGCCGCTACGCGATCCCCGCGGTGGAGGCCAAGGGCTCACTGCTGCTCGAGGACGTCGGGGTGCCACTGCCCCGACTGGCCGATCTGGTCGGCGGGGTGGCGAAGATCGCCGCCGAGGCGGGTCTGACGATCTCGGTGATCGCCCATGCCGGTGACGGCAACACCCACCCGCTGATCGTCTACGACCCCGCCGACGCCGCGATGACGGCGCGGGCGCACAAGGCGTTCGGGGACATCATGGACCTGGCCGTCGGCCTGGGCGGCACCATCACCGGCGAACACGGGGTCGGCCGGCTGAAGAAACCCTGGCTGGCCGGGCAAATCGGCCCGGAGGCGATGGAACTCAACCGGCGGATCAAGGCCGCGCTGGATCCGGGCGGGATTCTGAACCCCGGCGCGGTGATCTAGGGCGCCGGCGGTCGTTTCGCCGCCCACGGCTGGGCGGCCTCGAAGCCGGCGGCGGCCTGCAGCACCAGGGCGTCCTGATGCCGGGCGGCAATGACGTGCAGTCCGACCGGCAGTCCGGCATCGGTGAAACCGCACGGCACGCTGGCCGCCGGGTGGCCGGTCATGTTGAACGTCGGCGTGAACGGGATGCGGGCGTTCCAGATCATCCGGCGTACGTCACCGGTGACGAAAGGCACCCCGCCGGCCGCGGTGGGCGGGGCGTCGAACGGGAACGCCGGCACCGCGCACACCGGCGAGAGCAGCAGGTCGTGGCCGGCAAAGAAGTTCTCCACAGCCTGGAAGACGACGTCCTTGGTCTGCAGCGCCTCGGCGACCTCGACGCCGCTGATGGTCGCGCCGACGTCCATCTGCGCCAGCAGCGTGGGGTCGATCCAGTCCTGGTGGCCGGCGAACTTGGAGCGGGACGCGGCGGCGGTGGTGTACCAGAGGGCCTCCCAGGCCCGAATCGGGTTGGGCCACTTGAGGTTCACCTCCTCGACCGCGCATCCCAGGTCGGAGAACCTCGCCGCGGCAGCGGAGACGAGCCGGCGAACCTCAGGGTCGACGGCGGGGATCCAGCCGTAGTCGAAGGTGAGCGCGACCTTGCGGCCCCTGAGGGACTTCTCCCAGGCTCTGACCGCCCCGGCGAAATCAGGTTTCGGGCCGTCGATGGAGAGGTAGTCGAGGCGCTCCGGGCCCGACCAGACATCCATCAACAGTGCGGCGTCGGCGACCGTGCGGGTCAACGGCCCGTCGTGGCCGACAGCGGCGGCGGTCATCGAGCCGGGATGGCCGATGCGGCCGATGGACGGCTTGAATCCGAAGACGCCGCAACGGTCGGCGGGGATCCGGATCGAGCCCCCGCCGTCGCTGCCGTGGTGCAACGGCCCCAGACCCGCGGCGGCGGCGGCGCCCGCGCCACCGCTGGAGCCACCTGAGTTGTAACCGGCCTTCCACGGGGTGGGGCAGGGCGGCGCCAGCAGGTTGTCGGTGACGTCCTTGTGGGCGAAGGCGGGCAGGTTGGTCTTGCCGAAGATCACCGCGCCGGCCGCGCGGGTGGACGCTGCCAGGGAACCGTCCTGGGCGGCCGCCGCGGTCGGGGTGATCCGGCTGCCGTTCGTGGTCGGCATGCCCTTGACGTTCGCCCCGTCCTTGATGCTCACCGGCAGTCCGTGCAACAGCCCGAGCGAGCCGCCCTTCATCACCGCGTCCTCGGCCGCTTTGGCCGCGGCCATCGCGCCGTCCCGGTCGAGGTGCAGGAAGGCGTGGAGGTCGGCATTGAGCCGCTCCGCGCGGTCCAGCACCGCGCGAGTCAGTTCGACCGGGGACAATGTCTTGTCCCGGATCAGCCGGGCCAGTTCGGTGGCCGGAGTCCAGACGAGTTCGTCGTCGGCCGGTCCGGTGGCCGCGGGTTTGGACCCACCGCAGCCGGAAAGCACCGCCGCGGCCCCGGCGGCGGCGACGAGGAACTGGCGGCGGGTCGGCTCGGGGGTCATGGCGGAAGCGTAGTTCGCAGGCGACGCCCGGGTTCCCGAAGTTCGCTGGGACGCTGTGCCGAACCGGCGCCATTGACACCGGGGCGCCGCTGTCGTAGGCACGAGGGATGCCCTTCGAACTCCGCGCCGGCGGCACCTGGGCCGACCCCTGGCCGATGTACGCCGACCTGCGCGAGCACGACCCGGTCCACCACGTCGTGCCGGACAACTCTGCGCACGACTACTGGGTGCTGTCCCGGCACGCCGATATCTGGGCGGCCGCGCGCGACCATGAGACGTTCTCCTCCGCTCAGGGCCTGACCGTCAACTACGGCGAACTGGAACTCATCGGACTGGCCGACAACCCGCCGATGGTGATGCAGGACCCGCCCGCGCACACCGAGTTCCGCAAGCTCGTCGCCCGCGGGTTCACCCCCCGCCAGGTCGAGGCCGTCGAACCCAAGGTCCGCGAGTTCGTCATCGAGCGCGTCGAAGGGCTGCGCGCCGCCGGGGGCGGCGACATCGTCGCCGAGTTGTTCAAACCGCTGCCGTCCATGGTCGTGGCACACTACCTCGGGGTGCCCGCCGTCGACCGGGCCCGCTTCGACGGCTGGACCGAGGCCATCGTGGCGGCCAGCGCCGAGCCGAGCGGACTGGCCGGGGCCGGCGAAGCGGTGCTGGAGCTGATGGGCTACTTCACCGAACTCATCGAGCGCCGCCGCCGCGACCCGGGCGACGACACGGTGTCCCATCTGGTGGCGGCCGGCGTCGGCGCCGACGGCGACGCCCGCGGACTTCTGTCCATCCTTGCGTTCACCTTCACCATGGTCACCGGCGGCAACGACACCACCACCGGATTGCTGGGCGGCGCAGTGCAATCGCTGCACCACAACCCCGATCAGCGCAAGCTGCTGGCCGAGCAGCCGGAGCTGATTCCCGACGCGGTGGAGGAGTTCCTGCGCCTCACCTCCCCGGTCCAGGGCCTGGCCCGAACCGCCACCCGGGACGTCACCGTCGAGGGCACAACCATCCCGGCCGGCCGCAAGGTGCTGCTGCTCTACGCGTCGGGTAACCGCGACGAGCGCCAGTACGGCCCCGACGCCGCCGAGCTCGACGTGCTCCGCCGGCCGCGCAACATCCTGACCTTCGGCCACGGCGCACACCACTGCCTGGGCGCGGCGGCGGCCCGCATGCAGGCCCGGACGGCGCTTGCCGAGTTGCTGGCCCGCTGCCCGGAGTTCGAGGTCGACGAGTCCGGAATCACCTGGGCGGGAGGCAATTACGTGCGAAGGCCACTGAGCGTGCCGGTACGGATCGGGTGAGCGCAGGCCGAGTCATTCGACGATACCCGCCATTCGCAGCGCGATCTGGTGCACTGAGTCGAGGTCTCTCGTTGCCACCGCGATCACCAGGTCGAACAACTCGTCCTCAGCGCTTCCCGGCACGTGGTGGCCGTTGAGTTCGTAGAACAAGGCGGTTGCCACGAAGGCCGTGCGCTTGTTCCCGTCGATCAGGGCGTGGTTGGTCGCGAGCGATTGCAGCAGCGCCGCGGCCTTCTCATGGACTCCCGGGTAGGCGTCCTCGCCGAAAACCGTGGCTTGCGGCCGCAAGACGGCGGACTCCAGCAAACCGTAATCACCCACCTCCGCGGGGTGCCCGAGATGCGCCTCCGCGGCAGCGAGCACATCGTCGAGGGTGAGATGGTCGGTCACGCCTCAGCGAGGCGCTTAAGCAGGCCCTCGTGTTCTTCAACGATGCGGCCCACGATCTCGTCACGCCGCGCTGTTCGGCGCTCGAGGTAGTCATCGACAGCCTTCAGAACAGCTGCGTGCATGGAGATGCCGTCACGTTCGGCAGCGGCACGAAGCTTGGCGGCCTGTTCGTCCGACAGCCGGAGGGTCATGGCCATGGTTCCATGATACCAGGGTGGTATCAACGCACCCGGGTGAACCGGTGCAGCACCCACGCCACCGGGATGCTCAGCAGCATGGTCGTGACGAACAACCCGGCGGTGTTGCCGGTGTAGACCTGCCAGTGCAGCACCACGGTCATGGCGATCTCCATCAGGATGAGGTGCACGAGGAAGATCTCGTAGGAGATCTCCCCCAGCCACACCATCGGCCGGGCGGCCAGCAGCCGTGTGTACCAGCCGGAGTCGCCCAGCGCGGGCGGCGCGAGCAGCAGGGTGGCGATCACCGCGTAGAAGACCATCTTCACCACCGCCTGCGCCAGGCCGGTCGGGGAGGTCTGCGGCTCTCCGGCGATCGGTGTGCAGACGATCACGTAGCACAGCAGCGCCAGCGGGACCGCGACGAAACCGTAGGCGCGTACCCGCATGGCGGCCAGCACGGTCAGTGCCATCCCGCCGACGAACCATGCCAGATATCCGGGCAGCCACAGCCGCGCCCCGTCGGGCAGGAAGTCGGTGGTGTGCACCAGAACCATCCAGGCCAGGCTCAGGACGAACAGTCCGCCGAGCCCGGCCAGCAGCAGCACCGGCCGCCAGACTCGCCGGCACAGCACGACCATCAGCAGATAGGCCAGGACCGGCAGGGCGAGGTAGAACGCGACTTCCACCGCCAGACTCCACATCTGGGTCAGACCCTGGTGCAGCAGCGCGAAGGCATAGTTGTCGGTGTAGATCTGGGTGAGTGTCGCGTTGCGGAACAGGCCCCACCAGGTGTGGCCGGGGTTGGGCCCGCCGTCGCGGAAGTGGTAGATCAGATACGCCGTCAGCACCGTGACGAGGTAGGCCGGCATGATGCGCCGGATCCGGTTGCGGGCGTAGCGCTTCAGCGACGGCGCCGGGCCGCCCGATTGAGCGGCCCGCACCCACGGCCCGAACAGCAGATAGCCCGAGAGCACGAAGAAGATCGGCACGCCGATCTCCATCCGCGAGTAGACCAGCCCGACGAACCCGTGGGTGTACTTGCCGGTGGTGTACGCGGCGTGGGTGGCGACGACCAGCAGAGCGGCGACCGCACGGATGCCGGTGAGCGCGGGAACCCGGTCGACGCCGGAGACGGCTTCCAGGCCGCCCTGATCGACCTCGACGGAGGTGGTCATTGCTTGGGGTGGCGCGGCTTTCCGCCGGTTGGCCGGGGACCGGAGGCTCGGCCGCGGTCGGGCTTGATGTCGATCAGCACACCCTGAATGCGGGTGCTCTCGAGCTTTTTCCAGGCTTCCTTAGGCAGCCTTGCGGGCAACTCGACCAGCGAGTGGTCCACCTTGATGGTGATGTGGCCGAAGTCGCTGCGGTGCAGGCCGCCCTCGTTGGCGATGGCCCCGACGATCGCACCGGGGTTCACCTTGTGCCGTTTGCCGACGGCGATCCGGTAGGTGGCCAGGTCGTCGCGCACCTTGCGGGGGGCTCGTTCCCGTGCCGGACGTTCGGGGCGTTCCCGACGGCTCTCCGGCGGCGGTTCGGTCATCAGGAACTCCGCACCGTCGCGGCTCTGCAGCGCCAGCGCAGCGGCGATGTCGGCCATCGGAACGTCGTTGTCGCGTTCGTAGTCCTCGATCAGCCGCCGGAACATCTCGAAGCCGGGAGCGTTGAGCGCATCGGAGATCGAGTCGCGGAACTTCCCCACCCGCTGGGCGTTGACGTCCTCGACAGACGGCAGCTGACCCTCGACCAGCTTCTGGCGGGTGACCCGCTCGATGGAGTTCAGCAGGTGCCGTTCGCGTGGGGTGACGAACAGCAGCGCCGTGCCCGAGCGGCCGGCCCGGCCGGTGCGCCCGATGCGGTGCACATAGGACTCCGGGTCGTGCGGGATGTCGAAGTTCACCACATGCGAGATGCGTTCCACGTCAAGACCTCTGGCGGCCACATCGGTGGCCACCAGGATGTCGATGGTGCCGTCCTTGAGCGCAGAGATGGTGCGCTCGCGCACCGCCTGCGGAATGTCACCGTTGATTGCCGCCGCCGCGAACCCGCGCGCCCGCAGCTTCTCGGCGACCTCCTCGGTGGCCTGCTTGGTGCGGACGAACACGATCATCGCGTCGCCCTGCTCGACCTCGAGCAGCCGGGTCAACGCGTCCATCTTGCGCGGGTAGGACACCAGGAAATAGCGCTGGGTGATGTTCTCGGCGGTCTGAGTCTTCGACTTGACGGTCACCTCGACCGGATCATGCAGATACTTGGTGGTGATCTTCTTGATACCCGGCGGCATGGTGGCCGAGAACAACGCGACCTGTTTGTACTCGGGGGTGTCGGCCAAGATGCGTTCGACGTCCTCGGCGAAACCCATCTGCAGCATCTCGTCGGCCTCGTCGAGCACCAGATAGTCCAGGTGCGACAGGTCCAGGCTGCCCTTCTCCAGATGGTCGATGACCCGGCCGGGTGTTCCCACAACGACCTGCGCGCCGCGCTTGAGGCCGGCCAGCTGCGGGACATACGAGGATCCGCCGTAAATCGGCAGCACATTGATCTTGAGGTGCGCGCCGTAGCGGCTGAACGCCTCTGCGACCTGCAGGGCCAACTCGCGGGTCGGGGCCAGCACCAGTGCCTGGGTGACGCGGCTGGCCGGGTCGATCTTGGACAGGATCGGAATCGCGAACGCCGCGGTCTTGCCGGTTCCGGTCTGGGCCAGCCCCACCACATCGGAGCCGGCCAGCAGCGCCGGGATGGTGGCGGCCTGGATGGCCGACGGGGTTTCATAGCCGACCTCGGCCACGGCCTGCAGCACCGCGGGGTGGATGTGCAGTTCGGCGAAGGTTTCGGCGGGCACGGCGGCAGCCTCGGCCGAGCCATGCTGGGGGGGCGTCATTGTGCGTCGAGTCTAGTGCGTGCGCGCGTCGCGTCCGGTCGGCCGGGGGCCGCGCCGGTACCGTGCTGCGGTGTGTGGAATCGGCTGGCGGCCGCGACGGTGGGTCTTGCCGCCGGAGCCGTGCTGACGGCCTGCAGCTCCGGGGACTCCACGGTGTCCAAGACCCCGCTGCCGACGACGACGGTGTCGGCTCCCGCGGCCGCGCCGCCGGCCGCACCCGCGCCGTCGACTCCCCCGCCGCCGGACCCGTGCGCGGTCGACCTCGCCGCGCCGGCCATCGCCAAGGCCGTCTCCGAACTGCCCCGCGACCCGCGCAGCCAGCAGGGCTGGAACCCCGAACCGGTGGCGGGCAACTACAACGAGTGCGCGCCGCTGTCGGCGGTGATCGTCAAGGCCAACACCAACGCCGACAACCCGAACACCCGGGCGGTGATGTTCCACCTCGGCAAGTACATCCCCAGCGGTATCCCGGACACCTACGGGTTCAACGGGATCGACCCCACCCAGAGCACCGGCGACACCGTGGCGCTGACCTTCGCCGGCGGAATGGGCCTGCAGAGCGTGGTGCGCTTCCGCTGGAACGGCAACGGCGTGGAACTGATCGGCAACACCCGATGACGCGCGCGGCGATGCTGGCCGCCGGCCGGACCTGACCGATCCCGCCGGCTGAACTTCGCCACGGCGGTGCGCCGGACTTCACTATGGTCACGTGGTGGACACCAGCACGCGGCAGGCCGAACCCCGTTGGGCCGTGGTGGCGCCGGGACTGGCGCTGGCGGTGCTGCTGGCCACCTGGGCAAGCCACGACCATCCGCTGACACTGGCGCTGATCGCGGTCTGTCTGGCGGCGGCGGTGCTGGCCGCGGTCCACCACGCGGAGGTGGTCGCGCTGCGGGTCGGCGAGCCGCTCGGCTCGCTGGTGCTGGCCGTGGCGGTGACGGTGATCGAAGTCGGCCTGATCGTGATGCTGATGATCGGTGGTGGGCCGGGCGCGTCCACCTACGCGCGCGACACCGTCTTCGCGGCGGTCATGATCACCCTCAACGGCATCGCCGGGATCAGCCTTCTGGTCGGGGCGCTGCGGCACCGCCTGGTTGTGTTCAACGCCTCAGGCTCCGGTTCGGCGCTGGCCACCGTGGTCACCCTGGCCGGGGTGTGCCTGGTGCTGCCCGGGTTCACCGTCAGCGAGGCCGGACTGCGGTACTCGACCTCCCAGCTGGCCTTCGCCGCGGTCGCGTCGGTGATCATCTACTGCACGTTCGTCTTCACCCAGACCGTCCGCCATCGCGACTTCTTCGTGCCGCTGGCCGCCGACGAACACGGCCGGGTCACCGGGCTGCTCGACACCGACGGCGACGGGCACGCCGATCCGCCGTCGGCGCGGACCGCCGCGCTCAGCCTCGGCCTGCTGATCACCGCTCTGGTCGCGGTGGTCGGGCTGGCCAAGCTGCTCTCACCGACCATCGAGGACGTCGTCACCGGACTGGGCCTGCCCTATCCGGTGGTCGGGGTGGTGATCGCCCTGCTGGTGCTGGCACCGGAAACCATTGCCGCCGTGCGCAACGCGGCGCGCAACCATGTGCAGATAAGCCTCAACCTCGCCTACGGTTCGGCGATGGCGTCCATCGGGCTGACCATCCCGACCATCGCCATCGCGATGATCTGGCTGCCCGGCCCGCTGACCCTCGGCCTGGAACCGACGCAGATAGTCTTGCTGACCCTGTCGGTGATCGTCTCGGTGCTGACCCTCGCGCAGGGCCGCGCGCTGCTGCTGCAGGGCATGGTGCACCTGGTGCTGCTGGCGACGTTCCTGTTCCTGTCAGCCCAGCCATGACCGCGCTGGTCGAGCTGCTGGCCGGCATCGTCGGCACTGCCCACTTGAGCACCGAGGCCGACGTGCTGACCGCCCGCAGCGTGGACTGGACCGGCCGCTACCGCGGCACCGCCTCGGCTCTGGTGCGTCCGGCCGACACCGAGGAACTCGCGGCGGTGCTGCGAACCTGCCGCGACGCCGGCGCGCCGGTGACCGTGCAGGGCGGGCGCACCTCGCTGGTGGCCGGCACCGTGCCCGAGCACCGCGACGTGCTGCTGTCCACCGAACGCCTCGCCGGCATCGGCGAGGTCGACACGGCCGAACGGCAGGTGCGGGCGGGAGCCGGTGCGACGCTGGCCGACGTGCAACGTGCCGCGGCGGACGCCGGCCTGGCGGTCGGGGTGGACCTGGCATCGCGCGACTCTGCCACCATCGGCGGGATGGCAGCCACCAACGCCGGCGGCCTGCGCACCGTGCGCTACGGGACGATGCGGGCACAGGTGCTGGGTCTGGATGTCGCCCTTCCCGACGGCTCGGTGCTGCGGCGGCGCCCGGCGGTCCGCACCGACAACACCGGATACGACCTGACCGCGCTGTTCGTCGGCGCTGAGGGCACCCTCGGGGTGATCACCTCGGTGGACCTGCGCCTGTACCCGGTTCCCGCCCACCGGGTGGCGGCGGTGTGCGGTTTCAACGACCTCGCCGCGCTGGTGGACACCGGCCGCCGGCTGCGCGACCTGGAGTCGATCGCCGCGCTGGAACTCATCGACGGCCGGGCCGCGGCGCTGGTCGCCGGGCACACGGACGGTGCGGCTCCGGTCACCGGTGACTGGCTGCTGCTGGCCGAACTGGCCGGCGACACCGACCAGACCGAGCGGCTGGCCGCGGCCCTGAGCGGCACGAGCCCTACCGCGGTGCCGGCTGTCGGCGCGGACGCCGCCGCACGACAGCGGCTGTGGCGGTTGCGGGAGTCGATGACGGAAGTGGCCGGGATGTTCGGCCCGCCGGTGAAATTCGATGTCTCGCTTCCCCTTTCGGCCATCGCCGGATTCGCCGCCCAATCCGCTGAGCTGGTGTCCCGGTACGCGCCGTCCGGGGTGCCCGTCCTGTTCGGCCATGTCGGAGAGGGCAACCTGCACCTCAACGTGCTGCGCTGCGACCCCGACCAGGAAGCGCTGATCTACCCGGTGATGATGGAACTCATCGCGGCCCACGGCGGAAACGTCAGTTCCGAGCACGGCGTTGGCACCCGCAAGCGCGGATACCTGGCCATGTCCCGCCAGCCCGCCGATATCGCCGTGATGCGCGCCGTCAAGGCGGCACTGGACCCGACCGGCTACCTCAACCCGGCGGTGCTGTTCGACTGACCCCGGGCCGGCCGGCCGCGGGTGCGCTTGAGGGACGGACCCCGAATCCGCCGCCCACCGCCGACCATGAAGGCCGCGGCCAGCACTCCGGCAAGAGCCACGAATGCCGGCAGCAGCATCGACTGGGACATCGCCACGGTGAAGGGGGCATGCAGGGCCGTCGGCAGGTGCATCACGTCGTAGTCGCCTCCGCCAGCGGGACCCGGAGCGGCAGCGGGTATTTCGGCCCGGATCCGCGAGGACATCAACGCGGCCATGCTGGCGCTGCCGAGGACGGCCCCGATCTGACGGGTGGTGTTGTACACCCCCGAGCCGGCGCCGGCCAGCCGGGGCGGGAGGTTTCGGATGGCGGTCGCGCCCAGCGGGGCGAAGATGAACGCCATCGAGACCCCGACGACGGTCAACGGAATCAGCAGCCGGCCCACCGGCGTCGCGGGCGTCATCTCGGCCGACAGCCACAGCAGCGCGAGCAACAGCGTCGAGAACCCGAAACCGATGATCGGCCGGGGATGGGCCCGGTCGACGATCCGCCCGACGATCGGCGCGAGGATTCCGCTGGCCACCGCCATCGGTGCGGTCAGCAGTGCCGCGCGGGTGGGGCTCAGCCCGCAGACCGACTGTGCGTAGAACATCAGCGGCAGCAGCATGGCGGTCGAGGAGAACCCGATCGCCGCGATGCCGATGTTGGCCAGGCTGAAGTTACGGTCGCCGAAGATCGCCAGCGGGATCAGCGGCTCCCGCCGGTTGACCCGCTGCCAATGGACGAACGCCGCCATCACCGCCAGGCCGGTCGCGATGCTCGCCCAGATCCACCGATTCCACTCGCGGGTCTGGCCCTCCTGCAGACCGAACACGATCAGGAAGAGGCCGATTCCGGAGAGCACCACGCCGATGGTGTCGAAACGGTGCGGGTGGGTGTCCAGCGCCGGGATCAGCCGGACCGCCATGAGAAGTCCGATGATGCCGATCGGCACGTTGACGAAGAAGATCCACGACCAGCCGAGGTGGTCGACGAGCACGCCGCCGGCCAGCGGCCCGGTCAGAGTGGCCACCCCCGCGGTGGCTCCCCACATACTCAGCGCCACGCCGCGGCGCTCCGGAGGGAAGATCCGGGTGATCGTCGACAGCGTCTGCGGGGTCAGCAGCGCCGCACCCACGCCCTGCACCACCCGCGCCGCGATCAGCATTCCGATCGACCCGGACAGCCCGCACCACAGCGAGGCCGCGGTGAACACCGCCAGGCCCGCGATGTAGAGGTTCTTCGCGCCGAAGCGGTCGCCGAGGCGGCCGGCCAGCAGCAGCGGCACCGCATAGGCCAGCAGGTAGGCGCTGGTGACCCAGACGATCTGGTCGTAGTCGGTGATCTTCAGCGCCGCCATGATGCTGGGGTTGGCCACCGCGACGATGGTCGAGTCGACCAGGATCATGAAGAAGCCGACCAGCATGGCCCACAAAGCGTTCCACGGTTTGCCCGGGTATCCGGACGCCGCGGCCGTCATAGCCGTCGATGCTGCCAGTAGTCCGGCCGATGGCCCCTGCCGGGTGGGTGTTGTTAGGTTTGAAAACGGGCGGGAGAGTCAAGGTGAGAGTCCATGCACCCCGACCGTTTCCGGGCCCTGGTGGACGCGACGGCGACGGGACCATTCGTCTCGCTCTACTTCGACGACTCGCACGACACAGCGGACGCCGCCTCCCAACTGGACTCCAGGCTGCGCGACGTCCGTAAACACCTTCAGGACGCGGCTGTGGACGCCGCCGTCGTCGAGACGCTCGACTGCGCGGTGCGGTCCGCGCGGCCACCGGCGGGGCGCAGCGGGCGCGCAGTGATCACCTCGGGCGCGACGGTGGTGCTCGACGAGCACCTGGCGGTGCCGCCCGTCACGACGACGCTGCGGGTCTCGGCGCTGCCCTACATCGTCCCGGTGGTCGAGCACGGCATGTTCGACACCCGCTACCTGCTGGTTGCCGTCGACCACACCGGTGCCGACATCGTCCTGCGCGACGGCGGCAGCCACGCCGAAAGCGTGCGGGGCAGCGGATACCCGGTGCACCTGGCACACCAGGCCGAGGCCGGGGAGTACGGCGGAGCGCAGGGCAGGGTCGAGGAGGCCGTCCGCAGGAACATCCGAGAGGTCGCCGGACGGCTCACCCACCTGGTCGACGAGCACAGGATCGAGACCGTGTTCATCGCCGGGGACGCCCGCGCGGATCTGGCCGCCGCCCTGCCCGACCGCGTCGCCGGCATGGTCGTGCAGGTGCACGGCGGCGGGCGCGCCCGCGGCATCGACACCGCCGAGGTGCACCGCGAGATCGCCGAGGAGTTCACCAGGCGGCGGCGCGCGGCGGTCGAGGCCGCCGCGCAGCGCTTCGCGGCCGGCCACGGAACCGGCCTGGCGGTGGCGGGCCTGGCCGACGTCACCGCCGCGCTGCGCGACGGGGCGGTCGACACCCTGATCATCGGTGATCTCGGTGCGGCCACCGTGGTCGCCGACCACGACCGGCTCGAGGTGATCGGACCCGACGCCGGGACCGTCTCGGATCTGGGCGGCTCCCCCGACCGGATACTGCGCGCCGACGAGGCACTTCCCCTGCTGGCGGTGGCCACCGGGGCCGCGCTGGTCCGCGCCGACGGGCGACACCCGCCCGCCGGCGGGGTGGGGGCCGTGCTGCGGTACGCCGGCGTGGGCGGGCGGTAGCGCCCGGGAGACGGAGATCACGTTCGGGCACCACCGCGGCGTCGCCGTTCGTTAGCCTGACGTCAGCCCAGAAGATCTCTGGCTCACAGGAAGGCCCGCGATGAGGCTTCGCCGTAAGCGGACGACGGAGAACCTGCCGGCGTCACCGGAGGAGGCCGGGGTGTCGGCCAAGATCCTCTCCCACGTCCTGGAGTCCAGTGCGCGGGTGCAGGCCCCGGCGGTGCGGGCCTACGTCGCCCGGTTGCGCCGGTCCAACCCCGAAGCCTCCCCCGCGGAGATCGTCGCCAAACTGGAGAAGCACTACCTGGCTGCGGTGATGGCCAGCGGTGCGGCGGTCGGCTCGGCGGCGGCCTTCCCGGGCATCGGAACGCTGACCGCGTTGTCGGCGGTGGCCGGCGAGACGGTGCTGTTCCTCGAGGCGACCGCGGCGTTCGTCCTCGCCGTGGCCGACGTCCACGGGATACCCGTCGAACAGCGCGACCGGCGCCGGGCCCTGGTGCTCAGCGTGCTCGTCGGCGACGAGGGCAAGGGCGAGGTTCGCGACCTGCTCGGACCCGGCCGCACCAGCGGCGCCTGGCTGGCCGAGGCCGAGCTGCTGCCGCTACCGGTGGTCTCCCAACTCAACACCCGGCTCATGCAGTACTTCGTCAAGAAATACACGATCAAGCGCACCGCGATGGCATTCGGGAAGCTGCTGCCGGTCGGTATCGGCGCCGCGATCGGCGGCGGCGGCAACCGGATGATGGGCCGCAAGATCGTCGACAATGCCCGTACCGCGTTCGGCCCGGCGCCGGCCCGGTGGCCGGTGACCCTGCACGTGCTGCCCGGCCTCGATACTCCGCCCGCCATCGAGGAGGCCCGGTAGCGCCGGTCCGCCGCGCCGCGGGCATGCGTCTGAGCTGCTTCGGGGAGGACGCCGACGAGATAGCCTGAAGGCGTCCGCCGACCGCGAGGGCACAGAATCGAGGCGAGCGCTTCCGTGAGCGACACGAGTTCACCTTTCGGCCAGAACGAGTGGCTGGTCGAGGAGATGTACCGAAAGTTCCGCGACGACCCGTCCTCGGTGGACCCGAGCTGGCACGACTTCCTCGCCGGCTATCACCCCGAGGCCGCCGGCCCGGGCAACGGTCAGCCGACTCCCGCGGCCCCGGCCGCGGGAGCCGGTGCGG
>NZ_JBJTJF010000029.1:0-14842 GCF_046095365.1 Mycobacterium sp.
CCGCGCGGATTTCTCGGCGCCGGCGTGCCGCGGCGGGATGGCCAGCCGCAGCACGTCGGGCCGGGTTCCGGCGTAGCGGGCGGCGACCGCGTCGACCAGCCTCCGCACGTCGGCGGTGAGCACCGGCTCACCGGAGATGACGCGGTCCAGCCAGCCCAGCTGGCCGGCGTGGTCGGTGTCCGAGCGCCGCTCGAGCAGGAAGGCGTCGACCAGCCGACCGTGGAAACGGACCCGAACCCTCACCCCGGGCTGGGCGGCGTCGGACTGATCCGCCGCAACGAGGTAGTCGAACTCGCGGTCGAGGTGGGGCACCGTGAGCATCGGCAGCACCCGGGCGATGGGCTCGTGTTCGGCGGCGCGCCGGCCGGATGCGCTCACTCCACTTCCCGTCCGGTGTCGTTTTACCGCCTCTTGCGCGCTTCGCGGCGCTCGGTGTCCTCGAAGACTATCGACGCCGCCGGTGCCGCGCCGCGGGACCGCTTCCGGGCTGAGTAGCTCGACACCGCATTCCAGGCCCGCCCGACCGCGTCGGGCTCGGCGTCGTAGGTCAGCGACTTGCCCGGCGCGAACCCGAGATTGGTTCCGACCTCGACGGCGTCCATGTTGGCCCCGAGGAACACGAAGTCCCAGGAGTACACGCTCTCCTGCTGTGCGATCAGCGCGCGCACGCCCTCCACGGTCCACTCCGAACTGGCGTTCTCCAGACCGTCGGTCATCACCAGCACGGTGACGTCGGCGGGCCGTTCGGATTCGGGCAGCGCGGCCAGCCCGGCTCCGATCTCGGTGACGAAGCGCCCGATCGCGTCGAGCAGTGCGGTGCGGCTCCGTGGCTCGAGCACCAATGCCGGCACGGCACCGACCGGCCGGTCGCGATAGACCACCTCGTACTGGTCGTCGAACTGCGCCAGCGTCACCGTGGTCAAGCCGGGCTGCCCGGCCTCCTTGGCGATGAACGCGTCGAACCCGCCGCGCATGTCGTCGGCAATCGCCTGCATCGACCCGGAGCGGTCCAGCAGCGCGGCGATCAGGGTTTTGTTGGTGTCGGTCTTGGTGTCGGTCATGGTTTTCCCCCTTCGTTGACTCCGGTCGACCCGGTTTATTCCGGTCGGTCCCGGCCGTTGAATCAAACGTATCCGGGGGGTCTGACACGATTCATCCCGTGCCGGAGAAGGAACCCATCGACGCGATCCTGCAGAAGGTGCTGGAGGCCGTCCCCTTCGCCCTGACCGCGGACGGCGGCGTCGAGGAGGCCCGGCGTCGGCTGCGGGACCTCCCGCGCCGGCCGTTTCATCCCGACATGCGGGTCGAGGACCACCTCATCGACGGCCCCGGGGGCCCGATACCCATCCGGGTGTACTGGCCCGACGTGGGCACCGCCGAGCCGTATCCGGTCACGATGTTCTTCCACGGCGGCGGATTCGCCGTCGGCGACCTGGACACCCATGACGTCACCGCACGCGAGCACGCCGCGGCCGCCGACACCGTCGTCGTGTCGGTCGACTACCGGCTGGCCCCGGAGAACCCGTACCCGGCGGCGGTCGACGACGCCTGGGCGGCGACCCGCTGGGTGGCCGCCAACGCCGGGCGGTTCGGCGCCGACGCATCCCGGCTGGCGGTGGCCGGCGACTCGGCCGGCGGCAACCTGGCGGCGGTGGTGTCCCACCTGGCCCGGGACAACGGCGGCCCGGCGGTGGCGTTCCAGTTGCTCTGGTACCCGGCGACGATGTGGGATCCGTCACTGCCGTCCTATGCCGAGAACGCCGGTGCGCCGGTACTCGACCAGGCTGCCCTGGCCGCGTTCACCACCTGGTACGCCGGGCACGTCGACCTGGAGAACCCGCCTGCCGGACTGGCCCCGGGCCGGGCGTCGGACCTCTCCGGGCTACCGCCCGCCTATGTCGCCGTCGCCGACCACGACCCGTTGCGCGACGACGGGATCCGCTATGCCGAACTGCTGCGCGACTCCGGCGTCCCGGTGGAGTTGCACAACGCGAAAACCCTGATCCACGGGTATCTGGGATATGCCGGGGTGGTGCCCGCCGCCACCGGGGCCGCAAACCGGGGCCTGGCGGCGCTGCGGGCCGCCCTGCACAGTCCCGCTGACCAGTAACGTTTGGCCGCGCCAGAACGACAAGCCACAATGGATACAGCCAAGTTTCGAATGTGGAGGATTCAAGTCATATGAGCACCGCTCAGACCCGGCGCATCACCCGCGCCCGCATCGGCGGCATCGTCGGCGGCATCGTCGGCGGCATCGCCCTCGCCGGCCTTGCGGCGCCCACTGCGTCCGCAGCCCCGGACTGCAGCCAGACCGGCGTGGACAACGCTGTGGCGACGGTCACCCAGCAGGCCAAGGCCTACATGAGCGCACACCCGCCGGTCAGCAAACTGCTGATGACCGCCGCCGGACAGTCGCAGTCCCAGGCCGCGCAGACCATCAGCGCCTATGCCAGCGCCAACCCCCAGGAGTACAGCGAGTTCAAGGCCATCCTGACCCCGCTGAGCACCCTGCAGAAGCAGTGCGGCGTTCAGGTGATCCCGACCGAGTACGAGTGGGCGTTCAACCAGTTCATCGGCTGAGCTGACCCGCGCGAAAGGCGGCCCACGTCGTGAGGCGGGGGCCGCTTTTCGCGCGCACGGGTCAGACCGAGTTCTTGAGGTCGCCGACCTTGTCCAGACGCTCCCACGGCAGGTCCAGTTCGGGCCGGCCGAAGTGCCCGTAGGCAGCGGTCTGGGCGTAGATGGGCCGCAGTAGGTCCAGATCGCGGACGATCGCGCCGGGCCGCAGGTCGAACACTGCGCTGATGGCCTTCTCGATGCGGTGCGGGTCGACGGTCTCGGTGCCGAAGGTCTCCACGAACAGGCCTACCGGGGCGGCCTTGCCGATGGCGTAGGCGACCTGCACCTCGACCCGCTCGGCCAGGCCGGCGGCGACGACGTTCTTGGCCACCCAGCGCATGGCGTAGGCAGCCGAGCGGTCCACCTTGGACGGATCCTTGCCGGAGAACGCGCCGCCGCCGTGGCGGGCCCAGCCGCCGTAGGTGTCGACGATGATCTTGCGGCCGGTCAGTCCGGCGTCGCCCATCGGGCCGCCGACGACGAAGTTGCCGGTCGGGTTGACCAGCAGCCGGAAGTCGGAGACATCCAGGCTCTCGTGGGCCAGGTCCTTGAGGACGGCGTCGACGACGTTCGCGCGGATCTCCGGGGCCAGTTGCTTGACCAGGTCGATACCCTCGGCGTGCTGGGTGGACAGCACCACGGTGTCCAGCCGGATCGGGGTGGTGCCCTCGTACTGGATGGTGACCTGGGTCTTGCCGTCCGGGCGAAGGTAGCCCAGCGTGCCGTTCTTGCGGACCTCGGTCAGCCGCCGGGAAAGCCGGTGCGCCAACGCGATCGGCAGCGGCATCAGTTCCGGGGTGTCGCGGATGGCGTAGCCGAACATCAGGCCCTGGTCGCCGGCGCCCTGCAGGTCCAGGGGGTCCGTCTCGCCGCCGACGCGAACCTCATGGGCCTCGTCGACCCCCATGGCGATGTCCGGCGACTGCCGTCCGATGCCGATGTTGACCCCGCAGGAGGCGCCGTCGAAGCCCTTCTCCGAGGAGTCGTAGCCGATCTCCAGGATGCGCCGGCGAACGGTGTCGGTGATGTCGGCGAAGGCCTCCTTGGCCGACGTCGTCACCTCGCCGACGACATGCACCTGGCCGGTGGTGACCAGCGTCTCCACCGCGACGCGGGATTTGGGGTCGTCGGCCAGCAGCGAGTCCAGGACCGAGTCGCTGATGGCGTCGCAGATCTTGTCCGGATGCCCCTCGGTCACCGACTCGCTGGTGAACAGCCGCCCGTTGTCGCTCACAGTGTCAAACCCCTTCGGTACATCTTCACTTCGGTGAAACTCTCGGTGAAACTGATTTCTCCCCGGCCGGCAGCCGGGCGAACGCTAGTCGGCCGATCCGTGCAGGAACGCCGCGATCGCGTCCACAATACGGCTCGCCATCAACGTCTTCGAACCGTGCTCCAGCGCCACCTCGGTGCCGTCGGACCCCAGCAGCCAGCCGTCGTTGTTGTCCACCTCGAAGGCGCGGCCGTCCCCGACGGCGTTGACCACCAACAGGTCGCAGGCCTTTCGGCGCAGCTTGGCGCGGGCATGGAAGAGCACGTCGCCCGCGGCGTCACCGGTCTCGGCGGCGAACCCCACGATGGCACGCATGTTGGGAAGTTCCCCGTCGGCCCGCTGGCGGACGGCACTGGCCAGGATGTCCTCGGTGCGGACCAACTCCACGGCGGGACGCTCGGTCTCGTCGGCGGTCTTCTTGATCTTGCTGGCGGCCGGGTGGGCGGGCCGGACGTCGGCCACGGCGGCGGCCATCACCAGCACGTGCGCCTCCGGGGCGTGTTTGGTGACCGCGTCGTGCAACTGGGCGGCCGAGGTGACGGTGAGGACGTGCACGCCGGCCGGGTCAGCCAGACCGGCGGTGTTGCCGGCGATCAAGGTGACCTCGGCGCCGCGCTGGGCGGCGATCCGCGCCACCGCATAGCCCTGCTTGCCGGAACTGCGGTTGCCGATGAAGCGAACCGGGTCCAGTGCCTCCCGGGTGCCGCCGGCGGTCACCAGAACCTTCACGCCGCGCAGGTCGTAGGGCATCGCGTCGCCGCGAGCCAGGAGCAGTTCGGCGAAGGTGGTGATCTCCTCGGGTTCGGGCAGCCGGCCCGCGCCGCTGTCGGCCCCGGTCAGCCGGCCCGAGGCCGGTTCGAGCACCACAGCACCCCGGCGCCGCAGGGTGGCCACGTTGTCGACGGTGGCCGGGTGCAGCCACATCTCGGTGTGCATGGCCGGGGCGAACAGCACCGGGCAGCGCGCCGTGAGCAGGGTGGCCGTCAGCAGGTCGTCGGCTCGCCCGCAGGCGGCGCGGGCCAGTAGGTCGGCGGTTGCCGGGGCCACGACGACGAGGTCGGCCTGCTGTCCGAGCCGGACGTGCGGGACATCGGGAACGTCCTCGAACACCCCGGCGCGCACCGGTTGACCGGACAGTGCCTCGAAGGTGGCCGCGCCGACGAAGTGCAACGCGGCCTCGGTCGGGACGACGCGGACCTGGTGGCCGGCCTCGCTGAGCTGACGCACCACCGAACAGGCTTTGTAGGCGGCGATGCCACCGGCCACGCCGACGATGATGCGCTTCGGGCTCATTGGTCGACCCGCGTCGGCGCGCGGCTACTCGCCTTCGGTGTGTTCGAGAAGGTCCGAGTGGATCTCGCGCAGCGCGATCGACAGCGGCTTCTCCTGCAGTCCGGGCTCCACCAGCGGCCCGACGTACTCCAGGATGCCCTCGCCGAGCTGGTTGTAGTAGTCGTTGATCTGCCGGGCCCGCTTGGCGGCGTAGATCACCAGCGCGTACTTGCTGGACACCCGGTCCAGCAGTTCGTCGATGGGCGGGTTGGTGATGCCCAGCGGGGTGTCGTAGGCGGTGGCCGCACCGGGGGCCGGATCGTAGTGATCGGCAGTGGTCGTCACGTAGAGCTTCTCCTGACCTGCTCGTGGCAGTGAGTTCGGTTGGGCGGTGTGCCGCCGCTGAGCGCGATCACGCCGAATCGGGCGTGTTTCCCACCAGCAACGATAGCAATTCGGCGCATGCCGAATCCAATCGGCTGTTCACCACCACGGCATCGAACTCGGCCTGCGCGGCCAGTTCGGCCTCCGCGGTGGCCAGCCGCCGTGCCATCACCTCGGGACTTTCGGTGCCGCGGCCGGCCAGCCGGTCACGCAGCTCCTCCCGGCTGGGCGGGGCGAGGAACACGCTGACAGCGTCGGGCATGGCCTTCTTGACCGCACGCGCCCCGGCCAGATCGACTTCGATGAGCACCGGCCGGCCGGACCGGGCGGCTTGGATCACCGGCGCCGCGGGGGTGCCGGAGCGGTGCAGCCCGCCGTGGATGTCGGCCCACTCGAGCAGCGCTCCGCTGTCGATCAGGTCCTGGAACTGCTCGGGGCTGACGAAGTGGTAGTCCCGGCCCTCGACCTCACCGGGCCGGGGTGCACGGGTGGTGGCCGAGACGCTGAAGTGCAGGTCCGGAACCTGCTCGCGCAGCCTGCGGACGACCGTCGACTTGCCGACGGCCGACGGGCCGGACAGCACGAGGACACGACCACGCGTCACTCGCTGTCGAGGCTCGGAAAACACCGCGCCCCGGCTGTCCGGCCCGTCGCCGGCGTTCAATGGACCGCTCTCAGGCGAACTTCTCCAGCAGAGCCTTGCGCTGCCGGTCGCCCAGCCCACGCAGCCGGCGGGTGGGGGCGATCTCCAGTTCGGTCATGATCTCCTGCGCCTTGACCTTGCCCACCTTGGGCAGGGCCTCCAGCAGCGCGGACACCTTCATCTTGCCGAGGACCTCATTGGTCTCGGCGTCCTTCAGCACCTGCTGGAGGTTGGTGCCACCGCGCTTGAGCCGATCCTTCAACTCTGCTCGTGCTCGACGCGCGGCGGCAGCCTTCTCCAAAGCTGCAGCACGCTGCTCGTCGGTCAACTGGGGAAGGGCCACGGGTTCCTCCGTCTCATAACGATCACTACATTGTGTTTTCTGTGCCTGGGCCGGGTTCTTCAGCCAGCGACGACGACCGTACCCAGGCTTCCAGACGAAATCTAACCCGACCCCCTGTCCCCGGGCGAAAAGGCGCTGGCCGGCGGGACCCGAATCGCCCGGTCCCGGCCGTTGTCCAGCGCCCCGGCCGGCCGCCCGGCCCACCGCCCCGCATCCCCGCCAAGGGCGGCGAAAACCGCCCCTAACAGGCTTTATTCCGATCCCTAACGGTAACCCACAGGGCCGCGCAGCCGGGGCCGGACGCCATTGGGACCAAATTCACGGCCGATTCGGCCCGCTACGGCGTGTCGCGCGTGTCGCGCCTCAGCTCAGGCCAGCTGGGCGGCGACCGCGTCGCGCAGCCTCTCACCCGCCTCGCGGACCGCCGCGGGCTGCGGGCCGGCCCGCAGGACTTCCCGGGAGACCGCGGGCAGCAGCTGCCCGGGCCGTGCGCCGCCCAGTCCGGCCAGGGTCTCGGGGCGGCCGCCCTGGGCGCCGATTCCGGGCACCAGCACCGGGCCGCCGAGGCCGCCGAGCTCGGGAACCTCGGCCGGATCCAGGGTGGCGCCGACGACCACGCCCACCGACCCGTCGGCGGCGGCGCGGTTCACCTGCGCTGCCTGATCGACGATGGACTGCGCGACGGTGCGCCCGGCGACCAGCGCGCGCTGGACTCCGGCGCCCTCCGGGTTGGACGTGGCGGCCAGGACGAACACTCCCCTGCCGTGCCGGGCGGCGACCTCCAGCAGCGGGGTCAGCGACCCGAAGCCGAGGTAGGGCGAGGCGGTGACGGCGTCGGCCGCGAGCGGCCCGTCCCCGGCCCAGGCCTGCGCGTAGGCCGCCATGGTCGATCCGATGTCGCCGCGCTTGGCATCGGCGAGCACCAGCACCCCGGCCGACTGCAGCGCTGCGGTGGTGCGTTCGAGCACGGCGAATCCAGCCGAGCCGTACGCCTCGAAGAACGCCACCTGCGGTTTGACCACGGCGAATCCGGCGTAGGCCTGTACGCAGATCTCGCTGAACCGGGCCAGGCCGTCGGCGCTGACCGGCAAACCCCAGGACTCCAGCAGTTCGGGATGCGGGTCGATGCCCACGCACAGCGGCCCCCGGGCGGCGATCGCGTCCGTCAGGCGGGCTCCGAACCCGGCCATCTCAGCGGCCGCCGAATGCGGCATGCAGTTCCTGCAGCGACCGCACCCCCACGTCGCCGCGGATGGCGGCCTCGATGCCCTGCACCGCCGCCGAGGCACCCTGCACCGTGGTGATGCAGGGGATGTTCATCGCCACCGCCACCGAGCGGATCTCGTAGCCGTCGATGCGCGGGCCGGAGTTGCCGTAGGGGGTGTTGATCACCATGTCGACCTCACCGGCGTTGATCGCGTCGATCGCCGTCGTGGGCGCACGGCCCTCTCCCGGGGACTCGAAGTGTTTGCGGACGATGTCGCACGGGATGCCGTTGCGGCGCAACATCTCCGCGGTGCCCTCGGTGGCCAGCACCCGGAAGCCCAGGTCTGCCAGGCGCTTGACCGGGAAGACCAGCGCGCGCTTGTCCCGGTTGGCCACCGAGACGAACACCGTCCCGGAGGTGGGCAGCGACCCGTATGCGGCGGTCTGGCTCTTGGCGAAGGCTCTGCCGAAGTCCTGGTCGATGCCCATCACCTCACCGGTGGACTTCATCTCCGGGCCCAGCAGCGAGTCGACCCCGGAGCCGTCCACCCGACGGAACCGCCGGAACGGCAGCACCGCCTCCTTGACCGCGATGGGGGCGCTCGCGCCCAAAGCCGAACCGTCGCCCTCGGCCGCCAGCAGACCCTCCTCGCGCAGTTGGGAGATGCTCGCGCCCATCATGATCCGGGCGCAGGCCTTGGCCAGCGGGACGGCGGTGGCTTTGGAGACGAACGGCACGGTGCGGCTGGCCCTGGGGTTGGCCTCCAGGACGTAGAGCACGTCGTCCTTCAGCGCATACTGGACGTTGAGCAGGCCGACCACGCCGATGCCGTGCGCGATCGCTTCGGTGGCGCGACGGACCGCCTGAATGTCGCTGCGGCCCAGCGTCACCGGCGGCAGCGCACAGGCCGAGTCCCCGGAGTGGATACCGGCCTCCTCGATGTGCTCCATCACCCCGCCGATGTAGACCTCGGTGCCGTCGCAGAGCGCGTCGACGTCGATCTCGATGGCGTCCTCGAGGAAGCGGTCGACCAGTACCGGGTGCTCCGGGGAGAGCTGGGTGGCCCGGGTGATGTAGCCGTGCAGTGTCTTCTCGTCGTAGACGATCTCCATTCCCCGTCCGCCCAGCACGTAGGACGGCCGCACCAGCACCGGATAGCCGATCGCGGTGGCTATTTCGCGGGCCTCTTCGAAGCTGGTCGCGGTGCCGAACTTCGGCGCCGGCAGCCCGGCATTGACCAGGACCTGCCCGAATCGGCCGCGGTCCTCGGCGAGGTCGATCGCCTCCGGACGGGTCCCCACGATCGGCACGCCGGCCGCCTCCAGCCGGTGCGCCAGGCCGAGCGGGGTCTGCCCGCCGAGTTGGACGATCACACCGGCCACACCCGGACCGCCGGCGCCGGAACCGGATTCGGCGTGGTAGACCTCCAGGACGTCCTCGAAGGTCAGGGGTTCGAAGTACAGCCGGTCGGCGGTGTCGTAGTCGGTGGAGACGGTCTCGGGGTTGCAGTTGATCATCACCGTCTCGAACCCGGCCCGGCTGAGCGTGGTCGCCGCGTGCACGCAGCTGTAGTCGAACTCGATGCCCTGGCCGATCCGGTTGGGTCCCGATCCCAGGATGAGCACCTTGGGCTTCTCGGTCTGCGGCGCCACCTCGCTCTCGGCAGCGGGATCGAGTTCGTAGCTGGAGTAATGGTAGGGCGTCCTGGCCTCGAATTCCGCCGCGCAGGTGTCGACGGTCTTGAACACCGGGTGGATGCCCAGCCGCTGGCGCAGCGCGCGAACGCCGTTCTCGCCGGCCAGTTCCGGCCTCAGCGCGGCGATCTGCCGGTCGGACAGCCCGTTGTGCTTGGCCCGCCGCAGCAGGTCGGCGTCCAGTACCGGGGCGGCGACCAGTTCGGCCCGCAATGCGACCAGGGTGTTGATCTGCTCGACGAACCACGGGTCCACCCCGGAGGCCTCGGCGACCTGCTCCACCGAGGCGCCCAGGCGCAGCGCCAGTTCGACGTCGTAGAGCCGTCCCTCGGTCGGTGTGCGCAGCCGGGCCAGCACGTCGTCGACCCAGCCGTCGTCGTCGGGTGTGGTCCAGAACCCGGCCTTGGTGGTCTCCAGCGAGCGCAGCACCTTGCCGAGAGCTTCGGTGAAGTTGCGTCCCAGCGACATCGCCTCCCCCACCGACTTCATCGTCGTGGTCAGGGTGGGGTCGGCACCCGGGAACTTCTCGAAGGCGAACCGCGGGGCCTTGACCACCACGTAGTCCAGCGTCGGCTCGAAGCAGGCCGGGGTCTGTTTGGTGATGTCGTTGAGGATCTCGTCGAGGGTGTAACCGATGGCCAGCTTCGCGGCGATCTTGGCGATCGGGAAGCCGGTGGCCTTCGACGCCAGTGCCGAGGATCTTGAGACCCGGGGATTCATCTCGATGACGATCAGCCGGCCGTCGGCGGGGTTGACCGCGAACTGGATGTTGCAGCCGCCGGTGTCGACGCCCACTTCGCGAAGGATCGCGATACCGAGGTCGCGCATCACCTGGTACTCGCGATCGGTGAGCGTCATCGCCGGGGCCACGGTCACCGAGTCGCCGGTGTGCACGCCCATCGGGTCGACGTTCTCGATCGAGCAGACCACGACGACGTTGTCGTTGCCGTCGCGCATCAACTCGAGTTCGTATTCCTTCCAGCCGTAGATCGACTCCTCGATGAGCACATTGGCCGACGGCGAGGCGGCCAGCCCGTCCCCGGCCATCCGCTCCACGTCGTCGAGGCTCTGCGCCATGCCCGAGCCCAGCCCGCCCATGGTGAAGGACGGCCGCACCACCACCGGCAAGCCCAGTTCGGCCACCGTCTCCCGGACCTCGTCCATGGTGAAACAGACTCGGCTGCGTGCCGATTCGCCGCCGACCTTGGTGACGATGTCCTTGAATTTCTGCCGGTCCTCGCCGCGCTGGATCGCCTCGAAGTCCGCCCCGATCAGTTCCACTCCGTAGCGTTCCAGCGCCCCGTTCTCATGCAGCGCCACCGCGGTGTTCAGCGCGGTCTGCCCGCCGAGGGTGGCCAGCAGCGCGTCGATGGGATGGCCGCGCTGCGCCTGCTGGGCGAAGACCTTCTCGACGAAGTCGGGGGTGATCGGCTCGACGTAGGTGTGGTCGGCGTACTCGGGGTCGGTCATGATCGTCGCCGGGTTGGAGTTCACCAGGCTCACCGTCAGGCCCTCGGCGCGAAGCACCCGGCAGGCCTGGGTGCCGGAGTAGTCGAACTCGCAGGCCTGCCCGATCACGATGGGCCCCGAGCCTATGACCAGGACGTGCTTGAGGTCGGTGCGGCGTGGCATCTAGCGCTGTCCCTCCATCAGTTCGACGAACTGGTCGAACAGGTAGTTGGCGTCGTGCGGGCCGGCAGCGGCCTCCGGGTGGTACTGCACCGAGAAGGCGCGGCCGTCACGCAGTTTCACGCCTTCGACCACACCGTCGTTGGCACAGGTGTGACTGACCAGCGCCGGCCCGAAGTCGGTGTCGAAGACCTCCCCGCGCTCTCCTTCCAGGGCGAACCCGTGGTTCTGCGCGGTGACGGCGACCCTGCCGGTGGCGTGGTCGATCACCGGCACGTTGATACCGCGGTGGCCGAACACCATCTTGTAGGTGGACCGGCCCAGCGCACGGCCCAGGATCTGGTTGCCGAAACAGATTCCGAACAGCGGGATCCCGGCACCGAGCACCTCGCGGGTGACCGCGACGACCCGGTCGGCGGTGGCGGGGTCACCGGGTCCGTTGGACAGGAAGACACCGTCCGGCTTGAGATCCTCGATCTGGGCGAAGGTGGCCGATGACGGCAGCACGTGGGTGCGGATGCCGCGCAGCGCGAAGTTGCGTGGGGTGTTGGTCTTGATGCCCAGATCCAGCGCCGCGACGGTGAACCGTTGCGGGCCTTGCGGTTCCACGATATATCCCTCGGCAGTACTCACCTCGCCGCACAGGTCCGCCCCCAGCATCTCAGGCTGTTCGCGGACCCGGCGCAGCAGTTCGGCGTCGTCGGCCAGCGCGGCCCCGGAGAAAACCCCGGCCCGCATCGAGCCCTCGGTGCGCAGGTGGCGGACGATCGCACGGGTGTCCACCCCGGAGATCCCCACAATGCCCTGCCGCACCAGTTCGTCCTCCAGGGTTCCGGTGGCGCGCCAGTTCGAGGCCCGCGGCGACGGGTCACGCACGACGTAGCCGGCGACCCAGATCTTGTCGCCCCGGCTTTCGGCGTCCTGGTGGTTCCATCCGGTGTTGCCGATCTGCGGGGCGGTGGCGATCACGATCTGCCGGTGGTAGCTGGGGTCGGTGAGGGTCTCCTGGTAGCCGGACATCCCGGTGGAGAACACCGCCTCACCCAGCGTCTGGCCGACCGATCCGAACGGGCTGCCGGTATAGATCCGGCCGTCCTCGAGCACGAGGACGGCTTTCTGAGGGCTCACAGCGTTGCTCCTGTCCATTGCGGGTAGACGGCGCGGTCGTCGCCGCGGAAGCCGGTGTCGATCTCGGTGCCCGAGGGAAGCCGCCAGCGGATCACCAGGATTCCGCCTGCGGATTCGTCGCCGCCCCCGCCAGGCAGCACCTTCCCGGCCATCGCCCGTTCGGTGCGCACCGCCGAGACCGACTCCGCGGGCATCCAGATCGGGCCGGCCCCGGAGCGCTCCAGCAGAATGCCCTGCGGGTAGCGGGTCAGCACCGCCTTGCACCGGTAGCCCAGGTCCCCCACGTTGACCCTGTCCAGCCAGTCCGGGGCGAGGGTGCAGCCCAAGTAGAGGCCGGGGGTGGGCGGGATGACCGAGGGCCCCAGGACGTCGGGCATCGACGGCAGCGCGCCGATGAGCGCCTCCTGGCGTTCGCCCCGGTTGCGCCAGCCCCGCAGCATCCGCCGGATGACCACCCCGATCAGCACCACGACCACGAACCCGAAGATCAGGGTCGCGACGGCGGTCTGGGTGTTCACGCGGTGGCGGCCTTGCCGTCGATCGCGGTGATGCGACCTCGCAGCAGCGTGGCGGTGACCACCGCCGGCAATGTCATCTGCTGGTAGGGGGTGTTGGCCGAACGGCTGGCCAGCACGGCGCCGTCCACCGTCCAGGCGGCCTCCGGGTCGACGACCACCATGTTGGCCGGCTCGCCGACCTCGAGAGGGCGGCCCTGGTCGTCCAGGCCGACGATACGGGCCGGGCTCTCACTCATCACCCGGGCCACCCCGCGCCAGTCCAGCAGGCCCGGGGCGACCATGGTGGCCGCCACCACCGACAGGGCGGTCTGCAGGCCCAGCATGCCGGGGCGGGCCACCGAGAATTCGCAGCACTTCTCGTGCTCGGCGTGCGGTGCGTGGTCGGTGGCGACGCAGTCGATCACCCCGTCGGCCAGCGCCTGGCGCAACGCTTGGGTGTCGGAGGCCTCCCGCAGCGGCGGGTTGACCCGGTTGCGCCCGTCGTAGCTGACCAGCCGGCCGTCGTCGAGCATCAGGTGATGCGGAGTCACCTCGGCGGTGATCGAGATCCCCTGCTGCTTGGCCCATTTCAGGATTTCCACGGTTCCCGCGGTGGAGGCGTGACAGATGTGCACCCGTGCACCGGCGTCACGCGCCAGCAAGGCATCGCGGGCGACTATGGCCTCCTCCGCGGCCCGCGGCCAGCCGGCCAGGCCCAGGCGTGCGGCCGTGGGGCCCTCGTGGGCGACCGCGCCGGATGTCAGCCGCGGCTCCTCGGCGTGCTGGGCGATCAGCACCCCCAGGCCCGCCGCGTACTCCAGGGCCCGGCGCATCACCAGCGGGTCGTGCACGCAGATGCCGTCGTCGGAGAACATCCGGACGCCGGCGACACCGTCGGCCATCAGTCCCATTTCGGTGAGCTGCTTGCCGGCCAGTCCGACGGTGACCGCGCCGACCGGGTGCACATCGACCAGGCCGACCTGCCGGCCACGCCGCCACACGTGGTCGGTGACCACCGGGCTGTCGGCGACCGGGTCGGTGTTCGCCATCGCGAACACCGCGGTGTACCCGCCCAGAGCCGCTGCCGCCGAACCGGTTTCGATGTCCTCGGCGTACTCCCGGCCCGGCTCACGCAGGTGGGTGTGCAGGTCCACCAGGCCGGGCAGCAGGATCTGGCCGGTCGCCTCGATCTGCACGGCCCCGGCGGGCGCCTTGACCGACCGGCCGATCTGCGCGATCTGCCCGTCGGCCACCAGCACGTCGACGGCCTCGCCCTCGCCGTAGAGCCGCACACCCCTTATCACGGTGGAAGTCATACGCTCACCTCCTCATCCGTACCCACCAGCAGATGGAACAGCACCGCCATCCGCACGTGCACGCCGTTGGAAACCTGTTGCAGCACAGCCGACTGCGAGGAATCGGGAACGGAGAAGGAAATCTCCATGCCGCGCAGCATCGGCCCGGGATGCAGGACGACGGCGTGCTCGGGCAGCATGGCCTGTCGACGGTCGGACAGTCCGTAGCGGATCGAATACTCGCGCTCGGAGGGGAAGAACCCGCCGTTCATACGCTCGGCCTGAACCCGCAGCATCATCACCGCGTCGGCGGCGGGCAGTTCGGCGTCCAGGTCACAGGAGACGCTCGCCCCGCCCCAGTCGGCGACCCCCATTGGGAGCAGAGTGGGCGGGGCGACCAGCACCACCTCCGCCCCGAGCGTCTGAAGCAGTGCCACGTTGGACCGGGCCACCCGGCTGTGCAGGACATCGCCGACGATGACGACGCGGCGGCCCTCGATGTCGCCGAGGCGCTGCCGGATGGTCAGCGCGTCGAGCAGCGCCTGGGTTGGGTGCTCGTGAGTGCCGTCGCCGGCGTTCACCACCGAGGGGCCGGTGTCGTCGTCCTCCAGCGTCCACTCCGCCAACTGCTGGGCCGCCCCGGAGGCGGGGTGTCGGATGATCAGCATGTCGGCCCCGGCCGCCCGCAGGGTCAGCGCGGTGTCGCGCAGCGACTCGCCCTTGGCCACCGACGAGCCCGACGCGCTGACGTTGATGACGTCGGCACTCATCCACTTGCCGGCCACCTCGAAGGACACCCGGGTGCGGGTGGAGTTCTCATAGAACATCGTGATGATGGTGCGCCCGCGCAGCGTCGGC
>NZ_JBJTJF010000030.1:0-5064 GCF_046095365.1 Mycobacterium sp.
ACACCCTGCCGACCGGAGGGGGCCCGCTGGAGTTGACCGAGGACGACGCCAACGCCTGGATCGCGGCGATCAACGACATCCGCCTGGCGCTGGGGACGATCCTGCAGATCGGGCCGGACGGCCCGGACCGGCTGCCGTCCGGTCACCCGATGGCGGCGCATCTGGAGGTCTACCAGTGGCTGACGGTGCTGCAGGAGTACCTGGTGCTCGGCCTGATGGGCAAGCCCATCCGGTGACCGCCGACAGGCGTGCGGCGATCGGGCCGGGTGCGATCACCGATGTGCCCGGCATCCTGGTGGGTCACCATCACCGTTGCGATCCGGACGCGGTGGTCGGTTCCGCGGAGCGGGCCGGCAGCGGATGGGCCTGTGGCACAACGGTTGTGGTAGCCCCGCCGGGCACCGTCGGGGCGGTGGATGTCCGCGGCGGCGCCCCGGGCAGCCGGGAGACGGACCTGCTCGACCCGTCCGCCAGCGTCCGGCACGTGGACGCCGTGGTGCTGACCGGGGGCAGCGCCTACGGGCTGGCCGCCGCCGACGGTGTGATGGCCTGGCTGGAGGAGCGGGGACGCGGTGTCGCGTTCAGCGGCGGGGTGGTGCCCATCGTGCCCGCCGCGGTGATCTTCGATCTGCCCGTCGGCGCGTGGTCCAACCGGCCGACCGCCCAGTTCGGCTATGCGGCCGCGGCGGCCGCCGGGAACGAGGTCGCATCGGGGTCCGTCGGCGCCGGCGTCGGCGCGCGGGCCGGGGCGCTCAAAGGCGGGGTGGGCACCGCGTCGACCGTGCTGGAGTCCGGCGTGACGGTGGGGGCGATCGCGGTGGTCAACTGCGCCGGGGAGGTGCTGGACACCGCGACCGGTCTGCCCTGGGCTTCGGACCTGGCCGAGGAATTCGGGTTGACCGCCCCGCCGGCCGGCGACGTCGCCCGATTCGCCGGGCTCAGGCGCCAGTCGAGCAGGCTGAACAGCACCATCGCGGTGATCGCCACCGACGCCGCGCTGGGTCCGGGGGGCTGCCGGCGGGTCGCGGTCGCGGCGCAGGACGGATTCGCCCGGGCCATCCGGCCGGTGCACACCCCCGTCGACGGCGACATCGTGTTCGTTCTGGCGACCGGAGACGTCGAGGGGCCGCCCGGGTCCGACACCCCGGTGGCGATGCGTCCGGACACCCAACTGGCCACCGCCGTCGGCATCGCGGCGGCGGACTGCCTGGCCAGGGCCGTGCTCTCCGGGGTGCTGGCCGCCGAGCCGGTGGCGGGGATACCGACCTACCGCCAGACGCTGCCTGGTTCGTTCGGGCCGCCCCGGTAGCCTGATCGCCATGGCGATGCCAGGTCAGACGCCGACCCCGCCCAGCAGGTGGCCCGGGTGGAAGATCGGCGGCGCGACGATGCTCACCTTCATCGCGGTGCTCTACCTCATCGAGATCGTCGACCAGCTGACCGGCCACGCCCTGGACCGCAACGGCATCCGGCCGCTGGAGGCGCGCGGGCTGAAGGGCATCCTGTTCGCGCCACTGCTGCACGCCGACTGGGGACACCTGATCGCCAACACCGTGCCCGCGCTGGTGCTCGGCTTTCTGGTGACGCTGGCCGGGATGGCGCGGTTCGTGTGGGCCACGGCGATCATCTGGATCGTCGGGGGTCTGGGCACCTGGCTGCTCGGTGACCTCGACGGCTGCCCGCTGGACACCAACCACATCGGCGCCTCCGGCCTGGTGTTCGGCTGGCTGGGTTTCCTGCTGGTGTTCGGCTGGCTCACCCGCCACCTCTGGCAGATCGCCATCAGCCTGGTCGTGCTGTTCTTCTACGGTTCCATCCTGTGGGGCGCGATCCCGGCGCTGCGGGGCTGCGGCGGGGTGTCCTGGCAGGGGCACCTGTGCGGGGCACTGGCCGGGGTGCTCGCCGCCTACCTGCTGTCCAGCCCGGAACGTGAGGCCCGCGCCCGGAGGAAGGCCGCTCCGCCGCTGCCCGGGCAGTTCTCGTGAGCGGTCCGCTGGCACCCGTCGGTATCTTCGACTCCGGCGTCGGCGGCCTGACGGTGGCCCGCTCGATCATCGACCAGTTGCCCGACGAGGACATCGTCTATGTCGGAGACACCGCCCACGGGCCGTACGGGCCGCTGAGCATCCCCCAGGTGCGCGCCCACGCGCTTGCCATCGGCGACGACCTGGTCGGCCGCGGGGTCAAGGCACTGGTGATCGCCTGCAACACCGCCTCGGCCGCCTGTCTGCGCGACGCCCGGGAACGCTACGACATCCCGGTGGTCGAGGTCATCCTGCCCGCGGTTCGCCGGGCGGTGGCCACCACCCGCACCGGCCGGATCGGGGTGATCGGCACCAGCGCGACCATCGCCTCCGGCGCCTACCAGGACGCCTTCGCCGCCGCCCGCGACGTCGAGGTCACCGCGGTGGACTGTCCCCGCTTCGTCGACTTCGTCGAACGGGGCGTCACCAGCGGCCGTCAGGTGCTCGGCCTGGCCGAGGGCTACCTCGAGCCGCTGCAGCGCGCCCAGGTGGACACCCTGGTGCTGGGCTGCACGCACTATCCGCTGCTGTCCGGAGTGATCCAGCTGGTGATGGGGGACTCGGTCACGCTGGTCTCCAGCGCCGAGGAGACCGCCAAGGACCTGCTGCGGGTGCTGACCGAGGCGGATCTGCTGCACCCGCACCAGGACCGGCCCGCTTCGGCGGCGCGGGTGTTCGAGGCCACCGGCGACCCGGAGGCGTTCACCGCGCTGGCGAGCCGGTTCCTCGGTCCGGTGGTCACCGGCGTGGCCGCGCCGACCCGGCTGCCGAATTGACGATCGGGCAGATGCCCTCCTGTCGCCCCGCCGCGTGGCAAGCTTAGCTGCGTGAAAGTCACGGTCCTGGGCTGCTCGGGCAGCGTCGTCGGGCCTGATTCGCCGGCGTCGGGCTACCTGCTGACCGCGCCGGACACCCCGCCGCTGGTGCTCGACTTCGGCGGGGGAGTCCTCGGCGCCCTGCAGCGCTACGCCGACCCCAACCGGGTGCACGTGCTGCTCTCGCACCTGCACGCCGACCACTGCCTGGACGTGCCGGGCCTGTTCGTCTGGCGCCGCTACCACCCGACTCCGGCGCCGGCGCGCGGTTTGATGTTCGGACCGAGTGACACCTGGACCCGGCTGGCCGCCGCGTCGTCCCCGCTGGGCGGCGACCTCGACGACTTCACCGACATCTTCGAGGTGCGCGAGTGGGTGGACGGCGAGGCGGTGCGCATCGGCGAGCTGAGCGTGCTGCCCCGGCTGGTCTCCCACCCGACGGAGTCCTACGGCCTGCGGATCACCGACCCGAACGGCGCGACGCTGGTCTACAGCGGTGACACCGGGCTGTGCGAGTCGCTGGCCGAACTGGCCGGCGGCGCCGACGTTTTCCTGTGCGAGGCGTCCTGGACCGACTCCCCGGACCGGCCCCGCCACTTGCACCTGTCCGGCGCGGAGGCCGGCCGGGTCGCCAAACGGGCGGGGGTCCGGGAACTGCTGTTGACCCACATCCCGCCGTGGACGTCGCGGGAGGACGTGATCAGCGAAGCCAAGGCGGAGTTCGACGGCCCGGTGCACGCGGTGGTTCCGGGGGAGACCATCGAGGTCCGCAGGGCCGGATAGGGTTTGGCCGTGACTTCTCGACATGACGGCCGGCGCGACGACGAACTGCGGCCGGTGGTCCTCACCCGGGGGTTCACCTCGCACCCGGCGGGTTCGGTGCTGGTGGAGTTCGGCGAGACCAGGGTGATGTGCACCGCCAGCGTCACCGAAGGGGTGCCGCGCTGGCGTAAGGGCTCCGGCCTGGGCTGGCTGACGGCCGAGTACGCCATGCTGCCCGCGGCCACCCACACCCGCTCGGACCGGGAGGCGGTCAAGGGCCGGCTGGGCGGTCGCACCCAGGAGATCAGCCGCCTGGTCGGGCGCTCGCTGCGGGCCTGCATCGACCTGGCCGCGCTCGGGGAGAACACCATCGCCGTGGACTGCGACGTGCTGCAGGCTGACGGCGGCACCCGCACCGCGGCGATCACCGGCGCCTACGTGGCGCTCTCTGACGCGGTGACTTACCTCGCGGCGGCCGGCAGGCTGTCCGACCCCAAGCCGCTGTCGTGTGCGATCGCCGCGGTCAGTGTCGGGGTGGTCGACGGCCGGGTCAGGGTGGACCTGCCCTACGAGGAGGACTCCCGCGCCGAGGTTGACATGAACGTGGTGGTCACCGACACCGGAACCTTCGTGGAGGTGCAGGGCACCGGCGAGGGTGCGACGTTCCCGCGCAGCACTCTGGACAAACTGCTCGACGCGGCCATGGCCGGATGCGAGACGTTGTTCGCCGCCCAGCGCGAGGCCCTGGCGCTGCCCTACCCGGGGGAGCTGCCGGAGGGCCCGCCGCCGAAGAAGGCGTTCGGCTCCTGACCGTCCGGCTGCTGGTGGCCAGCCGTAATCCCAAGAAGCTGGCCGAACTGCACCGGGTCCTCGACGCGGCCGGCGTCTCGGGTCTGCAGTTGGTGTGCCTCGCCGACGTGCCGCCCTACGACGAGGCTCCCGAGACCGGTGCGACCTTCGAGGAGAACGCTCTCGCCAAGGCCCGCGACGGCTACGCCGCGACCGGACTGCCGACGGTGGCCGACGACTCGGGCATCGAGGTCGCCGCGCTCAACGGGATGCCCGGCGTGCTCTCGGCGCGCTGGGCCGGCGGCCACGGCGACGATGCCGCGAACTACCGGCTGCTGCTGGCCCAGCTGGCTGACGTGCCCGACGGACGGCGCCACGCGGCGTTCGTGTCGGTATGTGCTCTGGTGACCGGGCCGAGCCCCGGCGACGCGACGGTGGTTAGCGGGCAGTGGCCCGGCGTCATCGCGCGGGAACCGTTGGGGGAGGGCGGTTTCGGGTATGACCCGGTGTTCATGCCGGAGGGCGAGGCGCGCAGCGCGGCTCAGCTGAGCCCGGCGGAGAAGGACGCGGTGTCGCACCGGGGCCGGGCGCTGGGATTGCTGGTTCCGGCGCTGCGGCGGCTGGCCGAGGCCTAGACAGCGCCGTGGGGCGGGGGCCGGGGGGCGGGGGGCCCG
>NZ_JBJTJF010000031.1:0-4108 GCF_046095365.1 Mycobacterium sp.
AGGGCGTGCTGCCTGGCCGCGGCCGTCAGGGCCTGATTCCACGCGATTCCGGGGATGCAGCCGGACTGGTAGCGCACCGTGTAGACGTTGGCGACGACACCGTTGTTCAGACGCGCGTTGTCCGCGCACGCCGAAGGCATCGCGATCAGACCCGACGCCGGCACCGCGAGTAGAACCGCCGCCCTCGACACGTGTTGTCTCACGACGGCAGTCCGGTGTAGTGCGCGGCGGAGTTCCGGAGCTGCCAGATCAGTTGCGGACAAAGCTCATTGACTGCCTGGCTGATCAGGTAGGTGGCCTGGTATTCCTCCGATGAGGAGAAGTCCGCCATGACTTCGCCGACCAGGCGTGGGAATCCTCCGCCCTGTGCGACCCGGTCGCACACTCTGTGTCCGTAGGCCAGCGCCGCGTTGGCGTCGGCGAAGTTGTAGCCCGGCCGGACCGTCACGTTGACCAGATAGGCCACTGTGTCGGCGTGGCAGACCGGCGCCCCGGCGCCGGCGGCAGCCGCGGTCGCGGCCAGCAGCGCTCCGAGAGGTCTACCTGGCATGCGGGAACCCTACGTCGGTCGGCTCTCAGAGCGGGTTGAGCACCCGATCCAGGAACTGCCGGGTCCGCTCCTGGGTGGGGGCGTCGATCACCTCGCCAGGTGGGCCCTGCTCAAGCACGACGCCGCTGTCGGTGAACAGGACCTGGTCTGACACCTCACGTGCGAACTGGATCTCGTGGGTGACGATCACCAGCGTCCATCCCTCGGTGGCCAGGTCGCGGATCACGGCCAGCACATCGCCGACGAGTTCGGGGTCCAGGGCCGAGGTCGGTTCATCGAAGAGCACCAGTTTGGGCCGCAGCGCCAGTGCGCGGGCGATGCCCACCCGTTGCTGCTGCCCACCGGACAACTGGTAGGGATAGCAGTCGCACTTGTCGGCCAGGCCGACCCGATCCAGCAGACTCACGGCTTCGGCTTTCGCCTCCTCCGGGGGTCGCTTCTGAACCACGATCGGTCCCTCGGTCACGTTCTGCAGGACAGTCCGGTGCGGGAACAGGTTGTGCGACTGGAAGACCATCGCACTCTGGGCGCGGTAGCTCTTCAGCAGGTCCTTGGAAACCGGGCCGCCGAAGTCGACGGTGACGTCGCCGATCCGGATGGTGCCCGAGTCCGGCGGGTCGAGCGCGTTGAGGGAGCGGAGCAAGGTCGTCTTGCCCGATCCCGACGGGCCGATGACCGTGGTCACCGTACCGGGGGGCACCGCGAAGGAGACACCCTTGAGAACGTCGTTGTCGCCGAAGCGCTTCCGGACGTCGTCGGAGACGATGAGATCGGTCATGGGGCCACGTGCCTTTCCAGTCGACGTTCCATCCGGCCCTGGGCGAAGGACAGGGCCAGGCAGATCACCCAGTAGTAGACGGCGGCGGTGCCGTAGAGCGCGAAGAACTCGAAGGTCGGCGCCGCGGCGATCTGCGCGGTCCGCAGCAGCTCGGTCACCAGAATCGTCGACGCCAGAGATGTGTCCTTGACCAGCGAGATCAGCGTGTTGGACAGCGGAGGCACCGCCACCCGGGCGGCCTGGGGCAGGATGACGCGGCGCAGCGAGCCCACGTAGCCGTGCCCGATGGTCTGGGCGGCCTCCCACTGCCCCTTGGGAATGCTGAGGATGGCCGATCGGATGATCTCCGCGGCGTAGCCGCCGATGTTGAGGCTGAAGGCGATCACCGCCGCGGGGAACGGGTCGATCTTGATGTTCAGCTCCGGCAGCGCGAAGAACACGATGAACAACTGGACGAGCAGGGGTGTGCCGCGGATCACCGAGATGTAGAAGCGGGCGATGCCGTTGACGACGACGTTGGACGACAGCCGCGCCAGTGCGACCACCAGCGCGATGGCCAGCCCGATGACGAAGCTGATCACCGTCAGCGGAATCGTCTTGGTGATCGCCGCCTTGGCCAGCGGCCACAGGTTCGCTGCGATCAACTGCCAGGCGGACCGGTGTCCACCGGCCTGCGCGGGCGCCCCGGTGGCGTTGGTCTTGAGGTAGCGCTCGGAGATCGCGGCCAGCGTGCCGTCGGCGCGCAGATCGTCCAGTGCCCCGTTCAGGTCGGGCAGCAGTCCGCTGTTCTTCCTGGCCGCGAACCCCTGTTCGCTCTTCTGGCCGGCCTGGCCGGCGATCTTGATCGAGCTGTCGTTCGTCTCGGCCAGGTAGGCGTACACCGCGATGCTGTCGTTGACGATGGCGTCGACGCGGCCCTGGTTGAGCAGCTTGACCGCCTGGGTGAAGCCCTCGACCGACTCGACCTTCGCCCCCGCGTCGCGGGCGATCTGGGCCCAGTTGCTGGTCATGGACTGGGCTGTGGTCTTGCCTTTGAGGTCGGCCAGCGAGGTGATTGCGCTGTTGTCGGCCCGCGTGACGATCACGCCCTCGCCCATCGAGTAGGGCTCCGACATGTCGTACTTGGATTGTCGCGCCGGGGTGATGCCCACCTGGTTGGCGACGACGTCGAAGCGGTTGGCCTCCAGCGCGGCGAAGATCGAGTCCCAGGGTGTTTCCACGAACTCCACCCGGACGCCGAGTTTGTCGGCGACGGCGCGGGCGACGTCGACGTCGTAGCCGCTGAGTGCGCCGGTCGTCTGATCGTGGTAGCTGAACGGCGCGTAGGTGCCCTCGGTGCCCACCCGGAGCACTCCCGCCGACAACGCCTGGCCGCCGTCGGTCTTGGATCCGCAGCCGCCGATGAGGACGGCGATGACGCACAGCAGGGGCAGCAGCACCGCCCTGGTGATCGGCCCGCTTCTAGGCGCGATCACCGACGGGCCGTAGTCGGGTGACCAGGGGATAGATTTTGCAGCCCAGGCAGATCCCGAAAGCGGCGTTGAGGAACGCCGCGGACAGCGCGAACGCCGTCGCGATCACGCCGAGCAGATGCAGCCCGGAACCGAAGCCGATGAGGCCGACTACGGCGAAGGCCAGGCCGACCAGTTGGGCGAATCGCAGCGGTGGCACCGGCTCGCGTTCGGTGACCGGACCGAGACGGGGCGCCACCAGGTTGGCGTAGATCAGGCCGTAGGGATGCCGCCGGGGGCCACGGGCCGCGCCGACGGCGAAGGCCAGCGCCTGGACCGCCAGCAGGGTCGTCGCCGCCGGAACACTGACCGCGGAGAGCAGGATGACCGCGGCGAGCACGCCGGTCGTCACCCAGGCGGCGAAGCGCGGCCCGCGTATGTCGACCTGGTCGACCGTACTGCTGTCAGCTGGCATTCCCGCACTCCGTACTTGACGATCAGGTACGCCGAATCCTAAGTGCGCGAACACCTCCCGACCTCGATGCGGAATGACGCCGCTGCGGTGACCAGCGACGAGACAATCGAATCGTGCGGAGGAAAAGTCCACGGCGTACCGGGCGGCGCTAGATGGAGAAATCCTCGCCGTACCACACCCCGGATTCGGGCGGCCTGATCACCGGCTCGAGAGGTCGGCCGCCGCCGTCGCCCTCCAGTCGGCTCACTCTGGCCAGCAGCGACCGCAGGCTCAGTCCGAGGGGATCGGGCAACTGAGCCTCGGCTGTGGCGCCGTTCGAGTTGCTGCGGTTCACGATCTGCCCCGGAACACCGACGACCACCGCACCAGCCGGCACCGGCTTGACCACAACCGAGTTGGCCCCGATCTGGCTCCCCGCTCCAATCGTGATGGCGCCCAGCACCTTTGCGCCGGCTCCGATGGTGACGTTCTCTTCAATGGTCGGGTGCCGCTTCACCCGGTCAAGGCTGGTGCCCCCGAGTGTCACACCGTGGTAGATGGTGACGTTATCGCCGACCTCGGCGGTCTCGCCGATCACCACACCGGTGGCGTGGTCGATGAACACGCCGCGGCCCAACACGGCTCCGGGATGGATTTCGACTCCCGTCCACTTGCGCATCAGCTCGGCGAGGAAACGGGCGGGAAGTTTGGCGCCGTGCTCCCACAGCCAGTGACTGACCCGGTGCACCCACACCGCCTGCAGGCCCGGGTAGCACAGGACGACCTCCAGAGTGGACCGTGCCGCGGGATCCTCTTTCCTGACCCGGCGGATGTCGCAGCGGATCGCCGACAGCACGGTCAGTCCGCCAGGCCCG
>NZ_JBJTJF010000032.1:0-15230 GCF_046095365.1 Mycobacterium sp.
AGCCCGTCGCCGACCCGGCGCTCACCGCGGCCCGCGACAAGCTCGACGCGGGCGACTTCGCGGGTGCGGCCGAGGCCTACCGGGCGATCCTCGACGGTGATCCCCACCACGCCGAGGCCAAGGGCGCACTGCAGCAGATCGCCTTCCTCCAGCGCGCCTCGGCCCACGGGCCCGGCGCCGTCGCGGCCGCCGACGCCGCACCCGACGACGTCGAGGCGGCGTTCGCGGCCGCCGGCGTCGAAGTGCTCGGCCAGGACCCGGCGGCCGCCTTCGGCCGGGTGACCGCGTTGGTCCCAAGGACCGCCGGCGACGAGCGGACCCGGGCGCGCACCCGGCTCATCGAGTTGTTCGAGTTGTTCGACCCGGCCGACCCGGTGGTCATCGCCGGCCGGCGCAACCTGGCCAACGCGCTGTACTAAGCCTCGGTGCCCGGGTCGGGTTCGAGCCAGATGGCCGAGGTCGGCGGCAGCACCAGTTCGGCCGACGCCGGCCGCCCGTGCCAGGGTTCGCCGACGGCCCGCACCGAACCCATGTTCCCGATGCCCGAGCCGTTGTAGACGGTGGCGTCGCTGTTGAGCACCTCACGCCAGGTGCCGGCCACCGGCAGCCCGAGCCGGTAGCGGGTGTGCTCGCTGCCGGCGAAGTTGAACACGCAGGCCAGCACCGAGCCGTCGGCGCCGTGGCGCAGGAAGCTGAGCACATTGCTCGCCGAGTCGTTGGCGTCGATCCAGTGGTAGCCCTGCGGGCTGGAGTCCAGGCTCCACAGCGCCGGACGGCTGCGGTAGACCGCGTTGACATCGGCCATGAAACGCTGGACGCCCGAGGAGAACCCGTGCTCGCCGAGTTGATACCAGTCCAGGCCGCGCTCCTCGGACCACTCGGCGCGCTGACCGAACTCCTGCCCCATGAACAGCAACTTCTTGCCGGGATGTGCCCACTGGTAGGCCAGCAGGGCGCGCAGGGTGGCGGCCTTGACGTGGTCGTTGCCCGGTATCCGGCTCCACAGCGTGCCCTTGCCGTGCACCACCTCGTCGTGACTGATCGGCAGTACGAAGTTCTCGGTGTAGGCGTAGAGCATCGAGAACGTCATCTCGTGATGGTGGTAGCTGCGGTAGACCGGGTCACGGCCGACGTAGTCCAGGGTGTCGTGCATCCACCCCATGTTCCACTTCATCGAGAAGCCGAGGCCGCCAAGGTTGGTCGCGCGCGTGACACCTGGCCAGGACGTCGACTCCTCGGCGATCGTGACGATGCCGGGTGCGATCTTGTGCACGGTGGCGTTCATCTCCTGCAGGAACTGCACCGCCTCCAGGTTCTCCCGGCCGCCGAAGGCGTTGGGTGTCCATCCCCCGGCGGGACGCGAGTAGTCCAGGTAGAGCATCGAGGCCACTGCGTCCACGCGCAGGCCGTCGATGTGGAACTCCTGAAGCCAGTACAGCGCGTTGGCTACCAGGAAGTTGCGCACCTCTGCCCGACCGAAATCGAAAACGTAGGTGCCCCAGTCGAGTTGCTCGCCGCGGCGTGGGTCGGAGTGCTCGTAGAGCGGTGTGCCGTCGAAGCGGCCCAGCGCCCAGGCGTCCTTGGGGAAGTGCGCCGGCACCCAGTCCATGATGACGCCGATCCCGGCCCGGTGCAGAGTGTCGACCAGAAGGCGGAAGTCGTCGGGGGTGCCGAACCGGGACGTCGGAGCGTAGTAGGACGTCACCTGGTAACCCCACGATCCGCCGAACGGGTGCTCGGCGACGGGTAACAACTCGACGTGGGTGAAGTCCTGGCTCACAACGTATTCGGTGAGTTGCTCGGCCAGTTCGCGGTAGCTCAGGCCGGGTCGCCACGATCCGAGGTGGACTTCGTAGGTGCTCATCGGGCCCAGGACCGGATTGGAACCGGCCCGGCGGGCCATCCACTCGTCGTCGTCCCAGGTGTAGTGCGAGACGAACACCCGCGACGCGGTCTGCGGCGGGACCTCGGTGGCGAAGGCAAGCGGGTCGGCGCGGTCGGTCACCGAGCCGTCGGCGCCGTGCACCCGGAACTTGTAGAGCCCGTCGTGCGCGAAGCCCGGCCGGAACAGCTCCCAGACACCGGTCGAGCCCAGCACCCTCATCGGGGCGTCGTTGCCGTCCCAGCCGTTGAACTCCCCGATCAGCCCGACACCCTTGGCATTCGGTGCCCAGACAGCGAAGGACACCCCGTCGACCTCCCCGTCGGGTGTGGTGAACGAGCGCGGGTGGGCGCCGAGGATCTCCCACAGCCGTTCGTGGCGGCCCTCGGCGAACAGGTGCAGGTCGACCTCGCCCAGGGTGGGCAGGAACCGGTAGCCGTCGGCCGCGGTGTGGGACACCGGCCGCCCGTCCGGGCCCGGGTAGACCGCCTCGAGCCGGTAGTCGGCCAGGTCGGTGAACGGCAGGGTCACCGCGAACAGGCCCGCGTCGATGTGAGTCATCGGGAATCGTCGCCCGCCGACGAGCGCCACCACCGACGTGGCATGCGGCCGGAGCGCCCGGACGACGGTGTGGTCGTCGTATTCGTGCGCGCCGAGGATGGAGTGCGGGTCGTGGTGCACGCCGGCCACCAGCCGGGCCAGCTCGCCCCGGCCGGGAGCCAGGTAGGGGCTGTCGGCCATGCTCACTCCCGCCTGAGCATGTTGACCCGCTGCCCGGGTCCGACGGGCGGTAGATGCAGGATGTGCGCGACCGAACGGACCGGATCCAGGCGGACGTAATTGGTCTGGCCCCAGTGGTATTCGTCCCCGGTGATCTCGTCGCGCACGGCGAACCTGTCGTAGTGGTGCATCGCCAGCGCCCCCATGTCGAGGTGGACGAAACCCTCCTCGGGGCCGAACGGGTTGAGCGAGACGATGACCAGAACCAGGTCTCCGGACAGCGGGTCGAACTTGCTGTAGGCCAGCAGTGCGTCGTTGTCTATCGAGTGGAACCAGATGGTTCGCATCTGGCACAGCGCCGGGTGGTGGTGGCGGATTTCGTTGAGCCGGGTCAGAAACGGCGCCAGCGAGCGGCCCTGCGCCAGCGCGGCGGCGAAGTCGCGGGGACGCAACTGGTACTTCTCCGAGTCGAGGTACTCCTCACTGCCCGGCCGAAGCGGTTCGTTCTCGAACAACTCGTAGCCTGAGTAGACCCCCCACGACGGGCCCATCGTGGCGGCCAGCACCGCGCGGATGGCGAACATGCCCGGCCCGCCCTGCTGCAGGCTGTCGTGCAGGATGTCGGGGGTGTTGACGAACAGGTTCGGTGTGGCGTAGTCGGCGTGCTCGGCGATCTGGCGGCCGAACTCGATGAGTTCCCACTTGGCGGTGCGCCAGGTGAAGTACGAGTAGGACTGGGTGAAGCCGAGTTTGGCCAGCCCGTAGAGCCGCGCGGGGCGGGTGAACGCCTCGGAGAGGAACAGCACGTCCGGATCGGTGCTCTTGACCTCCCCGATCAGCCAGGCCCAGAAGTCCGGCGGCTTGGTGTGGGGGTTGTCCACCCGGAAGATCCTGATGCCGTGGGCCATCCAGTGCCGCACCACCCGCAGCACCTCTCCGTAGAGACCGTCGGTGTCGTTGTCGAAGTTCAGCGGGTAGATGTCCTGGTATTTCTTCGGCGGGTTCTCCGCGTAGGCGATCGTCCCGTCCGGCAGTTCGGTGAACCAGTGCCGGTGCGCGCGTGCCCACGGGTGGTCCGGTGCGCACTGCAGTGCGAGGTCGAGGGCTACCTCCAGACCGTTGTCGGCCGCGGCCGCGACGAAAGCGTCGAAGTCCTCGATAGTGCCCAGGGCGGGGTGCACCGCATCGTGCCCGCCCTCGTCGCTGCCGATCGCCCACGGCGAGCCGACGTCCCCGGGTTCGGCGGTCACCGCGTTGTTGCGGCCCTTGCGGTGCACCCGGCCGATCGGGTGGATCGGCGGCAGGTACACCACGTCGAAGCCCATGCCGGCGATCCGGGGCAGGTCGGTGGCGGCGGTCGCGAACGTGCCGTGCACCGGGTCGCCGTGGCTGTCCCAGCCGCCGGTGGAGCGCGGGAACATCTCGTACCAGGCGCCGCAGCGGGCCAGCGGCCGGTCCACCCACACCCCGTACTGCTGGCCGCGGGTCAGCAGGTCGCGCAGCGGGTGCAGATCGAGCACCTCGGTCACCTCGTGCGACAGCGCCGCCGCCGCGCGGGTCAGCGGGTCGCCCGGCCGGCGCAGTGATTCGGCGGCGTCCAGCAGCGGGGTGCGGTCCGCGCGCGGCACCCCGGCGGCGGCGCGCTCCAGCAGTGCGGCGCCCACCAGCAGATCGTTGTGCAGATCCTCCTCGCCCTGGCCGGCGTCGAGTTTCGCCGTCACCGCCTGGCGCCAGCCGGCGATCGGGTCGCCCCAGCCGTCGACCCGGAACACCCACAGTCCGGCCCGGTCCGGGCAGAACTGGCCGTGGAACAGATCCGGGGTCCGGCCCAGCGTCATCCGGTGCTGGGCCGGCTTGACCCGCGGGCTCTCCTCGAGGTCGGCGGTCGGTCGGGACCGGCCCGGGGCGCTCCGGCCGGACCGGGGGTAGGCCGGTCCCAGGTAGCGCACCACAAGGGTGGCCGACACCGCCTCGTGGCCTTCCCGCCAGACCGTCGCGCAGACCGGCACGAGTTCGCCGACAACCGCTTTGGCCGGGTACGTGCCACCGGACACCACGGGTGCGACGTCGTCGACCTGGATCCGACCGGGCACCCGGATACCTCGAATCTCTCGTCGCTGCTCGTCGTTTCACACCGTAACCACCGCGGACGGCGGCCGCGCGGGAACCACCGCGGACGGCGGCCGCGCGGGAATCTCAGTAAGGTCATGGCGGTGAAGGCTCTCCGCAGGTTCACCGTTCGCGCCCACCTCCCGGACCGGATCGCCGCGCTGGGCCGCCTGTCGACGAATCTGCGGTGGTCCTGGGACACCGCCACCCAGGATCTGTTCGCCTCCATCGACCCCGAGCAGTGGGCCCGTACCGGCCGCGACCCGGTGGCCCTGCTCGGCGAGGTCAGCCCTGCCAGGCTCGACGAACTGGCCGGCGACCACGGTTTCCTGGAACGCCTCGACCACCTCTCGGCCGATCTGGAGGACTACCTCTCCAGGCCGATGTGGTACCAGGAACTCAAGGCCCGCGGCGACGTCGTGCTGCCCGACGGGATCGGCTACTTCTCGATGGAGTTCGGGGTGGCCGAGGTGCTGCCGATCTACTCCGGCGGCCTGGGCATCCTGGCCGGCGACCATCTCAAGGCCGCCTCCGATCTGGGCCTGCCGCTGATCGGGGTGGGCCTGAACTACCGCTCCGGCTACTTCCGGCAGTCGCTGAGCGCCGACGGCTGGCAGCACGAGAACTATCCCGCGCTCGACCCGCAGGGCCTGCCGCTTCGGCTGCTCGCCCACCCGGGCGGAGAACCGGTGCTCATCGAACTCCCGATGCCCGAGACCCGGGTGCTGCGGGCCCGGGTGTGGGTGGCCCAGGTGGGCCGAATCCCGTTGCTGCTGTTGGACTCCGACATCCCGGAGAACGACCACGACATGCGCAACGTCACCGACCGGCTGTACGGGGGAGACCAGGAGCACCGCATCAAGCAGGAGCTGCTGGCCGGTATCGGCGGCGTGCGGGCCATTCGCGCGTTCACCGCCATCGAGGGCGTCCCCGCGCCGGACGTCTTCCACATGAACGAGGGCCATGCCGGATTCCTGGGCCTGGAACGCATCCGGGAGTTCATGACCCACGACCATCTCGACTTCGACACCGCGCTGGCGATCGTGCGTTCCAGCACGCTGTTCACCACCCACACCCCGGTGCCGGCCGGCATCGACCGGTTCCCGGTGGAACTGGTGGAGCACTACTTCTCCGCCGACGCCCACGGCGGCCTGCTGCCGGGAGTACCGGCCGGCCGGGTGCTGGGCTTCGGCGCCGAACCCGATCCGGAGAAGTTCAACATGGCCCACATGGGGTTGCGGCTGGCGCAGCGGTCCAACGGGGTGTCCCAGTTGCACGGCCGGGTGAGCCGGTCGATGTTCAACGATCTGTGGCCGGGTTTCGACGCCACCGAGGTGCCGATCGGGTCGATCACCAACGGCGTGCACGGCCGGACCTGGGCCGCCCCGGAGTGGGTGCAACTCGGCCAGGAGCTCACCGGTTCGGTCGAGGCGCTGCGCGAGCCGTCCATGTGGCAGCGGCTGCAGCAGGTCGACACCGGGCACATCTGGTGGATCCGCTGCCAGCTGCGCGCCAAGCTGGTCGATGACGTGCGCCGGCGGCTGCGCAAGTCCTGGCTGGAGCGGGGTGCCATCGAGGCCGAACTCGGTTGGATCGCTTCGGCTTTCGACCCCGGTGTGCTGACCGTCGGGTTCGCCCGCCGGGTGCCGACCTACAAGCGGCTGACGTTGATGCTGCGCGACCCCGAGCGGCTCGAGGCACTGCTGCTCGACGAGCGCCGGCCCGTCCAGCTGATCGTGGCCGGCAAGTCCCATCCCGCCGACGACGCCGGCAAGGCGCTGATCCAGCAGATCGTCCGCTTCGCCGACCGCGAGGAGGTCCGGCACCGCATCGCCTTCCTTCCCGACTACGACATGTCGATGGCGCGGCTGCTGTACTGGGGTTGCGACGTGTGGCTGAACAACCCGCTGCGGCCGCTGGAGGCCTGCGGCACCTCCGGCATGAAGAGTGCGCTCAACGGCGGGCTGAACCTGTCGATCCGGGACGGCTGGTGGGACGAGTGGTTCGACGGCGAGAACGGCTGGGAGATCCCCAGCGCCGAGGTCCTCAGCGAGGAGCGCCGCGACGACCTGGAGGCCGCCGCGCTCTATGACCTGCTCGGCTCCTCGGTGGCGCCGAAGTTCTACGACCGCGACGACAACGGCGTGCCCGGCCGCTGGGTGGAGATGGTCCGGCACACCCTGCAGACGCTGGGGCCCAAGGTGCTGGCCTCCCGGATGGTGCGCGACTACACCGAGCAGTACTACGCCCCGGCCGCGGCGGCGCTGCGCCGCACCGTCGAGCCGATCGAAGGCCTGCCCTTCGGGCCGGCCCGCGAGGTGGCCGCCTACCGGCAGCGGGTCAACGAGGCCTGGCCGCACGTGCTGATCACCGACGTCGACAGCACCGGTCTGCCCGACACCCCGCTGCTGGGCTCGAAGCTGACGCTGACCGCCAGCGTCGCGCTGGCCGGCCTGCGGGCCGACGAAGTCGTGGTGCAGGGGGTGCTGGGCCGGGTCGATCCGGCCGGCACCCTGCGGCAGCCCGAGTACTTCGACTTGGCGCACAGCGGTTCCGGGGAGGGTGGCATCGAGATGTTCACCACCACCACCCCGCTGCCGATGGCGGGATCGATGGGCTACACGGTGCGGGTGCTGCCCGCGCACCCGCTGATGGCCGAGCCCGCCGAGTTCGGAGTGGTCAGGCTGGCCGGCTCCGGTGAGCCGGGGGACGCCGACGCCACTGTCGAGGCGCACCTGTAGGTTGCCCACGGGAGGTGATCCGGTGATCAGGTCAACCCGCGGTGCGGCGGCGATCGCGATGCTCGCGGCCCTGGCGTCGGCCGCCCCGGCGGCCGCCGAACCCGATCCGCCGGCCCCCGACGTCGCGGCACCCGCACCGGCTGCGCCGGCCCCGGCCATCCAGCCCGCCGCCGCCGAGGTCCCCGTCGACGACGGCCGGGTGGTCTCCGCGGCGCCCGAGACCACCACGTCGCCGGACGGCTGGACCCTGACCATCTCGGCCAAGGACGAGACCCAGCGTCCCGTCGCGCCGCTGACCACCGCGATCTCCACCCGCGAGTACGCCGTCGGCGGGGTGTTCAACGGGTCACTGAAGGGTGGCGACGGCGAGGACCCCAAAGGGGTGTTCGAGGTCGGCTACCAGATCGGCTGCGGTATCGACATGAGCACCTCCAACGGTGTTTCGCTCACCGGCACAGCCGGCATCAACCCGTCGATCGGGTACTTCGGGTTCGACTTCCCCGGCGTCCTTCCCGACGGGCTGGTCCCCGCGATCGGCGCGAACCTGGGCGGCGGCATCACCGTGGGACTCAAGCCCGGCATCATCAACACCGTCCCGCTCACCAAGAAGCAGTTCAACAGCTCCGAGCCCTGGGTCTCGGTCCGCAACTTCCGGATCAAGATCGACGGCTGCGTGGGCGAGTCGTTCATCCGCTCCTATGCCATCCTGGCCAAGACCAACGACGACGGCGACGCCATCCTGTCCTGGTACGGCAACACCAAGGCGGTCTGAGCCCGCTAGGGGAACCGCTTGTAACAACGTTCGGAGTCGCCGAGCACGCCGACCCGGAAGGCGTCGATGCGGGAGAACCCGGCCAGCACCGGCTCGCCGTTGACGTCCCCGGCGACCAGACCGTTGGTCAGCAGACCCGAGATCGCCTCGTCGATGTCGCCGGCGGTGAGCGCGACGGTGTTGCCGTCCGGCGTGCTGACCTGCTTGGAAAGTCTGGTGGTCGCCACCCCGGTCAGGCACGCGGTGCGCAACCCGGCTTCGGCGGTGTCCAGGCTCACCCCGCCGTGCTCGTGCTGCATCGCCATCATGAAACGCGACATCACCAGCGAGTAGGCGGTGTTGTCGCCCTGCAGCGCCGGGCCGTCGAAACCCTCGACGGGGGTTCCGACCGCCTCGAGCGCGGGCAGGTCCACGGCGATGGTGTTGGTGGCCGGACAGTAGGACACCGGCGGGCTCGGCCGGGCGTCGGTGCACGACGACGCGGTGGACGCGTCGAAGGTCAGTGCCGGGGGATTCTTCGGGGTGAACAAGATGCCCAGTGCGTCGACGACCGAGCGCACCGACTTCTCGGTGATCGGCAGCTGACCGGACTCGTCCGAGGGCAACTCCACCGGCAGGTCGCCGCGGCGCTGCTTGATCTCCTTGATGGTGATGTTGGCGCAGGCGCCCGCTCCGTCGGTGAAGCCGAACTGGAAGGCCGATATCCGTTCGAACGCCGAGCCGTGCTCGTCGCCGGAGCTGTAGCCACCGTTGTCTCGCAGCAGCGGGTCGCGGAACGAGATCATGGCGGCCAGCAGGTTGTTCAGTCCGTCGCCGGTGCTCAGCGTGAAGCGGGGCGACTTTCCCTCGGCCACCCAGCGCATGTAGACCCCGCCGAGGCAGTCGGCCTGCTGCTCGGCGACCAGCGTCGGCACGCCCCTGGGGTTGATGGTGGCCATCTTCTGGATGGCATGCCCGTACTCGTGGGCGAGCACCATCGTGATCGCCATGTCGCCGTAGGCTTTCCGCAGCGACGGCATCAGCACGGTGCGATCCCAGCCGATGGTTCTGTCGCGTTCGCAGAAGCCGGCGTTGACCAGACCCTGGGTGGACTCGTCGCAGAAGGTGCCGTCGTAGGCCGCCGAGTCCCAGGAGAACAACTCTGCGACCGGTGTCAGTTCGCCGTCGAAGGTGTCCGGGTAGGCGAACTTCCAGAACTCCTCGAGGTCGCTGACGGACTGGCCGGCGAGTTCGTCGACCTTGCCGCCGTCGCTGTCGGTCACCTCGCGGGACGCCGGCTTGGCGCCCGGCCGAAGCCCGGTCGGGCCGTCGACGGCCTCCAGCCCGCCCACTTTGAACGGGTCGGAGAACACCGACACCGGCGTGCCCGAAATCGTTCCGGCGCAGCCGCCCAGCAGTACCGCGGCGCTCACCGCGGCCAGCAGCCGGGACGGGGACAGGCTCACGCCGACCAGAATAGTGCGCCGTCCGAGACGGCAGGAGATGGCGGGAAGTACGCCGAACGGCGCGCGGCGTGGTTGGGTGAGACGATCCGCGACGCCCGCGCAGGAAGGACGCCGATGACCGACGATGCGGCACGGTTCGGGGATCCCCGGATTCCGGCTGAGACGATCACCTCTCACTCGCACCTGTTTCGGCTCGGCGCGCTGGCGCCGATCAACTATGACGGGGGCTCCCTGCAGCAGGCCCACGAGGACAACTTCCCGATTCTCAAGGGCCAGGAGGCGAGCATCCAGCTGATCACGTTGCAGCCCGGGGGAATCCGGGAACCGCACTGGCACCCGAGCGCGTGGGAGATCAACCTGGTCATCGGCGGCGTCGCGAGCTGGGTTCTCATCGACGGCAACGGCAACAACGAGAGTTTCGAGGCGCACGCCGACGACGTCGTCTTCGCTCCCCAGGGTTCCTTCCACTACTTCGAGAACCGCGGCGGCGAGGACCTCACTGTGCTGATCATCCAGAACACCAGTGCGCCCGAGGACAAGGACAACATCGGCATCGGCCAGTCCCTGAGCAGGATTCCCCCGCGGGTGCTCGCGGCGATCTTCGGGGTCGGAGCCGAGACCTTCGAATCGTTGCAGAAGATCGATGACGCCGTCGTCATCCTGCGGTCACGCTGAGCGAGAGGACGGGTCCGGACATGTCGATCAATCGCCGCAAAGTGCTCGGCGGGGCGGGTGTCGTGGGAGCCGCGGCCGCCGCCGGGGCAGGCGTCGACCGCCTCCTGGCCGGTAACCCCTCGACCTACCGCACCGGTTCGGAGGGTTCGGTTCCCGATGACGCGGTGCGTTTCGGCGATCCGCGCATTCCCGCCGAGACGATCGCCGCGCAGTCCCACCTGTTCCGCCTCGGAGCTCAGACGCCGGTCACCCACGACGGGGGGTCGTTCCGGCAGGCCTCCGGAGACAACTTCCCGATCCTCAGAGGCCAGGAGGCCAGCATCGTGCTGCTCACGTTGCAGCCCGGGGGGATCCGCGAGCCGCACTGGCATCCCAGCGCCTGGGAGCTCAACATCGTCACCAGCGGGGTCGCCGCCTGGGTGATCATCGACGGCAACGGCAACCACGAGAGCTTCGACCAGCATGCCGGCGACGTGGTGTTCGCGCCCCAGGGGTCCTTCCACTACTTCGAGAACCGCGGCCCGGGGGAGATGAAGATCGTGATCATCCAGAACACCAGCGCACCGGAGGACAAGGACAACATCGGCCTCGGCGAGTCGCTGAGCCGCATCCCGCCCCGGGTGTTGTCGGCGATCTTCGGCGTTCCCGCCGAGACGTTCGGCTCATTCAGGAAGATCGACGGGTCGATCGTCATTCTCCGGGCGCCGTAGGCGGCCCGTCCCGCAGCCGTGTCAGTGCCTGCCGGACCACCACCGGGTCGGAGGTGGTCCAGAACGGCGGCAGCGACGCGCGCAGGTAGCCGCCATAACCGGCTGTGGCCATCCGGGAGTCCAGCACCGCGATCACGCCGCGGTCGTCGGTGCGGCGCAGCAGGCGGCCGGCGCCCTGGGCCAGCAGCAGGGCCGCGTGGCTGGCCGCCACCGCCATGAAACCGTTGCCGCCCCGGGCGGCCACCGCCCGCTGGCGCGCGGTCAGCAGGGGGTCGTCCGGCCGGGGAAACGGGATGCGGTCGATGATGACTAGGGAGCACGACGGGCCGGGGACGTCGACGCCCTGCCACAGCGACAGGGTGCCGAACAGCGACGTCTGCGGATCGGCGGCGAACTGTTCGACCAGGGCGGCGGTGCCGTCGTCGCCCTGGCACAGCACCGGGGTGTCCAGCCGCTCGCGCATCGCCTCGGCTGCCGCCCGGGCGGCCCGCATCGATGAGAACAGCCCCAGGGTCCGCCCGTCGCAGGCCTCAACCAGCCCGGCGATCTCGTCCAGCAGCGCGGCGGATCCGGTGCCGTCGCGTCCGGGCGGGGGCAGGTGCGCGGCGACGTAGAGGATCCCGGAGCGGGCGTGGTCGAACGGCGAGCCGACGTCCAGCCCACGCCACGCGGGGCCGTCGGCGAGTCCCCAGGCTCCGGCCATCGCGTCGAAGGATCCGCCCACAGTCAGGGTTGCGGAGGTCAAAACCGTTGTGGCGCTGCCGAAAACCTGCTCGGCCAGCAGGCCCGCCACCGACAGCGGCGCCACCCGCAGCACCGATCGCGGCGCCGCCGCGGTGTACCCAGAAGCCGCCGGCCGGGTGGCGGTGCGCTGTTCCTCGTGGTCGAGCCACACCACGTCGGTGCGCTCGGGGATGGCCGGGCCGAACGAGTCCAGGATCCGGGCGGTGGTGTCGGTGATCTCGGTCAGTGCGGCGATCGCCTCCAGGCGGGCCGCGGCGGCCTGCGGGTCGGCGGGCTTGGGGTCGATGGCCGCCCGGGCGCCGGCCGCGGCGTCGCGCAGCGCGGTGAGATAGGTGGCCAACTCGGCGTCGAGGTAGTCGATGCGGCCGGGATGGGCGTCGTGGATCGCCGAGGCGAAGGTGGTGACCGAGGCTTCCAGTCGTTGCGCCAGTTCGGGTTCCACCAGCCGGGCGGTTCGGCGTACCGCGACCCCGAGTGGGCCCGCCGAGAGTTCGCCGGTGGCCACCGAGGTGACCCGGTCGGTCAGTTCGTGGGCCTCGTCGATCACCAGGAAGCTGTGCTCGGGCAGCACCGAGGCCTCGGCGATCGCGTCGATCGCGAGCAGCGCGTGGTTGGTCACCACGATGTCGGCCCCGGCGGCCTCGGCCCGGGCCTTCTCGGCGAAGCAGTCCACGCCGTAAGGGCAGCGGGTCGCCCCGAGACACTCCCGGGCCGAGACGCTGACCTGCGACCAGGACCGCTCCGGCACACCCGGGCGCAGGTCGTCCCGGTCACCGGTCTCGGTCTCGCCCGCCCAGGCGGTCAGCCGCTGGATGTCGCGTCCCAGGGAGCTGACAGCCGCCGTGCCGAACAACTCCTCCTGTGGCGCCTCGTCCTCGCCGGGGCCGCCGTGGATCTTGTTCAGGCACAGATAGTTTCGTCGGCCCTTCAGCAGGGCGAAAGTGGGCCGGCGCGGCAGCGCGTCGGCCAGGGCGTCGGCCAGCCGGGGCAGGTCGCGGTCGACCAGTTGGCGCTGCAGGGCGATGGTCGCCGTTGAGACCACCACCGTCGAGTCGTCGCTGACCGCGCGGGCGATGGCCGGCACCAGGTAGGCCAGCGACTTGCCGGTGCCGGTTCCGGCCTGCACCGCCAGGTGTTCGCCGGTGGCGAACGCCGCCGCGACGGCCTCGGCCATCTGCTGCTGGCCGGGCCGTTCAGCGCCCCCGACGGCCGCCACCGCCCTGGCCAGCAGCTCGGCCACCGGCGCTGGTTCGCTCATCGCGGTGCCAGTTGCCGGGTGGGGATGGCCGGCTCGCCCGGGGAGAGCGCCAGGCCCTCCGGCGGCAGGCTGCGCAGGCCGGCCGCGACGCGGTCGCGGGCGGCCCGCAGGTCCGGGTCGGACAGCACCTCGCCGCCGCGCACCAGCGGGACCGTCAGCACCCGGGCCGCGACGTCCGGCGGCGCCCCGGCCGGGTGCACCACCTCCTCGAGCACCGTCCCGCTCGCGTGGGCCGGCCGCATGGCGGCCTTGCGCCCGCCGTGCGACTGCTTGCCCCGGCTGCGCTTGTTCACCGGCAGGCCGTCGACCTCGACCAGCTTGAAGACCATGCCGGCGGCCGGCGCGCCGGAGCCGGTGACCACCGATGTGCCGACCCCGTAGCCGTCCACGGGCTCGTCGCGCAAGGAGGCGATGGAGTACTCGTCGAGGTCGCCGGACACCACGACCCTGGTGTTTGCCGCGCCCAGGGCGTCGAGCTGGACGCGGGCCTGCCGGGCCAGCACGCCCAGATCCCCGGAGTCGATGCGCACCGCGCCCAGGCCGGTGCCGGCGACGGCGACCGCGTTGGCCACTCCGTCGTGCACGTCGTAGGTGTCCACCAGCAGAGTGGTGGACTCGCCGAGCGCGTCGACCTGCGCCGCGAAGGCCGCCCGCTCCCAGTCGCCGGTGCCGCCGGCGGCGGTGGTGTGCACCATGGTGAACGCGTGCGCCGAGGTGCCCAGCGCCGGGATCCCGTAGCGCTGCCCGGCGGCGAGGTTGGACGTTCCGGTGAACCCCGCGATGTACGCGGCGCGCGCCGCGGCGACGGCCGCCTGCTCGTGGGTCCGCCGCGACCCCATCTCGATCAGCGTCCGGCCGCCGGCCGCGCTGACCATCCTCGCGGCCGCCGATGCCACCGCGGTGTCGTGGTTGAGGATGGACAGGGCCAGGGTCTCGAGCACGACGCACTCGCCGAAGCTGCCGGTGACCGACAGCAGCGGGGATCCGGGGAAGTACAACTCGCCCTCGGCGTAGCCGTCGATGTCCCCGCTGAACCGGTATCCGGCCAGGAAATCCACGGTCGCCGGATCCAGGAATTCTGCGACTGTGGCCAGCGCTGCGGCGTCGAAGGCGAAGTCGCGCAACGCCTCCAGGAACCGGCCCGTCCCGGCGAGCACCCCGTAGCGGCGCCCCTCGGGCAGCCGGCGCGCGAACACCTCGAAGGTGGTCCGCCGGCGGGCGGTGCCGTCCCGCAGCGCCGCTGACAGCATGGTCAATTCGTACTTGTCGGTCATCAACGCCGTGGGAACGGGCCCTGGATGCACCCCGGTCACTCGGCAACCGTATCGGCTTGCCGGAGCCGGGGCGGCTTTTGCCGGTGGCTCGCTATCCTGATCGGTATGGGCTCCCCAGCAGCACCCACCCGGCCCGGCACCACCGCAGTACGGGAGACCGAGGTCGTCGACGCAACCGATGCCCCATGGGTGACGATCGTGTGGGACGATCCGGTGAACCTGATGAACTACGTGACCTACGTCTTCCAGAAGCTTTTCGGCTATAGCGAACCGCACGCCACCAAGCTCATGATGCAGGTTCACAACGAGGGCAAGGCCGTGGTGTCGGCCGGAAGCCGGGAGGCCATGGAGGTGGACGTGACGAAACTGCACGCCGCCGGGCTGTGGGCCACCATGCAGCAGGACCGCTGAAGCGGTAGGCGGGACACTTCGTGCGCAAGTGGAGACGGGTCGACACCGTCGACGGTCCGCGCTTCGTCTCCGCCCTGGAACCCCACGAGGTGGCGTTGCTGAGGAACATGGCCACCTCGGTGCAGGAGATGCTCGACGATCGCCAGGCCGGCGCGCCGTCGGACCCGCTGGAGCAGCTCACCGGGATCCGCACCGGCAACCCGTCGCCGCCGCAGGACGGGACCATGCGCCGGTTGCTGCCGGACTTCATCCGGGACCGCCCCGACGACGCCGCCACCGGCGCGCTGCGCAGCCTGCGGGAGCCGGAGATCATCGACGCCAAAATCGCTGTGGCGCAACGACTTGTGGACACCCTGCCGACCGGAGGGGGCCCGCTGGAGTTGACCGAGGACGACGCCAACGCCTGGATCGCGGCGATCAACGACATCCGCCTGGCGCTGGGGACGATCCTGCAGATCGGGCCGGACGGCCCGGACCGGCTGCCGTCCG
>NZ_JBJTJF010000033.1:0-8500 GCF_046095365.1 Mycobacterium sp.
GTCGTCGAGCCGCGGGCCGGCTCGCAGCAGCAACCCGGGCGCGGCACCGACCCCTGGTACACCTCGCTGTGGCGGAGGTGGCGGTGGCGGGCCGGGACGCGCAGGCGGTACGGGCTGCTCGGACGTCGGCGCCGGCGGTCCGTGCGGGGTGTCTGCGATGGTGTGCCACAGCGAGGTGTACCAGGGGTCGGTGCCGCGCCCGGGTTGCTGCTGCGAGCCGGCCCGCGGCTCGACGACCACCCCGGGCGGCAGCTGCACCTGATAGGGAATGTCGCCGGGCTTGACGAACCCGAGCCGCTCGCGGGCCTGTGCCGCGATATAGACCGGGTCGGCGAGTTTGGCCTTCTGGCTTTCCAATTCGGCGATCTGCTCACGCAGCGCCGCCTCACTGGCGGAAAGCTGCTTCATCTCGGTGCGCTGGGCGAAATAGGTGCGAACCGGCCCGGCGATGGTCAGCGTCAGCACGCACACCACCGCCGCCAGGATGGCGGCACGCCGGGCGGTGAAACCGAGACGCTCTTCGCTCTGCTGCTGGATCGAGGCGCTGATCGCGTCCCTGATCGGCTCGGTGATACTGCGGCCGACGGACTCGGCCCGGTCACGCAGACCGCCCGGGCGGGCGTCGCGCGAGGTGACCCGGCCCGGCCGCGATCGTCCGCGGCCTGAGGCGCCGGGCCGGGACGCCGGCGCCCGGCGCTTCGGGTCGGACCGTTTACCGTCTGCCACGAGGTGCGTCTAGTCCGTTCCGCCGAACCGCGGGAAGGCCAGGTCGCCGGCGTAGCGGGCGGCGTCGCCGAGGGCGTCCTCGATGCGCATCAGCTGGTTGTACTTGGCGACCCGTTCGCTGCGGGCCGGAGCCCCGGTCTTGATCTGGCCGCTGCCCACCGCCACCGCGAGGTCGGAGATCGTGGTGTCCTCGGTCTCGCCGCTGCGGTGGCTCATCATGGTGCGGTAGCCGCTGTTGTGGGCCAGCGCCACGGCGTCGAGGGTCTCGGTGAGGGTCCCGATCTGGTTGACCTTGACCAGCAGCGCGTTGGCGGCGCCGCGCTCGATGCCCTCCTCGAGACGCTCGGGGTTGGTGACGAAGAGGTCGTCGCCGACGATCTGCACCCGGTCGCCGATCGCGGTGGTGAGCGCCGCCCAGCCATCCCAGTCGTTCTCGTCAAGCGGGTCCTCGATGGAGACCAGCGGGTAGGCATCGAGCAGTTCGGCGTAGATCGCACCCATCTCCTCGGCAGTGCGGTTCTGCTTCTCGAAGCTGTAACCCGTTCCGGCGGTGTAGAACTCGGTGGCCGCCACGTCGAGGGCCAGGGCCACGTCGACACCGGGCTTGAAACCGGCCGACTCGATGGCCGAGCAGATCAGGTCCAGGGCGGCCCGGGCGCCGGCGACGTCGGGGGCGAAACCGCCCTCGTCACCCAGACCGGTGGCCAGGCCCTGCTTCTTGAGCACGGCCTTGAGCGCGTGGTAGACCTCCGCACCCCAGCGCACCGCCTCCTTGAAGCTGGGGGCGCCGATCGGAGCGACCATGAACTCCTGGATGTCGACCCCGGTGTCGGCGTGGGCGCCGCCGTTGAGGATGTTCATCATCGGCACCGGCAGGATGTGGGCGTTCGGCCCGCCGAGGTAGCGGTACAGCGGCAGCCCGGCAGACTCCGCCGCCGCCTTCGCCACCGCCAGCGACACCCCCAGGATCGCGTTGGCGCCGAGCCGGCCCTTGCCGGGCGTCCCGTCGAGGTCGACCAGCGCCTGGTCGACCAGCCGCTGATCGTCGGCGGACATGCCGATGACGGCCGGGGCGATCTCGTCGAGCACGCCCTCGACAGCTTTCTGCACACCTTTGCCGCCGTAGCGGGATCCGCCGTCGCGCAACTCGACGGCCTCGTGCTCACCGGTGGACGCCCCGGACGGGACGGCGGCGCGCGCCATGGTCCCGTCGATGAGGGCCACCTCGACCTCAACGGTCGGATTGCCGCGCGAGTCGAGGATTTCGCGCGCTTCGACCTGCTCGATGATGGGCACGCTCGTACTCCTTGCTGGAAGGAACGTTCCCCGTTGCTGGGAGGAACGGCTGACGTCGATCAGCCTAGATGGTTCGGGCCGCTACCGGGCCGCACTGAGCAGGACTGCCCGGGCCGGATCGCATCACAGCGAATGCCCTGCGGCGTAGGCGGCGGCCCAGTCCCGGACGGCGCGGGCGTACAGCTCGGAATGGTTGTAGGCCCGCAGCGCGTTCATCCAGCCGCGGGGGGTCGCCATGTCCTTGCCGCGGAAGCACAGGTAACCCGCGGCCGAGAGAGCGGCGTCGTCGAAATTGTCGGGGCTGATCGTGCGGTCGTTGTTGGCATCGACACCGTAGAGCCGCCAGGTCTCCGGGATGAACTGCATCGGGCCCATAGCCCGGGCGTAGACCGGGTCGCCCTCGACCGAGGCCTCCTTCTCGATGATCGCCAGGTTGCCGTTGGTGCCGTCCAGGCGCACCCCGCGGATGGGTGGGCTGACGTCGCCGTTGGGTGCGATCACCGCGCCGCGGTAGGTGCCGTGGTGGCTTTCCACCATGCCGATGCCGGCCAGGGTGGTCCAGGCCAGGTGGCAGTCCGGGTTCTCCACCTCGGCCACCCGCGCCGCGTACCCGTAGGCCTCCATCGCCTCGATCGGGATGCCCAGCGCCGGCGCGTGCTGTTCGGCCCAGGTCCGCAGCTGGTCGGCCGGGCGGCCGGCGGCATGGGTGTCGATGGCCGGCACCGGGTCCCCCGGCGGCGGCGGCACACCCTCGGGGATGGGCGTTCCGACCTGCCAGGAGCAGCTGGCGGCGAGCACCATCGTCGTCGCTGAGACGACGACGGCGGCGCGCTTCCAGCGTGACGACACGACACTCCCTGTACCCGGTTTTGAGAGGTTTATCGTCCCACGGGGCCCGCTCCGTTAGCCGCTGCGAATCTCGGGATTTCGGCCCTGACCGGGCCAGTGCAATCTCGGCCCTGACCGGGCCAGTGCAATCTCAGCCCTGACCGGGCCAGTGCACCAGCGCCGCGGTCGGGTCGGCGGGCAGGTACCGGCACCACTCCTCGGCCGTCGCCGCCGCGCCGGAGCCGGGACCGCCGGGCCGATCCGCGGCGATCTGCGCTTCGGCGTTACGCACGCTGTCGATGAACTCCAGCACCGCGTCGCGCACCGCCTGCTCGGCATCACCACCCGGGCCGACCTGCACCGTCGTCAGCGCGACCGGAATGCGATCGGCGGGTACGCCGGCGGCGGTGACACGGTCGATCACCTTCTGCGCCAGGGCGAGCGCGGGCAGCGCGGTGGGCAGTCCGTCGACGCAGGAGGTCCGGCCGTCGGAACTCCGCCGCTCGGCGGCCTTGCGCTGCTCCCACTGCGCCAGCTGGTCTTCCAGGGTGATCTGCTCACCGGCCAGCACCGCGGGCACCCGGTTCACGAGCTTGCGGACCAGGGCATCGGCGACGTCGTCGATGTCGAATCCGGTGCCCGGGGCCTCCTCGGCGATCCGGGCGTGGAAGAGCACCTGCAACAGCAGGTCGCCGAGTTCGTCGCGCAACTCACCGGCGTCGCCGCCGCGCACGGCGTCGAACAACTCGTAGGTTTCCTCCAGCAGGTAGCGGTGCAGCGACTGGTGGGTCTGCCGACTCTCCCACGGCCCGGCGGTGCGCAGGCGGTCCATGATCTCGACGGCGTCGATCAGCCGCTCCCCGGGGCGCGGCCGCGGCGCGGCGATCAGCCGCTCGCCGGCGGCGAGCCTGGCCCTGACCGCGGGGTGCCCGGGGTCGGACGACAGCAGCACCGGGGCGTCCGGCCCGATCATCGCCGAGCGCGCCGACGGCAGCCACCACTGCACCCTGATCGGCATCTCCTCGGTGTACTGCAGATCCCCGGTGAGCAGTTCGGCGGCCTCGATGGGCAACAGCGCCGGCCGGCGGGGGTCGACCAGGATGACCGTCATCGCCCGCCTCCCTTCACCGCCGCCGTTATATCAACCTCGCCGCGCGGTCGGCCGTCAATGGCCAGAAGCAGGTCGGCCACCATCTGGAGCAGGTCCAGATCCCGGATCCGGGCCGCACCCACCCCGGCGCCGGCCCGTGGGATCGGCACCTGCACGGTGGCGGTGGTGGCCCGGTAGGCCGCCGCGGGATAGAGCCGCTTGAGCCGCACCTGCGCGGAGTCGGGCAGGGACAGCGGGGCGACGCGCACCGTGCTCGCCGATGCCGCCGAGACCTCGGCCACCCCGTAGTGGCGGCACAGCAGCCGCAGCCGGGCCACCGCAACCAGCCGCTGCGCCGGCTCGGGCAGCGGCCCGTAGCGGTCGGTGAGCTCGTCGACGACGGCGGTCACGGCCGCCTCGTCGGCGGCGGCCGCCAGCCTTCGGTAGGCCTCCAGCCGAAGCCGGTCGCTGCCGATGTAATCCGGCGGCAGGTGCGCGTCGACGGGCAGGTCGATGCGGACGTCGCGCGGTTCCTCCGGGGTCGTCACGGTCTTGCCGTCGGCTGCCGCGCGATAGGCCTCGACCGCTTCGCCGACCAGACGCACGTAGAGATCGAAGCCCACCCCGGCGACGTGCCCGGACTGTTCGACGCCCAACACGTTGCCGGCTCCGCGAATCTCCAAGTCCTTCAACGCAACCGCCATCCCGGCACCCAGTTCGTTGTTCTGGGCGATGGTGGCCAGCCGGTCGTGGGCGGTCTCGGTCAGCGGGGTGTCGCGCGGATAGAGGAAGTAGGCGTAGCCGCGCTCGCGGCTGCGCCCGACCCGGCCGCGCAACTGGTGCAGCTGGGACAGTCCGAAGGTGTCGGCGCGCTCGACGATCAGGGTGTTGGCGTTGGAGATGTCCAGTCCGGTCTCCACGATCGTGGTGCACACCAGGATGTCGAACTCGCGGTTCCAGAACCCCTGCACCGTCCGCTCGAGTTGCTCCTCGGGCATCTGGCCGTGGGCGACCGCGACGCGCGCCTCGGGGACCAGTGCCCGCACCCGGGCGGCGGCGTTGTCGATGCTGGCGACGCGGTTGTGCACGTAGAACACCTGCCCGTCGCGCAGCAGTTCGCGGCGCAGCGCGGCGGCGACCTGCTTGTCCTCGTGCGGCCCGACGTAGGTCAGCACCGGATAGCGCTCCTCGGGCGGGGTCAGAATCGTCGACATCTCCCGGATGCCGGCCAGGCTCATCTCCAGGGTGCGCGGTATCGGGGTGGCGCTCATGGTGAGGACGTCGACGTGGGTGCGCAGGCTCTTGATGTGTTCCTTGTGCTCGACGCCGAAGCGCTGCTCCTCGTCGACCACCACCAGTCCGAGGTCCTTCCACCGAACTCCGGTCTGCAGCAGACGGTGGGTGCCGATGACGATGTCGATACCGCCATCGGCCATGCCCTGCAATACTTTTCGCGAATCAGCGGAGTCGGTGAATCGCGAAAGGCCCTTGACGGTCACCGGGAAGCCGGCCATCCGCTCGGTGAACGTCTGCAGGTGCTGGTCGGCCAGCAGCGTGGTGGGTACCAGCACGGCGACCTGCTTTCCGTCCTGCACGGCCTTGAACGCCGCCCGCACCGCGATCTCGGTCTTGCCGTAGCCGACGTCGCCGCAGATCACCCGATCCATGGGGACGGGTTTCTCCATGTCGGACTTGACCTCACCGATCGCGGTCAACTGGTCGACGGTCTCGGTGAAGCCGAAGGCGTCCTCCATCTCGGCCTGCCAGGGGGTGTCGGGGGCGAAGGCGTGCCCGGGGGCGGCCTGCCGCTTGGCGTAGAGCGCGACGAGTTCGCCGGCGATCTCCCGAACGGCTTTGCGCGCCTTGGTCTTCGTGTTGGCCCAGTCGCTGCCGCCGAGCCTGCTCAGGGCGGGCTGCTCGCCGCCGACGTAGCGGGACAGCTGATCCAGGGAGTCCATCGGGACGAACAGTTTGTCCGCGCCCTGACCACGTTTGGACGAGGCGTACTCGAGCACGAGGTACTCCCGGCGCGCCCCGCCGACGGTGCGCTCGACCATCTCGACGAAGCGGCCGATGCCGTGCTGGTCGTGCACCACCAGATCGCCGGAGGTCAGCGCCAGCGGGTCGACGGTGTTGCGGCGCCGGGCCGCCAGCCGCTTGCCCTCCGGCCCGGTGGCGCGGTTGCCGGTGAGGTCGGTCTCGGTGATCACCACCAGATTCGCGGGCGCGATCACGATCCCGTTGTGCAGCGGGCCTTTCAGCACGCCCACCACGCCGGGCTTCGGCGGGTGGCCGGACTCCAGCATCTCGGCGGGGGTGTCGTGCTCGCCGAGTTGCTCGACGACCCGGTGGGCGGTGCCGGTCCCGGGTGCGACCACGGCGGCCAGACCGCCGGTCAGCACGTGGGCGCGCAGCATCGCGAAGATCTCCTCAACGCCGGACTGCTGGCCGCGGGCCGACGGTGCGGCCCGCACGTCGAGTTCGACTGCGCCCTCCGCGGACAACTGGCTCACCGTCCACCAGGGGTGGCCGCCGGCGGTGGCCGCCCCCCGGACCTCGTCCAGTTCGCGGAAGCCGGAGCCGCCGAGGGCTTCGACGTCGATGGGCGTCTCCCCGCCCACCGCGGCCACCGACCAGGAGGCCTCCAGGAATTCCCGGCCGGTCTTGATCAGGTCGGCCGCCCGGGTGCGCACCCGCTCCGGGTCGCACACCAGCAGCGGTGTTCCCGCCGGCAGGTGACCGACCAGCGAGCCCAGCGGGCCGGATCGCAGCACCGGCGCCAGCGCCTCCATCCCGTCGACCGGGATGCCCTCGGCCAGCTTGGCCAGCATATCGGCGACGCCACCGGTGACACGGTTGTCCTCGCGCGGGGCCCGGCTCGCCAATTCCGCTGCGCAGGAACGGACTTCGTCGGTCAGCAGGAGCTCGCGACACGGTACGGCCACCACCACGCCGGCATCCAGCTCGGGAATCGAACGCTGGTCGGCGACGGAGAACATCCGCATCTCGGTGACCTCGTCGCCCCAGAACTCCACCCGAACCGGATGCTCCTCGGTGGGGGCGAAGAGATCGAGGATGCCGCCACGCACGGCGAACTCCCCGCGCCGGGCGACCATGTCGACGCGGGTGTAGGCCAACGCCGCCAGTCGGGCGACCAGCTGTTCGAAGTCGAGTTCGGCGCCGACCCGCAGGGTGACCGGTTCGATCCCGGCGAGGTCGGCGGCCATCGGTTGCAGCAGTGAGCGCACGGTGGTGACCACAACCCGCAGCGGCGGTCCCAGCTCCGCGTCGTCCGGCCGGGCCAGCCGGCGCAGCAGCAGCATCCGGGCGCCGACGGTGTCCACCCCGGGCGAGAGCCGCTCGTGCGGCAGCGTCTCCCAGGACGGGAACAGCGCGGCCGCCTCGCCGTAGACCCCGCGCAGTTCGGCGGCGAGGTCGTCGGCCTGCCCGCCGGTGGCGGTCACCACCAGAAGCGGCCCGCCGCGGGCCAGCGCGCCCGCCACGAACAGTTGCGCGCTGGCCGGACCCACCACCGCCAGGTCGTCGGGGCGCCCGTCCGCGCGCTCGGCGAGGTCGGCGAACGGCGGCGCTTGGAGCGCGAGTTCGACCAGACCCGCCAGCGGGGCGATCACTCGTCCTGCAGCCGCGGGTCGGGCTCCAGTCCGGTCAGGCCGTTCCACATCAGGTTGACCAGGTGGGCGGCAACGACCTCCTTGTCGGGCGCCCGGGCGTCCAGCCACCACTGTGCGGTCATCGACACCGAACCCACCAGCGCGCGCGCGTAGAGCGGCGCGAGTTCGGGATCAAGGCCGCGGCGGGAGAAGTCGCCGGCCAGGATCGAGGCGACCTGGCCGACGGCGTCGTTGAACAGGGTGGAGTAGGTGCCCGGACTCAGCGACGGCGGGGAGTCGCGGATCAGCACCCGGTAGCCGTCGGTGCGCTCCTCGATGTAGGTCAGCAGCGCCAGCGTCACCGCCTCCACCCGTGGCCGGTACTGGTTGTTGGTGAGCGAGGCGGTGACTCCGTCGAGCAGTGCCGACACCTCGCGGTCGACCACCACCGCGTAGAGCCCCTCCTTGCCACCGAAGTGCTCGTAGACGACCGGCTTGGAGACCCCGGCGCGCTGCGCCACCTCTTCGACGGAGGTGCCCTCGTAACCGCGTTCGGCAAAGAGGCCGCGGGCGATGTCGATCAGCTGGTGGCGCCGTTCGCTGCCGGTCATCCTGGACCGCGGCGGCCGCGGCTGGCCCTGCGGTGCTGCCACGGCTATCAGGGTACTGGAGTCGACTACAGTCACTCACGGGCGATCCGCCGTGGTGTAATTGGCAGCACCTCTGATTTTGGTTCAGATAGTTCAGGTTCGAGTCCTGGCGGCGGAGCTGGAATGCTCCGTGACGGTGAAATCTCATACGACGCGATCGGCGTGGCGCGTATGAAACCGCACATTCGGGAGGTGGGCGTGGCGGCGGACGGCTCGGCGGACGGCGCAGCGCGTGCGCGAGCATCGAGCGCCCGCCGAGGGTGTGCAGCACCTTCGGGGTGTCCGAGCGCATGCGGGTG
>NZ_JBJTJF010000034.1:0-24386 GCF_046095365.1 Mycobacterium sp.
GAGTTCATCAGCGTCCACGTCAGCGAGCAACAACCCGGAATCGGGGCGCTGGTGCTGGACCGCGAGCCCACCAACGCCTTGACCCGGCAGGCCTACCGGGAGTTGGCCGCCGCGGCCGAGGAGGTCTCCGGCCGCGACGACATCGCCACGGTCGTCATCTTCGGTGGCCACGAGATCTTCTGCGCCGGCGACGACGTCCCCGAACTGAGCACCCTCAGTCGCGCCGAGGCGGAGGCCGCCGACCGGGTGCGCCGGCGGGCCATCGACGCGGTGGCCGCCATCCCCAAACCGACGGTCGCGGCCGTCACCGGTTACGCGCTCGGCGCCGGCCTGAGCCTGGCGCTGGCCGCGGACTGGCGGGTGTGCGGAGACAACGCCAGGCTGGGCGCGACCGAGATCCTGGCCGGACTGGTTCCCGGCGGCGGCGGTTGCGCGCGACTGGCCAGGGCGGTGGGCGACGCCCGGGCCAAGGAACTGGCCTTCAGCGGCCGTTTCGTCACCCCCGAGGAAGCCCTCTCGCTCGGACTCGTCGACGAACTGGCGCCGCCGGACCACGTCTACGACCAGGCACTGGTGTGGGCCGGCCGGTTCGTGGACGCCCCGCCGGCCGCGCTGGCCGGGGTGAAGGCCCTGATCAGCGGATGGGCGCCCGCGGGACCGGACGCCGAGTCCCAGGTTTCGCGCTACGGCGAAGTTTTCGGCGCCACGCACGGCGGTTAGGCTGCCCGGCATGACCGACATCAAGGAGTCCGGCGCCCGGTCGGACCCGGCTCCGAATCCCCATGCCACGGCCGAGCAGGTGCAGGCCGCGCTGAAGGATTCCAAGCTGGCCCAGGTCCTCTACCACGACTGGGAGGCCGAGACCTACGACGAGAAGTGGTCGATCTCCTACGACAAGCGCTGCGTCGACTACGCGCGGGACCTCTTCGACGCCATCGTTCCCGCCGAGGACGTCCGCAACCTCCCGTACGACCGTGCCCTGGAGCTCGGCTGCGGCAGTGGTTTCTTCCTGCTCAACCTCATCCAGGCCGGGGTGGCCCGGCGCGGGTCGGTGACCGACCTGTCGCCCGGGATGGTGCGGGTGGCGGTGCGCAACGGGGAGAATCTCGGGCTGGACGTCGACGGCCGGGTCGCCGACGCCGAGGGCATCCCCTACGACGACGACACCTTCGACCTGGTGGTCGGGCATGCGGTGCTGCACCACATCCCCGACGTGGAGCGCTCGCTGCGCGAGGTGGTACGGGTGCTCAAGCCCGGCGGGCGGTTCGTCTTCGCCGGCGAACCGACCACCGTCGGCAACGGCTACGCCCGCAACCTGTCAACCCTGACCTGGCGGCTGGCGACCAACGCCACCAGGCTGCCCGGTCTGCGCGGCTGGCGCCGCCCGCAGGCCGAGCTCGACGAGTCCTCACGGGCCGCCGCGCTGGAGGCCGTCGTGGATCTGCACACCTTCGACCCTGCCGACCTCGAGCGGATGGCACGCAACGCCGGAGTGGTCGAAATCTCCACGACAACAACGGAATTCACCGCGGCGATGCTGGGCTGGCCACTGCGGACGATCGAGGCCATGGTTCCTCCGGGCAGGCTCGGCTTCAAATGGGCCAAGTTCGGCTTCACCAGTTGGACCACCCTGAACTGGGTCGACGACAACCTCTGGCGGCGGTTCGTGCCGAAGTCGTGGTACTACAACGTCATGATCACCGGGGTCAAACCCTCCTGACGTTCACCCGCGCCGACGTCGCCTATCTCGCCAGTGACGCCGGGTCGGCCGCGCTGGCTGAGGTGGCGGGCTACGGACTGACCGGCGACGGCCTGATCGCCGACGTCGCGGCCATCCGCGAGCGCTTCGCCGGGCACGCCGGAGTACTGGTCCAGACCACGCTGCTGCGACGCAGAGCCGCCGCGAAGTTCGCCGGCCTGGCCGACCCCTCGGGCTGGCTGTTCACCGACGAGGCTCTCCAGCAGGCGACCACCGCGACCGTCGCCCGCCACCGTGCCCGCCGGCTGGCGGGGCGGGCGGTGCACGACGCGACCTGTTCGGTGGGCACCGAACTGGCGGCCCTGCGGGACACCGCCGCTCTCCTGCTCGGCAGCGACGTCGACGAGGTCCGGCTCGCGATGGCCGCCCACAACGTCGACGGGGTTCCGCTGTGCCGGGCGGATGCGCTGCATCCGGTCAGCCGCGACACGGTGGTGCTGCTGGACCCGGCCCGCAGGTCCGGCGGGCGGCGCCGTTTCGACCCGCACGCCTACGCGCCGCCGCTGGATCGGATCATCGCCGGCTACTCCGGCCGCGCGACCGTCGTCAAGTGCGCACCGGGCATCGACTTCGACGCGGTGCGCAGGCTGGGCTTCGACGGTGAGATCGAGGTGACCTCATCGGGCGGATCGGTGCGGGAGGCCTGCCTGTGGTCGCCGCCGCTGGCTGAGCCGGGCGTGCGCCGCCGGGCCAGCGTGCTCGGCGCGGGGCAGGGAACGGTCGAGGAAGTCACCGACGCCGAGCCCGACGACTGCGCGGCGGACGCCGCCGGACGCTGGATCGTCGACCCGGACGGGGCGGTGGTGCGCGCCGGGCTGGTGCGCCAGTACGCGGTGCGCCACGGTCTGTGGCAGCTCGACCCGGAAATCGCCTACCTCACCGGTGACCGGCTGCCCGCCGGGGTCCGCGGATTCGAGGTGATTGAGCAGCTCCCGCTGCGCGAAAAGGTTCTGCGCCAAGCGCTTTGCGCACAGGACTGCGGCCCGCTGGAGATCCTGGTGCGCGGCGTGGACGTCGATCCGGACGTGTTGCGCCGCCGGCTGCAGCCGGCCGGAAGCCAGTCGCTGTCGTTGGTGATCACCCGGATCGGCACCGGCGCCGGAGCCCGCGCGGTGGTGTTTCTCTGCAGGTCGTCCCGGTAGGCTCACCGTCATGCGAAACCTGGCGCTCGCCGCGCTGATCGGAGCTGTGGTCCTGGCGGGCTGCCCGGCGGCGGTCGCGCTGGATCCCTGCGCGACCCTCGGCGGTGTCCGGCAGGGAGCGTCCTGTCACGTCCAGGCCAGCGATCCGGCCTACACCATGGACGTGACGTTCCCGCTGGACTACCCCGACGAACAGGCGATCGTCGACTACCTCAGCCAGACCCGCGAGGGCTTCCTCAACGTCGCCCGGACACCGGACTCGCGAAACCTGCCCTACCAGATGGACGTCAGCGCCGAGTCCCTGCGCTCCGCCCAGACCCGCAGCGTGGTGCTGACGCTGTTCCAGGACGTCGGCAGCGCCCACCCGACGACCTGGTACAAGTCGTTCACCTACGACCTCGGCCGGGCCCGGCCGGTGAGCTTCGAGACGTTGTTCGCACCCGGCGCCGACCCGCTGGAGACCATCTTCCCGATCGTGCAGAAGACGCTGGAGACCGAGACCGGCATGGCGGACAGCATTTCGCCCGGCGACGGCCGGGATCCCACGCACTACCAGAACTTCGCCATCACCGACGATTCGGTGATCTTCTACTTCGGTCGCGCCGAACTGCTGCCGTCCTACGCGGGGGCCACGTCGGTGAAGGTGCCGCGCAGCGAGATCCCGCCGCTGCAACTTTGAGACGCTGAGCTAGGCCGGATCGAAGCTGTAGACCTGGCCTCCGCTGGTGGCCACCACCACCCGGCGGTCGAACCCGACCGACACTCCGACCGGGAACCCGGTGGCATCCGGCAGGGGGTAGCTGTTGAGCGTCCGGCCGTCGGCGGGGTTGAACACCAGCAGCGCAAGCCGTTGCGCTCCGTCGGCCGCCACCACGTAGCCGGCCCGGGCGCCGGCCTGACTGGAGGTGGTCAGCGGGGTGACGTCGTCGCGGCGCCACGCCACCTCGGCACGGTCGCCGGAATCTCTCAGTCCGACCAGGCGGGTATCGGGGCCGCCTCCGGCGATGATCGAGCCGTCCGGCGTCACCGTCGGCGGGGTCTGCGGCTGGAATCCAAGGGGCAGTGACCATTTCGGTTTGCCGTCGGAGGAGTTCAGCGCCCACAGCGTGCCGTCGCGGCCGTTGACGTAGACGGTCCGGCCGTCCGCGGAGAACACCGGGCTGGCCAACACTCCGGCGGTCACCGCCTCGCTGCTCCACGCCGGGGTCAGCAGCGCGGTCTGACCGTCCTGGTAGCGGAGCGCGGTCAGCGCCGATGTTCTCGCGCCGGGCTGCCACACCCCGACCACGGCGATGCCGCTTGCCGCGGAGAACGCCGGCGCGGCGGCCACCGGACAGCCGGGCAGGGCCTGCCGGCAATCGCCCAGCCCGCGGGTGGGGTCGGTCGGGTCGACGCCGTCGACCAGGTCGAGGGGCGTGCCCACCACCTCGCCGCGGTGCGAGTCGAAAACCAGCACCTGCCCGAGGTGGGTCACCACCAACAGCCTGCTGCCGCCGAGAAACCTTGCCGTGGTAGGCATTCCGATGACGGGCGTGCGCCAGCGGACCCACTGCGTCGGCGGGTAGGAGACCATCAGGCCGGGCTGACCGATGTAAAGGTTGTCGAAACCGTCGAACATCGGGCTGGCGAACCCGCCGCCCAGCACCATCCGGGTGCACCACCGCTGGCGGCCGCGGTTGTCGTTCTCCCAGACCATCAACGAGCAGCCGCCGGCGGTCTGACCGTTGACGGCCAGATAGCTGTCGCCGCCCAGCGCCGCCGCCGCGCCCAGTTCGCCCTTGACCGCGCGGCTCCAGGAGAACTCCAGCGCAGCCGCCCCGTCGGTGGGGGAGTAACTGGAGTTCGACGCATCGGCGTACTGGGCCGGCCAGCCGCGGGCCGCGGTGGACTCCACCCAGGAGTCGGTGGTGCCGCAGCCCGCCAGGGAACCGGCCAGCAGCATGGCCGACGCCGAGGCGAGGCCTCGTCGCGCCCAGTGGGGCCGCAGCATCGGTGTCCTTCCGCTCGTGGCGACCGTACAGGCGAGACTAACCCGGGACCCGCACCGGCCTTGGGTAGGCTCAACCGCCATGACGAGCATGTGGGGTGCGCCTATCCACAAGCGCTGGCGGGGTTCCCGGCTGCGCGATCCCCGTCAGGCGCGGTTCCTCACCGCGGCGTCGCTGAAGTGGGTCATCGCCAACCGGGCCTGGACGCCGTGGTACCTGGTGCGTTACTGGCGGCTGCTGAAGTTCAAGCTCGCCAACCCGCACATCATCACCCGCGGCATGGTCTTCCTCGGCAAGGGCGTCGAGATCCACGCCACCCCGGAACTGGCGCAGATGGAGATCGGCCGGTGGGTGCACATCGGCGACAAGAACACCATCCGGGCCCACGAGGGCTCGCTGCGGCTGGGCGACAAGGTGGTCTTCGGCCGCGACAACGTCATCAACTGCTACATCGACATCGAGTTCGGCGAGTCGGCGCTGATGGCCGACTGGTGCTACGTCTGCGACTTCGACCACAAGATGGACAACATCGAGCTGCCGATCAAGGACCAGGGCATCGTCAAGACCCCGGTGCGCATCGGCCCGGATGTCTGGATCGCGGCGAAGGTGACCATTCTGCGCGGCACCAGGATCGGGCGCGGCTGCGTGCTCGGCGCGCACGCGGTGGTCAAGGGCGACATCCCGGACTTCTCGATCGCCGTCGGCTCGCCGGCCAAGGTGGTCAAGAACCGCAAGCTGGCCTGGGAGACCTCGGCGGCCGAAAGAGCCGAGCTTGCCGCCAATCTGGCGGACATCGAGCGCAAGAAGGCCGCCAGGTAGCGCCAGTTCGACACCAGGGCTGCTGATCGGCCGCAGCCGCAGCCGTGAGGGCGATCTCGCGGCGGCGCTCAGCGGTCGGGCAGGGCGCGCTCGACGATCGGCCGGCGTTCCAGCGGCTCGCGTTCGCGCCGCTTGGCGGCCAGGTAGACCTGCGCGGTCCGGGCGGCCACGGTGTGCCAGTCGAAGTCGGCGCTGAGGCGCTTGCGGGCAGCCACCGCCCGGCGCTGCGCGGCGGCCGGATCGTCGAGGACCGCGCGCACCGCCCCCGCCAGGGCGGCCACGTCGCGCGGCGGGCACGACATCCCCGTCACACCGTCGATCACCGCCTCGCCCAGGCCGCCGACGTCGGTCGTCACCAGCGGCGCACCCGCCGCCGCCGCTTCGAGCGCGACGATGCCGAACGGCTCGTAGTGGCTGGGCAGTACGGCCGCGTCGGCGCGGTGCAGCAGCCCGAGCAACTCGTCGTGGTCGACGCGCCCGGCGAACCTGACGCACTTGAGCACCTTGTGTTTCCGCGCCACCTCGACCAGCCAGTCCTCCTGGGTGCCGTCGCCGGCGACGGTCAGCGTGGTGCCGGGGTGGCTGCGGCGGATGCGCGGCAGCGCCGCGATCGCGTCGTGGACGCCCTTCTCGTACTCCAGGCGTCCGAAGTAAAGCAGCTCCGGCGGACCGCCGTGCTCCCGGCGTGTTCGGAAAGGCCAACGGCGGGAATCGATTCCGTTGGGAATCACGGTGGTCTCAGCCAGCCCGGGGCCGAACAGCTCGGTGATCTCCTCGGCCATCGACGCCGAACAGGCGATCAGCGCATCCGATTCGCGCGCCAGCCACGATTCGGCGGCGTGCACCTGCCGGCTGATCGGCCCGGACACCCAACCCGAGTGGCGACCGGCTTCGGTGGCGTGGACGGTCGAGACCAACGGCACATCGAAGAACCCGGCCAGCGCGACGGCGGGGTGGGCGACAAGCCAGTCGTGGGCGTGCACCACGTCGGGCTGCCAGGACCCGTGCAGCGCCAACCCGGCGCGGATCATGGCGTGGCCCATCGCCAGCGTCCAGGGCATCATGTCGCGGGCGAAGTCGAACTCGTGCGGGTCCTGCGCGGCCGCGATGACCCGCACCCCCTCGTGGCGCTCGTCGGTGGTGGGGTGACTGGCCGGATCGGTGCCGAAAGGCCGGCGGGACAGCACGACCACGTCGTGGCCGTCGGCGGCCAGCGCGGTGGCCAGTTGATAGACGTGGCGGCCCAGACCGCCGATGACCACCGGCGGGTACTCCCACGAGATCATCAGGATCTTCATGGGCGCGGCAGGCGCCGGGCGTCCAGGCCGCCGAACAGGCCGTCGGCCCGGTTCCACCCCTCCGCCAGCCGCTGGGCTGTGTCCCGGCGCCCGGCGAGCAGCGCGTCGGCGATCTCGCGGGTGGCGTGCGCGTGCAGGTGGGCCCGATAGCGCGCGTAGTCGCCCGCCGAGTCCTTGCTGACCATGAACGGCCAGTCGCTGGAAACGGTCAAAAGGGTCTCGCGCAGGATCTGGTCGGCCACCGGATCGCGCGTCGAGGCGGTGTCGGTCTGCGCCAGCGCTTTGTCCACGCAGGCCAGCGCGGTGTCGACCACCTCGTTGTTGAGCTGGACCAGGTCGGCCACCTTATCCCCGGCCCAGACCTGCCAGTCCTTGCCGGAACCCCACGAGCTCGGCGGCAAATCCACTGCGGCGCCGAGGAATCCGTTCTCTCTGGCGTCGCGCAGGGTGCCGACCCGGATCCCTGCCTCGGGCAGGGCGCGCAGCAGGCGCTCCAGCCAGACCGGGCCCTCGTACCACCAGTGGCCGAACAGTTCGGTGTCGAAGGCGGCCACTACGTGCGCGGGCCGGCCGATGCGCTCGGACTCGCCGATCAGACGCGCGCGCACCAGATCGACGAAATCATCGACGTGGGCGTCGATCGCGCGGTCGGCGCGGGCCGGGTCGTAGGGAGCCTTGGCTTCGGAGTCGATGTTGCGACCGGTGACCCGGGCCGGCTTGAGTCCGGTGAGGTGGTCGTAGGTATGGAAGTCGCGGTAGGCCGCGTGCCCCGGATAACCCGACCGCGGCGACCACACCCGGTAGCTCACCTGCAGGTCGCGGCCGAAGGCCACCACATCGCTGTCCCCGACCGGTCGGCCGAGGGCGGTGTCGCCGTGCAGCGACGGGCCGTCCACCATGAAGTGGCCCACCCCGGCGGCGGCGTAGTCGTGCTCCATGCCCGGTGCGTACGCGCACTCCGGCGCCCAGATTCCCGTCGGGACGTGGCCCAGTCGCTGGCCGGCGTCGGCCAGGCCCTCGCGCAGTGCGAACTCGCGCAGCCGCGGGTGCAGCAGCGGCTGGAACGGATGCGCCAGCGGACCGCCGAGCAACTCCACCGTGCCGGCGTCGATGAGTTCACGCAGCAGCGGACTGGCGCCGTGCCGCCACAGCGAGGTGAAGTCCTCCAGTGCCCGGGTGGCCTCGTCGTACTCGCGAACCCCGAACCGGCGCAACGCTTCCGGTGTGGTCGCCGTACCCGGGGCGGCCCCGGTGGGGATGTGCACGTTGGCGGCCTCCATCGCGCGCAGCTGCCAGTTGGCCAGCCAGCGGTGCATCCCGTCGAGGCAGTACGGGTCGTCCAGTTGCGCGGTGACCACCGGTGTCAGGCCCAGGGTGACCAGGCCGTGGCGATCCTCGGCCGCCAGCGTCCGCAGCACCCGCATCAACGGCAGGTAGGCGGCAGCCCAGGACTGGAACAGCCACTCCTCGCCGACCGGCCAGCGGCCGTGGTGGGCCAGCCACGGCAGGTGGGTGTGCAGGACGAGGCTGAACTGTCCCGGGACGGAGGCCTGAGGTGTGCTCACGGGCGAACCGCGATCGCCAGCAGGTCCAGGCTGTCGTCGATGTCTCGCCCGGACTCCCCGACGATCTCGAAGTCCTCGCAGCGCACCGCCGCCACGTCGGCCAGCAGATCGGCCGGCCAGGGCGCGTCGGCCAGCGCCCGGGCGATCTGGGCGTCGATGATCGAGCCGCCGTGCCGGGCGTCCATCTCGGCCAGCCGCGGCCCGTGGAAGACCCCGTAGACCCCCTCGATCCCGAAGCCGCCGTCCTCGAGTAGCTCGCGCAGTTCGGCGGCGTTGAGTTCGCGGGTGTGAAAGGGGTTGACCGGGGTGTCGCTGCCCGGGGTGAAGGTGATCCGGTTGGGCGTGGAGATCAGCAGCCGCCCACCCGGACGCAACAACCGTAAGCATTCGGTAATGAACTGTGGCTGATCCCACAAATGCTCGATGACCTGGAAGTTCACCACAACATCGACCGAGGAGTCGGGCATCGGAACGGCCGCCAGATTGGCGGCCAGGACGTCGACCCGGGGGTAGCGGACGCGTACGTGGCCCACTGTCGCCGAGTCGTAGTCGACGGCCACCACCCGGCGTGCCACCGAGGCGATCAGATCGGCTCCGTAGCCCTCCCCGCAGCCCGCCTCAAGTACGTCTTGACCTGCGCAGATGTCGGTGCAGCGGAGGTAGGCGACCTGGTGGCGGCGGAACCAGTAATTCTCCTCCGCCAGACCGGGGACGGTCCGCTCGCCGGTCAGCGGAAGCCCGCCGTCGGCCGCGTCCGTCAGGTGTGCGCTCATCGCAAGGCAGGCTAGCCTGCCTTGCCCGATTCGCGAACCCGTCGGGTCGTGACGGGCCTGCGGGAACACCCTCCGCGGCAAGCTATCGTTATGGTGCGATCCACCAGAAGTTACCGACCAGTAACATGGTGTGGTCAGCGGAAGTGCCCCACAGTGCGACCCGGCCCCGGGCCGCGCGACGCCAGCCAGGAGGACGTAGAGGCCATGACGAACATCGTGGTGCTGATCAAGCAGGTCCCGGACTACGCGGACCGCAGGCTCACCGACAGCGACTTCACCCTCGACCGCGCCGGATCGGACGCCGTTCTGGACGAGATCAACGAGAAGGCCGTCGAAGAGGCGCTGCAGATCAAGGAGCGCGAGGAGGCCGCCGGCGGCCAGAGCTCCGTGACCGTGCTGACCGCCGGGCCGGAGAAGGCCGGCGAGGCGATCCGCAAGGCGCTGTCGATGGGCGCCGACAAGGGCGTGCATCTTCTCGACGAGGGCCTGCACGGGTCCGACATGGTCCAGACCGGCTGGGCGCTGGCTCGCGCGCTGGGCGCGGTGGAGGGCACCGATCTGGTGATCACCGGCAACGCTGCCAGCGACGGCACCGGCGGCGCCATCCCGGCCATCATCGCCGAGTACCTGGGATTGCCGCAGCTGACCCACATGCGCACCCTGGTCATCGAGGGCGACAAGATCAGCGGCGAACGCGAGACCGACGAGGGCGTCCTGCGCGTCGAGGCCACGCTGCCGGCGGTGGTCAGCGTGCACGAGAAGATCAACGAACCGCGCTTCCCCTCCTTCAAGGGCATCATGGCCGCCAAGAAGAAGGAAGTGACCACCATGACCCTGGCCGACATCGGGGTCGAGGCCGACGAGGTGGGTCTGGCCAACGCGGTCTCCAAGGTGCAGTCCTCCACGCCGAAGCCGCCGAAGTCGGCCGGCGAGAAGCTCACCGACGAAGGCGACGGCGGCACCAAGATCGCCGAGTACCTGGTCGCCCAGAAGATCATCTGAACCCCGGATCATCCATTCCCCACGACCGTTCGAGAAAGAAGAGCATCAATGGCTGAAGTACTCGTGCTCGTCGAGCACTCCGAAGGTGCGGTCAAGAAGGTCACCTCTGAACTCCTCACCGCCGCAACGGCTCTCGGTGAACCCGCAGCCGTCGTGATCGGCGCCCCCGGCACCGCCGCACCTCTGGTCGAGGGCCTGAAGGCGGCGGGCGCGGCCAAGATCTACGTGGCCGAGTCCGATGCCGCGGCGAATGTCCTGATCACCCCCTACGTCGACGTCCTGGCCAACCTCGTCGAGTCGGCCGGACCGGCGGCGGTGATCCTGGCCGCCACCGCGGAGGGCAAGGAGATCGGCGGCCGGCTGGCGGCGCGGATCGGCTCGGGCATCCTTTCCGACGTCATCGCGGTCAAGGAGGGCGGCATCGGGGTGCACTCGGTCTTCGGCGGCGCCTACACCGTCGAGGCCAAGGTCGACGGCGACGTTCCGGTGATCACCGTTCGCCCCGGTGCGGTCGAACCGGCCGCCGCAGCCGGCGCCGGGGAGCAGGTCACCGTCGAGGTGCCCGCCCCGGCCGACAACGCCGTGCGCATCCTGTCCCGCCAGCCCGCGCAGAAGAGCGCGCGCCCGGAGCTGACCGAGGCCAAGATCGTGGTCGCCGGCGGCCGCGGCGTGGGCAGCGCCGACAAGTTCACCGTGGTCGAGGACCTCGCCGACGTGCTCGACGGGGCGGTCGGCGCATCCCGCGCCGCGGTGGACTCGGGCTACTACGAGGGCCAGTTCCAGGTCGGCCAGACCGGCAAGACGGTGTCCCCGCGCCTGTACATCGCGCTGGGCATCTCCGGGGCCATCCAGCACCGTGCCGGCATGCAGACCTCGAAGACGATCGTCGCGGTCAACAAGGACGAGGAGGCGCCCATCTTCGAGATCTCCGATCTCGGGGTCGTCGGCGACCTGTTCAGCGTCACGCCGCAGCTGACCGAGGCCATCAAGGCCCGCAAGGGCTGATCGTCAGCCGCAGAAGCTCCCGCACGCCGGGCGTGCCGGGAGCTTTTGCGTCTGCGCGGCAGCAAACCGAGCGCCGGTATCCTGAACAGGCCATGAGCCAGACCCGGCCGGTCTATCTCGACCACGCAGCCACCACCCCGATGCACCCAGCCGCCATCGAGGCGATGACGGTCGCACTGGCCGGGGTCGGCAACGCCTCCTCCCTGCACACCGCCGGCCGGGCCGCCCGGCGCCGGCTGGAGGAGGCCCGCGAGAGCCTCGCCGGGCGACTGGGGGCGCGGCCCTCGGAGGTCGTCGTCACCGCCGGCGGCACCGACAGCGACAATCTGGCGGTCAAGGGCATCTACTGGGCCCGCCGCGACGCCGACCCGAAGCGCCGGCGCATCATCACCACCGCCGTCGAACACCACGCCGTGCTCGACGCGGTCGGGTGGCTGGCCGCGCACGAGGGCGCCGAGGTGAGCTATCTGCCCACCGAGGCGGACGGATCGGTCAGCGCGGCTGCTCTGCGGGAGGCACTCGAAGCTCACGACGACGTAGCCCTGGTCTCGGCCATGTGGGCCAACAACGAGGTCGGAACCATTCTGCCGGTCGCCGAAATGGCATCCGTCGCAGCGGAATTCGGCGTCCCGATGCACAGTGACGCCGTGCAGGCCGTGGGCCAGCTGCCGGTCGACTTCGGTACGTCCGGCCTCGCGGCGCTGAGCATCACCGCCCACAAGTTCGGTGGTCCGACCGGGGTCGGCGCGCTGCTGCTGCGGCGTGACGCGGCGTGCGTGCCGCTGCTGCACGGCGGTGGCCAGGAACGCGACGTGCGATCCGGCACCGTCGACGTCGCGGGCGCGGCCGCGATGGCGGCCGCGGCCGAGATCGCCGTGGGATCCCGGGAGGCGACGGCGGCGCGGCTGAGCGCCCTGCGGGACCGGCTGATCGACGGCGTGCTCGGTTCGGTCGACGACGTCAGCCTCAACGGAGCCCGCGGCGAGCGGCGGCTGCCGGGCAACGCCCACTTCACCTTCGGCGGCTGCGAAGGCGACTCGCTGCTGATGCTCCTCGATGCCGGGGGAGTGGAGTGCTCGACCGGGTCGGCGTGCACCGCCGGGGTCGCGCGGGCCTCGCACGTCCTGCTGGCGATGGGCGCCGACCCCGGGCACGCCCGCGGCTCGCTGCGGCTCTCGCTGGGTCACACCAGCACGGCCGACGACGTCGACGCCGCGTTGCGGGTGCTGCCGGCCGCCGTCGACCGGGCCCGCCAGGCGGCCCTGGCCAGTTCGGCGCTGAGCGGCCCGCGATGAAGGTGCTGGCCGCGATGAGCGGCGGCGTGGACTCCTCGGTGGCCGCGGCGCGGATGGTCGACGCCGGTCACGAGGTGGTCGGCGTGCACCTGGCGCTGTCGCACGCCCCCGGGACGCTGCGCACCGGCTCGCGGGGCTGCTGCTCCAAGGAGGATGCCGGCGACGCCCGCCGGGTGGCTGACCGGCTCGGAATCCCCTTCTACGTCTGGGATTTCGCGGACCGGTTCAAAGCGGACGTGATCGACGACTTCGTGTCCGCCTACGCCCGGGGCGAGACCCCCAACCCCTGTGTGCGCTGCAACGAGCGGATCAAGTTCGCCGCCCTGGCCGCCCGCGCGGTCGCGCTGGGCTTCGACGCGGTGGCCACCGGGCACTATGCCCGGCTGTCGCAGGGCCGCCTGCGCCGGGCGGTCGACCGCGACAAGGACCAGTCCTATGTGCTAGGGGTGCTGACCGCAGAGCAACTGGCGCACGCGGTTTTCCCGGTGGGCGACACCCCCAAGCCGGCGATCCGCGAGGAGGCCGCGCGCCGGGGTCTGGCGGTCGCCGACAAGCCCGACAGCCACGACATCTGCTTCATTCCCTCCGGCGACACCCGGGCCTTCCTCGGTGAGCGCATCGGGGTGCGCCCCGGCGCGGTGGTGGACGCCGGCGGAGCGGTGCTGGCCCGCCATGACGGGGTGCACGGTTTCACCATCGGACAGCGCAAGGGCCTGGGCATCCCGGGCCCGGGACCCGACGGCGCCCCGCGCTACGTCACCGGGATCGACGCGGAGTCGGGAACCGTTCGGGTCGGTGCGGCGGCGGATCTGGAGGTGCGGACGCTGACCGGCCGTCAGCCCGTCTTCACCTCCGGCGCCGTCCCTGCCGGCCCGGTGGAGTGCGAGGTCCAGGTTCGCGCCCACGGCGGGGTGGCGCCCGGGGTCGCCGAGGTCGCCGACGGCCGGATCACCATGACGCTGCGCCGCCCGCTGCGCGGCGTCGCGCCGGGCCAGACCATGGTGCTCTACCGCCCCGACCCGGACGGCGACGAGGTGACCGGCAGCGCGACGATCTGCTGACGAGCGCCCCTCACTTGTCCAGGGGCTCGGCGACCAGGCTGTCGGACACGTCGACCATCGGCCGCATGTTCACCCTGATCCCGCCGCCGAAGGGAACGTCGAGGGTCAGAACGAGAGCCATCGCGATGGCCAGCACCAGGGCCCAGCCGTACATGAGATAGGGCCCGACGACCTCGGCGGCCGCGACGCCCATCACCACCGCCAGCAGCGCGCCCGACGCGACGAGAAGACCGGTCATCAGTCCCGGCAGGCTGCGCTGGGATACCGCCGCCACCTTCGCCTGCGCGGTGGTCAGTGCGGCCGCAGCGAGAGTCATGGCGTTCGACTCGGCGGCTGTGGTCTGTTTCGAGTACGCCACGTTGTGCACGCTGTGCTGCAGGGTGTCGAAGGCCTGGGCCGACGGCAGGCCGGTGGTGTCACCGACCGCCAGGAACCTCGGATCCTGTTCGGCGGCGGCGGTCAGGTAGCGGTCGAGGTTGCCGATCACCTGCGCGGCGCCGGTCTTGTCGGCGATCGCCTTGGTGGCCCAGGCGAGCTGCTGCGCCGAAGTCGCCTGGGCGTCGACGGCCTCCTGGCCGGCGCTCATCGCCGACCATGTCATCGTCGCCGCGAACCCGATGAGAAAGGCGAACATCGTGCCTATCGGACCGAGTGTCTTGGTGGCGTAGTCGGTCACCTGGTCCTGGCGATCCTTGGACGCGACGCGGCGCACCGCGAACCTGGCCGCCGCGCTCATCCCGGCGAAGAAGGCGAAACACATTCCGATGAGCAGCCACCAGGGCGACTCGTGAATCAGTGTGAGCACGCTAAGACTTTAAAGCTTGAGTCCGATCACGCTCAGACTTCAAGGCCCGCCGGTGCGCACCGGCACCGGGTCGAATACCTTCGGCCGGTGAGTGTTTTCGCCGCCGCGACCGGTGTCGGCTCCTGGCCGGGCTCGAGCCCGCGGGAAGCCGCCGCGGTGGTCGTCGGCGAACTGCACCAGCTGCCCTACCTTCCGGAACTGCCCGCCCGCGGGGTGGGCGCCGACATGATCGGCCGGGCCGGGGCGCTGCTGGTCGACATCGCCATCGACACCTCGGCGCGCGGATACCGCATCGCGGCCCGCCCCGGCGCGGTCAGCCGCCGGGCCGCCAGCCTGCTCGACGAGGACATCGACGCCCTCGAGGAGGCGTGGGAGAAAGCCGGGGGGGCCGGGCGCACCGTCAAGGTGCAGGCGCCCGGACCGGTCACCCTGGCGGCCGACCTGGAACTGGCCAACGGGCACCGGGCGATCACCGACCCCGGCGCGCTGCGCGACCTGGCCGCCTCGCTGGCCGAGGGGATGGCCGTCCACCGCGCCGCCCTGGCCCGGCGACTGGCGACACCGGTGGTGGTGCAGTTCGACGAGCCGATGCTGCCGGCCGCCCTGGCCGGCCGGCTGGCCGGGGTGACGGCACTGACCCCGGTGCATCCGGTCGACGAGACCCTGGCGATCGCGCTGCTCGACGAGTGCGCAGACACCGTCGGGGGTGAGGTGCTGCTGCACATCTGCGCGGGCGATCCGCCATGGAAGGTGTTGCAGCGCAGCCGGATCAGCGCGATCTCGGTCGATCCGGCGATGCTGGACGCCGACGGACTGGACGGGCTCGGGGAGTTCGTCGACTCCGGCCGCGGCGCGGTGCTGGGACTGGTGCCGGTGCGCGCCCCCGAGCAGCGCCCGTCGGCCGAGGAACTGGCCCTCGCCGCGGCCGCCGTCACCGACCGGCTCGGCTTTCCGCGCTCGGTGCTCGGTGAGCGGGTCGGGGTCAGTCCGGCCTGCGGGCTGGCCGGCGCGAGCGAGTCGTGGGCCCGGGCCGCGACCGTTCTGAGTCAGCGGGCCGCGTCCGCGATAGCCGCCGACCCGGGAGCGATCTAGGCGCGCTCCGCTAGCCTGCCAGGGTGGCATCTGAGGACGCGGACTCCGACCCGATCGCGCCGGATGTCCGCCGCCGCTGGCAGCAGATCGCCGACGAGGTGCGGGAGCACCAGTTCCGCTACTACGTCAAGGACGCGCCGATCGTCTCCGACGCCGACTTCGACGCGCTGTTCAACGAACTGCTCGCCCTCGAGCAGCGCTACCCCGAACTGCGGGCGCCCGATTCGCCGACCCAGCTCGTCGGCGGGGCCGGCTTCGCCACCGAGTTCACCGCGGCCGAGCACCTCGAACGCATGCTGTCCCTCGACGACGTGTTCAACGCCGATGAGCTGGTGGCCTGGTCGAACCGGGTGGAGAACGAGATCGGCCCGGATCCGGGCTATCTGTGCGAACTCAAGGTCGACGGGGTGGCCATCGCGCTGCTCTACCGCGACGGCAAGCTGGAGCGCGCCGCCACCCGCGGTGACGGCCGGGTCGGGGAGGACGTCACCCTCAACGCCCGCACCATCGGAGACATCCCGGAAAACCTCACGCCGTCAGCGGATTTCGCCACTCCGGCGGTCCTGGAGGTGCGCGGCGAGGTGTTCTTCATGGTCGCCGATTTCGAGAACCTCAATGCCAGCCTGGTCGAGGACGGCAAGCCGCCCTTCGCCAACCCGCGTAACAGCGCCGCCGGGTCGCTGCGCCAGAAGAACCCGGCCGTCACCGCCCGCCGGCCGCTGCGGATGATCTGCCACGGCCTGGGTCACGCCGAGGGTTTCCGGCCCGACACGCTGCACGAGGCGTACCTGGCGCTCAAGGCGTGGGGGCTGCCGGTCTCCGGTCACACCACCCGGGTGCGGGGCCTGGCCGCCGTGCGGGAGCGCATCGACCACTGGGGGGAGCGCCGGCACACCATCGAGCACGAGATCGACGGCGTGGTGGTCAAGGTCGACGACTTCGCCCAGCAGCGCCGGCTCGGCGCCACCTCTCGGGCACCACGCTGGGCGGTTGCCTACAAGTACCCGCCCGAGGAGGCGCAGACCAGACTGCGCGACATCCGGGTGAACGTCGGCCGCACCGGCCGGGTCACCCCGTTCGCCTTCATGGACCCGGTTCGAGTCGCCGGATCCACGGTCAGCCTGGCGACCCTGCACAACGCCTCGGAGGTCAAGCGGAAGGGCGTGCTCATCGGCGACGCCGTGGTGATCCGCAAGGCCGGGGACGTCATCCCCGAGGTGCTCGGCCCGGTGGTCGATCTGCGTGACGGCACCGAGCGAGAGTTCGTCATGCCCACCCACTGCCCGGAGTGCGGAACCGTCCTGGCTCCGGCCAAGGAGGGCGACGTCGACATCCGCTGCCCGAACGCGCGGTCGTGCCCGGCGCAGTTGCGCGAGAGGGTCTTTCACATCGCCGGCCGCGGCGCGCTGGACATTGAGGGCCTGGGCTACGAGGCCGCCACCGCGTTGCTCGAGGCGGACATCATCAGCGACGAGGGCGACCTGTTCGGCCTGCGCGCCGAGGACCTGGCCAAGTCGGACTTCTTCCGCACCAAGGCAGGCGAACTGTCGGCCAACGCCAACCGGCTGCTGAAGAACCTCGGGCAGGCCAGGGACCGGCCGCTGTGGCGGATCCTGGTGGCGCTGTCCATCCGCCACGTCGGGCCGACGGCGGCCCGGGCGCTGGCCACGGCGTTCGGCACGCTCGAGGCGATCATGGCCGCAGGCGAGCAGCAGCTGGCCGATGTCGAGGGCGTCGGTCCCACCATCGCCGCCGCGCTGCGGGAGTGGTTCGAGGTGGACTGGCACCGCGCGATCGTCGAGAAGTGGCGCGCGGCCGGGGTCAGGATGGCCGACGACCGCGACACCGCCATCACGCCGACACTGGCCGGGCTGACGGTTGTGGTGACCGGATCGCTCACCGGTTTCTCCCGCGACGAGGCCAAGGAGGCCATCATCATCCGCGGCGGCAAGGCGGCCGGTTCGGTGTCGAAGAAGACCTCGTATGTGGTGGCCGGCGACGCGCCGGGGTCGAAGTACGACAAGGCGGTCGAACTCGGGGTGCCGATTCTCGACGAGGAGGGGTTCGTCCGGTTGCTCGACGAGGGCCCGCCGCCCGAACCGGCCGGCCCAGACCCGCTCAGCGCAGCAGAGTAGCCACGATGCCGGCCAGATAACCCAGCCGGGCGACCTCCGAGGGCCGGAACTGCGGGCCGCCCGGACGGCCCAGCACCACCGCCGTCGCCGGGTCGCCCAGCGGTGCCGCGGCCAGGGTGGTGTCCATGTCCCGCCACAGCCGGGGCACCCAGTCCCCGGAGGCGTCCAGGGCCGCAGCCGCCGCGAGGGGCAGCCACGGGGTCTCGGCGGCCTGCGTCTCCGGGGCGCTGGGGCTGCCGACCAATCGCCGCGGGCCGGCCCCGGTGGCCTCGACGACGGTGCACCAGCCCACCCGCAGGATCCGCGGCGCCTCGTCGACGAGCGCGCGCAGCTTGGCCGCGCGGCCGTCGGCGGCGGCGACGTGGTCGATGAGTTCCAGTTCGCGGTGCGCCTCCAGGAGCCCGGTGTGCGGGCGGATGGTCTCCACCCGGACGCCGGCGATGCCTTCGGCGGCGGTGATGAGCGCGTCGGGCATCGCATCGGCCGGCAGGTCGACAACCAGGTCGTCGACGACCCAGTTCGCATCGTCGGGGCCGGATCCGCGTTCCACCACGTCCAGCGACAGGATGTCGGCCCCCACCGAACCCAGCGCCAGCGCCAGCGCACCCAGGCTGCCCGGCCGGTCCTCGAGTTCCACCCGAAGCAGATACGAACGCACGCGCCCACTGTCGCACAGCCCGTCCGGCCGGGCATGTCAGCGGGCCGCCGGGGGGTCGATAGGCTTACCCGCCGTGTCCACCATCTCCCGGGAAGACGTCGCCAAACTGGCCAAGCTCGCCCGTCTGGCGCTCACCGACGACGAAATCGACGGTTTCGCAGGTCAGCTCGACGCGATCCTCGGCTACGTGGGTCAGATCCAGGCCGTCGACACCAGCGGCATCACGCCCACCGGTAATCCGCGCAAGAGCGAGAACGTCACCCGCCCCGACGTGGTGCACACCAGCCTCAGCCAACGGGAAGCCCTCGCCGAGGCGCCGGCGGCCGAGGACGGCCGCTTCGCCGTGCCGCAGATCCTCGGGGAGGCCGAGTAGTGAGCGAGATCGTCCGCCTGGACGCCGCGACCCTCGGCGCCCGGATCGCCGGCGGGGAACTGAGCTCCACCGAGGTGACCAGGGCCTGCCTGGACCAGATCGCCGCCACCGACGAGCACTACCACGCCTTCCTGCACGTCGCCGCCGAGGAGGCGCTGGCCGCCGCGGCCAAGGTCGACGCGGCGGTGGCCGCCGGACAGGAACTGCCCTCCCCGCTGGCCGGAGTTCCGCTGGCGCTCAAGGATGTTTTCACCGCCACCGACATGCCGACCACCTGCGGCTCGAGGATCCTCGAAGGGTGGGTGTCGCCCTACGACGCGACGGTGACCGCCCGGATCCGGGCGGCCGGCATCCCGATCCTGGGCAAGACCAACATGGACGAGTTCGCGATGGGCTCCTCCACGGAGAACTCGGCGTTCGGCCCCACCCGCAATCCGTGGGACACCGACCGTGTTCCCGGCGGGTCCGGCGGCGGAAGCGCCGCCGCCCTCGCGGCCTTCCAGGCGCCGCTGGCCATCGGATCGGACACCGGCGGCTCGATCCGTCAGCCGGCCGCGCTCACCGCGACCGTCGGCGTCAAACCCACCTACGGCACGGTGTCGCGCTACGGACTGGTGGCCTGCGCCTCGTCGCTGGACCAGGGCGGCCCGTGCGCGCGCACCGTGCTGGACACCGCGCTGCTGCACGCCGTCATCGCCGGCTACGACCCACGCGACTCCACCTCGCTGGACATCCCGATTCCCGATGTGGTCGGCGCGGCTAAGGCCGGCGCGACCGGGGACCTGAGCGGGGTGCGCATCGGGGTCGTCACCCAGCTGCGCAGTGGCGAGGGTTACCAGGCCGGGGTGCTGGCGGCGTTCAACGACGCGGTGAGCCGGCTCGCCGCGCTCGGGGCGGACATCCGCGAAGTCGACTGCCCCAATCTGGACCACTCGCTGTCGGCCTACTACCTGATCCTGCCGTCGGAGGTGTCGAGCAACCTGGCCCGCTTCGATGCGATGCGCTACGGCCTGCGGGTCGGCGACGACGGCAGCCGCAGCGCCGAGGAGGTGATGGCGCTGACCCGCGCGGCCGGCTTCGGCCCGGAAGTCAAGCGGCGCATCATGATCGGCACCTACGCGCTGTCGGCGGGCTATTACGACGCCTACTACAACCAAGCCCAGAAGGTGCGCACGCTGATCGCCGCCGACCTCGACGAGGCCTACCGCAGCGTCGACGTCCTGGTCTCCCCGGCGACCCCGACGACGGCCTTCCGGCTCGGCGAGAAGGTCGACGACCCGCTGGCGATGTATCTGTTCGATCTGTGCACGCTGCCGCTGAACCTGGCCGGGCACGCCGGCATGTCGGTGCCCTGCGGGCTCTCTCCCGACGACAACCTGCCGGTCGGCCTGCAGATCATGGCGCCGGCGATGGCCGACGACAGGCTCTACCGGGTCGGGGCCGCCTACGAGGCCGCCCGCGGCCCGCTGCCGTCGGCGATCTAGGTCCGCCGGCCTCAGCGCAGCAGGGAGTTTGCCGCCGCCTCGCCGCTGGCGTAGGCGCCGTGCACGGTCCCGGCGTGCTCGCGGGAACAGGCCTCGCCGGCGAAGACCCGGCGCCCCTCCGATTCGGCGAGCGCATCGCGGTCGGCCGGGGAACTCCCGACGGCGATGAACGAATAGCTGCCCAGCGAGAAGGGATCGACCGACCAGGACGAGCGCAGCAGACCGGTCGGTGCGGAGACGTCGGGGAACGCGGGCCTCAGTGCCGCCGTCGAGCCGGCGACGACGTCGGCATCGGTCGTTTTCTCGACCGCGCGGGCGAACCTGCCCGCGTTGAACATCATCAGCGCCGGCACGTCGACCAGGCCGGTCAGGCTCAGGGACTCCACCCACTGACCGCGCCGCGACGCGTCGGGGACCAGGTCGACGAGTTCGGTGCCGGAGGGCCAGAACGCCGAGCCGAATCGCAGGCAGGTCTTGGACAGCGCGCCCATCCCGAGCCGGGCCACCGCGGCGGCCTTCGACTCCGCCAGTGGCGGGGTGAACCGGATCGAGGAGGCCTTGAGCACACCGAGTGGAACGGTCACGACCACCGCGTCCGCGTCGAATTCGCCCCCCGAGGTGATCACGACGGCGCGATTGCCCGAAGTGTCGACGCTCGTGACGACGTGGCCGAGGCGAACATCGAGACCGTCGGCCACCGCGTCGACGATCTCGTCGTAGCCGTCGGGCAGGAAAACATCGCCGCCGTCCTCCCGGCCGCCGGCGTCGAAGTGGTTGGCCGACAGGTCGGTCGCGTCAGCGGCGTACTCGTGCTCGATCGACTCGGTGATCCCCATCTCGACGGCGATGCGCGCCGGGGTGTCGAGGTTCGCCGCGCCGATGGCGCGGTCCAGAGCCGTGCGGAGGGGCTCGTCGCTGTCGGGGGAGTCCTCGCGGCCGACCTCGACCAGATCGGCCACCTGCGACTCGAGGTCGTCGAGGGTGTCGTCGGGAAGCCGCCGGCCATCCGGGCCGTACACCGCCGAGTCGTAGTCGGCGGGCCGGGTCGCGATGCCGTTGGCCGCGGCCAGTGCGGCGATCGGGTTGTTATCGACGCCGTGGATCCAGGACGCGCCGAGATCCACCGGAACGCCCCAGGACCGGTCGGTGTGGATGCGTCCGCCGATGCGGTCGCGGGCCTCCAGCACGACCACCCTGCGCCCCCTCGACGTGAGCACCTCGGCGGCGCGCAGGCCGGCGATTCCGGCGCCGATGACCAGGACGTCCGCCGTCCGCCCTGTGCCCGGCGTACCGGCGCCCGGCGTACCGGTGCCTGGCGTACCGGCGCCCGGCGTACCGGCGCCCCGCGTCCCGCAGCCGGCCAGGCCCGCGGGCAGGGCGAGTGCGGCCAGGCGCAGGACATCGCGGCGCGGGATCGGGATCACCCCGGCGACGTTATCCGCCGGGCGCCCCACGCGCCCGGACACCAGGCGGTTAGATAGGCCCATGCGAATCGGAGTCCTCACCGGCGGCGGCGACTGCCCCGGCCTCAACGCCGTGATCCGCGCGGTGGTGCGCACCTGCGACGCCCGCTACGGATCCTCGGTGGTGGGTTTCCTCGACGGCTGGCGCGGTCTGCTGGAGAACCGGCGGATCCAGCTGTTCAACGACGACCGCAACGACCGCCTGCTGGCCAAGGGCGGCACCATGCTGGGGACCGCGCGCACCAACCCGGAGCGGTTGCGCGCCGGCATCGAGGAGATCAAGCAGACGCTGGAGGACAACGGGATCGACGTGCTGATCCCGATCGGGGGCGAGGGCACGCTGACCGCGGCGCACTGGCTGACCGAGGAGGGCGTGCCGGTGGTCGGGGTGCCCAAGACCATCGACAACGACATCAACTGCACCGACGTCACCTTCGGCCACGACACGGCGCTGCAGATCGCCACCGAGGCCATCGACCGGCTGCACAGCACCGCCGAGTCGCACCAGCGGGTGATGCTGGTGGAGGTGATGGGCCGGCACGCCGGGTGGATCGCGCTGAACTCGGGGCTGGCTTCGGGTGCGCACATGACGCTGATCCCCGAGCAGCCCTTCGACGTCGAAGAGGTCTGCCGGCTGGTCAAGCATCGCTTCCAGCGCGGCGCCTCGCATTTCATCTGCGTGGTCGCCGAGGGCGCCAAGCCGGCCGAGGGGTCCATGGAACTGCGCTCCGGCGGGGTGGACGAATTCGGCCACGAACGCTTCACCGGCGTGGCCCAGCAACTGGCGCACGAAGTGGAGAAGCGCATCCGCAAGGAGGTCCGCGTCACCGTGCTGGGCCACATCCAGCGCGGCGGCACCCCGACCGCCTACGACCGGGTTCTGGCCACCCGATTCGGGGTCAACGCCGCCGACGCCGCCCACGCGGGTGAGTACGGGGTGATGGTCTCGCTGCGCGGCGAGGAGATCGCCCGGGTCCCGCTGGTCGACGCCGTCCGCGAGCTGAAGCTGGTGCCGCTGAGCCGCTACGACGACGCCGCGGCCTTCTTCGGCTGATTCCGTTCCCGGCACCCCGATCAGCGCCCTCTAGGATCGGAGGCCATGACCGCCGCAGCGCCCGCCGAACTGCTGGACTACGACGTCGTCGTCGCCCGCTTCGACCCGGTGCTGGGTCTGGAAGTCCACGTCGAACTGTCGACGGCCACCAAGATGTTCTGCGGCTGCCCCACCGCCTTCGGAGCCGAGCCCAACACCCAGGTGTGCCCGGTGTGCCTGGGCCTGCCCGGCGCGCTGCCGACCCTCAACGAGGCCGCCGTGGAGTCGGCCATCCGGATCGGCCTGGCGCTGAACTGCCAGATCGCCTCCTGGTGCCGGTTCGCCCGGAAGAACTACTTCTATCCCGACCTGGCCTAGAACTACCAGATATCTCAGTACGAAGAGCCGCTAGCCTTCAACGGCCACGTAGAGGTCCCGCACGTGGACGGCTGCACATTCCGGGTGGACATCGAGCGCGCCCACATGGAGGAGGACACCGGCAAGCTCACCCACGTCGGCAGCGACACCGGTCGCATCCACGGCGCGACGACCTCGCTGCTGGACGTCAACCGCGCCGGCGTGCCGCTGATCGAGATCGTCACCAAACCCATCGAGGGGGCCGGTGCCCGCGCCCCGGAGGTGGCCCGCGCCTACGTCACCGCGCTGCGGGACCTGCTGCGTGCCCTGGACGTCTCCGACGTCCGGATGGACCAGGGATCGCTGCGCTGCGACGCCAACGTGTCGCTGCGGCCGATCGGGCAACGGGAGTTCGGCACCCGCACCGAGACCAAGAACGTGAACTCGCTCAAGAGCGTCGAGGTGGCCGTGCGGTACGAGATGCGCCGCCAGGCAGCGGTGCTGGACGCCGGCGGCACCGTCCACCAGGAGACCCGGCACTTCCACGAGGACGGGCACACCTCACCCGGCCGGGATAAGGAGACCGCCGAGGACTACCGCTACTTCCCGGAGCCAGACCTCGAGCCCGTCGCGCCCGGCGCGGATCTGGTGGAGCGGCTGCGCGGCACCATCCCGGAGCTTCCGTGGCTGTCGCGCAAGCGGATTCAACAGGACTGGGGCGTGTCCGACGAAGTCATGCGCGACCTCGTCAACGCCGGCGCGGTGGAACTGGTCGCAGCCACCGTCGGGCACGGCGCCTCCAGCGAGTCCGCCCGCGCGTGGTGGGGCAATTTCCTGGTGCAGAAGGCCAACGAGAGCGGTGTGGCCGTCGATGAACTGGCCATCACGCCCCGGCAGGTCGCCACGGTCATCGCCCTGGTCGACGACGGCACGCTGTCCAACAAACTGGCCCGCCAGGTGGTCGAGGGGGTGCTGGCCGGCGAGGGCGATCCCGAACAGGTGATGGCCGGCCGCGGACTGGCCCTGGTCCGCGACGACTCGCTGATCCAGGCCGCGGTCGACGAGGCACTGGCGGCAAGTCCGGACATCGCCGAGAAGATCCGCGGCGGCAAGGTCCAGGCCGCCGGAGCGATCGTCGGCGCGGTGATGAAGGCGACGAGGGGACAGGCCGACGCGGCCCGGGTGCGTGAGTTGGTGCTGGCCGCCTGCGGCCAGGGCGGATAGGTCCGACCGGGTCAATCCATTACCAGCCTGTACCAGTTCGGAACCGACCGGTTGT
>NZ_JBJTJF010000035.1:0-16395 GCF_046095365.1 Mycobacterium sp.
GCTGTCGCTCTCTCCGCCCCCCCGGCGTTCTGCCCCGCGCGCACCGTGGGGGGGGGGGGGGGGCTTGCCCAGCCCCCCGCCCCGACGCACGCGGTGATGACCCACCCGGTGCCGATCACCCCGCACCAGGTCATGATCGCCATAGCCACCCCGATCGGGCCGAAGCTCGTCCAGGCGTCGATCAGCCCGGGAAAGATCAGCCGGCCCGCCACCGGGATGATGATCCCGTCGATCACCACACCGGCAAGTCCGGCCAGGGCGAGGTATCTCACGCCGTGCCCGCCGTCGCGGACCAGCACCAGCGGGGTCAGCGACCAGAACACCCACACCGGGACCAGGGCGATGACGAACATCAGCAGCTGCGTCGCTCCGGTGTAGTCCGCGCCGTAGCCGATGCGCTCCCGCAGCACCAGCATGGTCAGATACAGCAGGAACCACAGCGCGCCGCGCGCCAGTCGCTGGCCGGCCCCGAACTGCTCGCGCCGCCAGGCCCTGGCGAACATGCCCGCCACCATGATCGACATCGGGATGCCCCACACCAGGAACGCGGCGACGCCGACGACCGTCCAGACCGAGCGCAGCGCGGAGGTGTCGCCGAACGCGCCGCGGACGGTGTCGCTGGTGGGCCCGGACAGGCCGAGTTCGCGAATCCAGACCGTCCCCGGACTGGCGTTCTCGGCGAAACCCTGGAAGTAGCTGAACCCGAGGATCATCAGGGGGATCACCACGGTGAACAGCTGCAACGACACCAGCGCACCCTGGGTGCCGCCGTCGATCTCCTTGAAACGCGCCACAACCGCGGCGACCGGACTCAGCCGCCGGGACGCCAGCAGCCGATCGCGGCGATCCGCGAAGCGGGAACCGACCTCCATGCGGTCAGAAGCTACCGCCGTTCAGTCCTCGATGGACAGCGCTTGGGTGGGGCAGTTCTCGCAGGCCTGCTCGAGGTCGATGCGGCGCTCCGCGGGAACGTCGTCGATCAGGATGTGCAGGACGCCGTCGGCGCCGATCTCGAAGATGTCCGGCGCGGTGGCTTCGCACAGCCCGATCGACGAGCACTTGGTGCGATCGACGACGACTCTCATCGCCGTCAGGCCTTCGACTTCTCGGGGGTGAACTGTGCGGTCATGGACATCACGGTATGGAAGAAATTGCCGTTGCCCAACTCCGGCTCGCCGACGACGCGGATATCGGGCAGCCGGGTCAGCAGTTCGTGGAACGTGGCGGCGATCTGCCGGCGGGCCAGCTGCGCGCCCAGGCAGTGGTGGATTCCGCCGCCGCCGAACGCGACGTGCTTGTTCGGCGAGCGGGACAGGTCCAGCCGCTCGGGGTGGTCGAACACCTCGGTGTCCATGTTGGCCGAGGAGTAGAACATGATCACCTTGTCGCCCTCGGTGATGTGGTGGCCGCCCAGTTCGGTGTCGTGCGCGGCGGTGCGCCGGAACGTCATGATCGGGGTGGCCCACCGGACGATCTCCTCGACGGCCAGCGGCATCCGGCCGTCCAGGTCCTCCATCAGCCAGGCCCGCTGCTCGGGGAAGTCGGTGAGCGCCTTGAGTCCGTGGGCGATGGACTGCCGGGTGGTGTCGTTGCCGGCGATGATCAGCAGCGCGAAGATCGACGCGATGTCGTCGTCGGTGAGTCGCTCGCCGTCGACCTCGGCCTGCACCATTGCGGTCATCAGGTCGTTCTCGGGCTTGCTGCGGCGGGCGGCGATGAGTTCGTGGGCGACGCCGTGCACGGTGGCGATGGTCTGGAAGACCCGGGCCAGCGGGTCGGCGCCCTGCAGCAGCCGGGGATCGCGCCAGCCGTCGGCGAACTGGGACTCGTAGGCGATGGTCCGGCGGTGTTCCTCGGGGATGCCGACCATGTCGCAGATGTTGTGCATCGGCACCAGTGAGGCGACGTCGGCGACGAAGTCGATCTCGCCCGTGCCGGCCCCCTTCTCGATCGCGTCGTCGACGATGTGGCGGGCGTTGGCGACGATGTGCTCGTCGATGCGGGCCAACTGCTTGGGGGTGAACGCCGCGGCCATCAGCCGGCGGATCTTGGTGTGCCGGGGCGGATCCATCGCGATGAAACCCTGCGCCGCGTCGAGAGCCTCGGGGGGCAGCGACTCGAAGGTGATGCCCTTGCCGGAGAGGAAGTCGCCGGGACGGCGGGTCACCTCGACCAGGTCGGCGTGCCGGACCACGGCCCAGAAACCCTGATCGTTGGGGTCCTCGAACATGCCGTTCTTGACCGGCCGATGCCAGGAGACGGGCCGGTTGGCGCGCAGTTCGGCGAAGACCTTCTCGCGGTCCTTGGCGGTGCCCGACCAGAATTCCAGCGACGAGATGTCGGCCGGGTCGTAGGGGCGCTCGGCGCGGGTCAGGGTTGCGGTCATGGTGTCCCTCCTCGGGGTGCCTGTTCACCAGCTTCTGACATAAAATATTAAATGTCAAGCATTGGTGACATCTAGCTTTGAAATGTCATCTGCATTAGACTCCGCGCCATGTCTGTCGTCGACCTTCGCGCCGAGACCCGCGCCTACGGGCGCGCCCGGTTGCGCGAGTCGGCTCTCGACGCCGCCCGGGAGGTGGTGCTCGACAAGGGCTGGGCGGCGGTCCGCATGGGTGCGATCGCCGCTGCGATCGGCATCAGCCGCCAGAGCCTGCACGCCGAGTTCGGCACCAAGGACGACCTGGGCAACGCCCTGGTGATGCGGGAGACCGCGGAGTTCTTCGAGGGCATGGCCGCCCGGCTGAACCAGCATCCGGCAGACCTCGGCGCGGCGGTCGGGGCCGCCGCGGACTACATGGTCTCCGTCGCACGGGGCAATCCGCTGCTGGAGACCATCCTGACCCGCACGCCGGCCAACGGCGGCGACACCTCGCTGCTCTCGCTGCTCACCGTGCGCGGTGAACCGCTGATCGAGAACGGGATCGAGATCTTCGGCCACTGGGTCAGTCGGCAGTGGCCTGAGGCCGACCCGGACGACGTGCGTGTGATGGTGGAAAGCGTTGTGCGCCTGTGCCTGAGCCACATCCTGACCCCGACGAAGACGCCGCGGGAAGTCGCCGCCGACCTCGCGCTGGTGGCCTGCCGCTGCCTGCGACCGGACGATCCGGCTTAAGCGGCCCCGCAGTCCGGGCGTTCAGTCGATCAGGCCCAACTCCGCGAGCAGTTCCCAGCTGGCCACCAGTGCGGCGTAGCGGGGCCAGCGGTTCTCCAGGTTGGGGCTCATGGCCCGCATCGCCAGCGGGAACGCCGCGTAGGCGATGTCCCAGTGGTGGGCGTGGGCCATCGCCACGTGGGTGTTCATCCCGATCGGCAGGACGGCCTGCTTCTGGGTCAGCTGCATGTCGTTGTTGGCGTCGTAGGAGCTCAGCCGGACCGCGTCCATGAACTGGATGTTGGGCACCTCCAGCGGGGCGGTCGCGCCGGTCAGCGCGAAGATCGGGATGCCCAGTCCGTCCAGGTACTCGGCGTGGCGGCGGTTGAACGACTCCCGGACCTCGGTGCGCAGATCGTTCATCGCGCCCTTCACGTCGTACTCGTCGAGCCGGCGCACCCCGACCTGGTTGAGCATCCCCGGGCTGATGACGCTGAGCAGCTTGCTCACGTACTCGTAGGAGCCCTCGGTGGGCAGGTCCTTGATCTGGCTGTAAATGCCGTCGGCGGTGTAGGAGCCGCCGATCGCGCCGCCCCAGGTGAACACCCCGGCGATCCGGTCGTGGTACTCGGGGTGGTTGACCAGGAAGGACAGGATGTCGGGGGAGCCCTTGCTGTAGCCGAGCAGGAACACCTTTCCCGGCGGCTCCGGTTCGGTGATCGGCTGCATCGCGGCGTCGAGGCCCTCGCCGCGGAATGCCGCCACGATGTCGGCCTCGTTGGCCGCGCACGAGCGCATGGGGTGGACGTCGGCGCGGATGGTGCGCCAGCCGCGGTCCCGGTGCAGCCGGTCGGCTTCCTCCGGGAAGGCGTGTGCGCCGGGGAACAGCAGGCCGGTCAGCAGGCCGCCGCACAGCATCAGGGTGGTGTTGTCGATCGAGTCGTACTGCGCCGCAGGCAGTTCGGCCTGCCATTCGCTGGCGGGGCAGTCCTTGAGGAAGCGTTCGGCGACGGCCTGGCGCGGGTTGGACTTCTTCAGCATCGACGGCAGCGGGACCGGGGCGAGCAGCGCCGGCTTGGAGGCGAACTCCACGGTGCCGGAGTCCTTGACCGCCTCCTGCAGGAACAAGTCACGCCAGCGCCGGCCGATCCAGCCCTTGATCCACGGGTCCTTCACCGCGCCGGGGTCGGCGGCGATGAGCTCGCGAACGCCGGCGATCACCCCCGGGTAGTCCCCGGCGTCCTCGCGCCGGGCGAGGTCGCGGGCCAGCTCGGTGATCTGCATGCTCTGCATGAGCTGATCATGGGCCACCCCGGGTCACCGGCGCGAGCAGACGCAAAATTCCGCCGACACGCCGGAATCTGGGTGATTCCGCGTCTGCTCGCGAAAGGGGGTACCTACCCTTCCTCGTATGCTCCGCCGCCGCCGTCCGCAACTTCCCTGGCTCAAGCGCGGTCTGGTGGCCGGCGCCAGCGGGACGGCGATGATGGCCGCCTGGTACCACCTGGAGCGTTTCCTGCGCCGCGGTGACTACACCGGGGTGACGACGCTGGCCGACGGCACCCCGGTGGAGGGTCTGTGGTCGCACGAGGGCCTGGACTACGACGACAGCGTGGTCCCGGGCCAGATCGTGGCCAGCATCCTCAACCTGCCCAAGCCCACCGACCGCGAGGCCGGGGCGATCACCCTGGCGCTGCGGTGGACCTACGGGTCGGCGTTCGGGGTCGTCCACGTGCTGCTGCGCAACAGGATTCGCGAGCCTTACGCCAGCCTGGTGTTCGGCAGCGCGCTGATGACCATGACGTCGGTGGCCTTCCCGCTGCTGGGCAAGACGCCGCCGCCGTGGAAGTGGCCGCTGGATGTGAAGGTCAGCGCCGGAGGCAGCCACGCCGCCTACATCCTGACCGCCTCGGTTCTCGACAACGTCCTGCGCTGAGGGGCTGATCCGCCGGTGACCTCGCGTCAAGTCATGGCGCTGTTCGTGCTGTGCCTCGCGGTGTTCATGGTGGCCGTCGACGGGACGGTGATCAGCGTGGCGGTGCCGGCGATCACCGCTGAACTAAGCCCGAGCTACAACCAGGTGCTGTGGATCGGCGACATCTACTCCTTCGTGCTGGCCGGGCTGCTGATCACCATGGGCAACCTCGGCGACCGGATCGGCCGCAAGCGCCTGCTGCTGATCGCCAGCGTCGCCTTCGGGGTGGCGTCGGCGGCGGCAGCGGCGGCGCCCACCGCCGGCGTGCTCATCGCCGCGCGGGTGGTGCAGGGCCTGGCCGGGGCGGGGTTGATGCCCTCGACGCTGGCGCTGCTGCGCACGGTCTTCTCCGATGAGCGTCAGCGCATGCGCGCGGTCGGGATCTGGAGCGCCAGCGGCGCCGCCGGCGCGGCGATGGGCCCGACCGTGGCGGGCCTGCTGCTGGAACACTTCTATTGGGGCTCAGTGCTTTTGGTGAACCTGCCGGTGGTCGCGCTGATCGTCGGGGTCGGGGTGGTGGCGTTGCCCGAGGCGCGCAGCGAGGCCCGCCACCCGCTGGACCCGCTGTCGGTCGTCTACTCGACGGTCGGCATCCTCGGGGTGGTCTACGGCATCACCGAGCTGGCGCACGCCGGGTTGGCCAACCGGCCGGCCTATCTGGCGCTGGCCGCCGGCAGCCTGCTGCTGTGGGTGTTCCTGCGCCGCCAGCGCCGGCTGCCGGTGCCGCTGCTGGATCTGCAACTGTTCAGCAGCGCGCGCTTCAGCGCGGCCATCGTCGCCGAGCTGGTGATCGTGTTCGCCAACATCGGCGCACTGTTCTTTCTGCCGATCTTCCTGCGCCAGGTCGCCGGCTTCTCCCCGCTGCAGTCGGGCATGTCGACGCTGCCGGAGTCGATCGTGAGCCTGGTGACCGCCTCGGCGGCCGCGCGCCTGGTCGGGCGCTGGGGCCGGCGGCGCACCCTGCTGGTGGGCCTGGCGGCCGGCAGTGCGGGTCTGATCCTGCTCGGGCTGGCGATCCCGGTGTCCTATGCGGCCATGGTGGTTCCGCTGATGCTGATGGGCTTCTCCTTCGGTTCGGTGGTCACCGTCGCCGCGGACCTTGTCCTCACCGGCGCGAGCGCGGACCGGGTGGGCGCGGCCACCGGCATCTCCGAGACGTCGTTCGAACTGGGCACCGCGCTGGGTATCGCGCTCACCGGCAGTGCGGTTTCGGTGCTCTACATCCTCTTCAGCGGATCACGTGCCGACTTCGGGGCGTCGGTGGAGCCGCGCGCGTTCACGCTCAGCCTGGGCGCGGACTGCGTGATCGTCGGGATTCTCCTGGCGCTTGCGACCGTCGCGATCTCCAGGATGCTGCGCGGCGACGAAACCGCTAGCGCGGCAGTGGAATCGCCTGGGAGTAGGTGAAGACGTCCCCGGGGTCCCACGTCGCCTTGGCCGTCGTGAGCCGGGCGAGGTTGTCGCCGTAGTAGGCGGTGGCCCAGTCCGGCAATTCCGGATCGGGGAAGTTCTGGTAGGAACGGCCGTTGGTATGCGGCCGGATCGTCTCCCACAGCTCGTCCTCCCAATCCCTGATGTCGGGCGGGACGGGGGCGACCGGACCGGGATCGTCGTCGGGAGTCGACCAGCCCGCGGACATCTCCACCAGGATCCGGGCGCTGCGGTGTACGTACGCGCTGGCGTCGGCGGGTACGTCGGTGACCGCTCCGCCGACCCAGCCGAACAGGCCCACCGATCCGTACCGCTCCGGGTCGCGACCGGCCGGGAAGCGGCTCACCACGTCGAAGATCCCCGATATCGCGTCGCCCGGGAGGAAGTCCTCGGCGTACAGCGAGCGGTCCCAGAACGAGTAGGCCGGCTTCGGTTCGGTGACGTACCAGCCGTAGGCGTCCCACCACGGACGTTCGGTGATGTCGGCCCTGGCCCCCGGGGTGCGCAACGCCCCGGCCAGCAGTTCACGTGCGGCGGCCTCGTCGCCGAGGACCTGCGCTTTGATCGTCACCCCGGAGTCGGTGGCCGTTCGGCTCATCCTCAGATGGCCGGTGGCGGTCCGCGGCGCGGTCGCACGCATCGCCTGGAACTCCCGTGCGGCCGTCACCGCGGCGTCGCGACCGGTCACCGACAGGCGCACCGTGGTCGCCCGGGTGAGCGGTACCTCGACGAGTTCGTACTCCAGATCGGTGACCACGCCGAAGTTTCCGCCGGCGCCGCCGCGCAGACCCCAGAACAACTCGGGGTTCTCGGTGGCGCCGGCGGTCACGGCGCCGCCGTCGGCGGTGACCACGGTGGCCTTGCGCAATCTGTCGGCGGTCAGGCCGGCCCAGGGGGCGTTCGGGCCGATGCCGCCGCCGAAGGTCAGACCCGCGACTCCCACCGCGGGGCAGTTGCCGCCCGGCAGCAGCAGCCGGCCGGTTCCGCCCCCGGGCAGCAGGCGCGCGAGGTCGGAGTTCAGCACACCCGCCTCGGCGTACAGGGTGTTGCCGTCGATGCGCGCCGCGTTCATGCGGCGGGTGCTGATCAGGATCCCCGGCGAACTGGAGGCGGTGGCATAGTTGTGCCCGCCCCCGCGAATCGCGAACGGCGTGTTGGTTTTCCGCGCCCAGCGCAGCGCGGCGGCGACGTCCTCGACGCTGGTCACCAGCACCACCGCCTCGGGCATGGTGGTGCGGAACCGGAGATTGCGCGGTGTGGCCAACTCCGGGTACCCGGGATCTCCGGGCCGCAGAACCGTTCCGCGCAGGCTGCCCCGGAGATCGCTCCACGCGGCCTCGCGCAGTGGTGTCGGCGTGTGACGTTCGCATCCGGCGGCCAGGCCCGCGGCGGCCAGGCCCGCCGCTCCCAGGAAGCCGCGGCGGGTCAGGGATGCCATGGGCAGAAGTGAACCACCAACCGACCCCCCGGTCAGTCCGGGGCGGATAATCGCACCGGTGACAGCGATTCCCGCGGATGTCGCCGAGATGGCGCACCGCGGCCCGGAGTGGGCGGACTGGGTGCGTGCCCTGCCGTCCACCGCCGGCATCCTGATGCGGCGCTGGGGCCTGCGTCCGGACGGAACCGGGTCCGCGTGCGGGCACTGCTCGTTGGTGCTGCCGGTGCGCACCGACGACGGCGTGTCCGCGGTCCTCAAGATCGGTTTCCCGGACCGGGAGTCCGCTCACGAACATCTGGCGCTGCGGCGCTGGGACGGCGCCGGGGCGGTGCGGCTGCTGGCCGCCGAACCGCATCTGCGCGGGCTGCTGCTGGAGCGGTTGCACCGCGAGGACCTGTCCGGGGTGCCCGAGGAGCGGGCCTGCGAGGTGGTGGCCGGGCTGTACCGACGGCTGCACGTGCCGGCGATGCCCGCACTGCGCGCGCTGTCGGACTTCGTCGGCGAGCAGACCGCGGATCTGTCGAATCTGCCTCGCAGCGCGCCGATTCCGCGCCGGCTCGTCGAGCAGGCCATCGCGCTCGGCGGCGAGCTCTGCTGTGAGGGCTCAGGCGCCGACCGGGTGCTGCACACCGACCTGCACTACGCCAACGTGCTGGCCGCGGACCGGGAGCCCTGGCTGGCGATCGACCCCAAACCGCTCAACGGCGACCCGCACTACGAACTCGCCCCGATGCTGTGGAACCGGTGGGAGGAGATCGGCGCCGACGTCAGAGCCGGCGTGCGGCGCCGGCTGTGGGCGCTGGCCGAGGCCGCCGGGATGGATCAGGACCGGGCCCGGGCCTGGGTGCTGGTGCGGATGGTGCACAACGCGATGTGGGCGGTGCGGGACGGTCCACGCGCCGACCGTTCGTGGCTGACGGTCTGTGTGGCAGTGGCCAAAGCGGTTGCGGACTAGCGCGACCCGCAGGCTAGGGGCCGCCGGTGCCGAACCACTTGTCCCTGATCAGGTCGTAGTCACCGTTCTCGCGCATCTTGAGCAGCGCCTCGTCGGCCTGCTTGCGCAGTTCGCTGCCGTTGCGGAAGGCGATGCCGTAGTCGGCGTTGCGGAACACCGTTCCGACCAGGGCCGCGTCGCCGGCGCCCTGGTGGGCGACGTGGTAGGCCAGCACCGGCGCGTCGAACAGCACGGCGTCGAAATCGCCGGCCTTGAGTCCGGCATAGCAGTCCCTGATCGCCCCGAGGCCGGTGAAGCCGATGCCCTGCTCGATCAGGAAGGCCGCGGAGGTGGTCTTGTCGACGGTGCAGACCCGCCTGCCGATCAGGTCCGACGGAGAGGAGATCTGCGAGTTGAACCTGTCCACGGTCTGGTTGGCGGTCAGGGTGGCGGTGTAGTAGGCGACGAAGATGATGCTGACGAACGCCAGCAACAGGCCCAGCCCCCGGTGCACCCAGCCGCCGGGCCTGGCGGCGAGCGTGCCCGGGCCGACGCCCAGGGCCTGGAGCACCCCGGGAAAGTACTTCGGCGACATCGGCGAGTCCGCGCGCCTCCGCTCGGTGAGCCAGATGACGTGTGCAGTGATCACCGCCAGGGCCGCCGCGGCCGCCAACCAGATCAGGACCGCCTTGGAGAAGAGCAGTCTGAGGAAACCGGCCAGGCCCGGCGAGCTGGGCGCGGCGGCGCCCGTCGGGACCATGATCTGAAGGCCGGCGTTGAGGATGGGCTGGGAGAAGTCGTAGGTCTTCGCCCGATCGGCGGTGATGGAGATGGCACCGGCGGCGGCGTCGGTCCGGCCCTCCCCGACTGCCCGGAGTTGCGCGGCCACGTCGGGAACGTCGACGTAGTTCAGCGTCCACCCGGTGTGCTTGGCGATCTCGGCGAGCACGTCGACGGTGAAGCCGGTCTTGACGTTCTCGTGCGTCATCACGAACGGTTCGAGGTCGTGGGCCGCCACGGTCAGAACGCGCGGCGCGGCGCGGGCCGGGCCGGCCGGGCCCGGCACCGCGCCGATGAGTGCCACCAGTATCGCGATACCCGCGATGGAGCGTAACCGTGCTCCCACAGTCACCCTCTCTGCTAGTCACCCTCTCTGCTCACCGTGCGGTCAGCGGAAAGACGCAGCCTCGCCCGTCAGTCCCCGTGCGGCTGGACGACCGGCCGGGATCAGGGCAGATAGCAGGGGGCTGCGCCGGGGGTGTAGTACGGGATGCCGGTCGGGGAGATGCAGGGCGCCTCGCCCGGGAAAGCCGGGTACATCGAGTAGGCGTATCCCTCCGGGAAGCCGTAGCGAGCCCAGTCGTCGGCCGCGGCAACGCCGGCCACGGCGGCTCCGGCCACGGCCGCGTCGGCGACGCCGCCGACGATGCCCGGGGTGCACCCGCCCACCTCGACGTGGCGCCCACCCACCGCGCCGCACACTTCGGCGTTGGCAACCGGGATCATCGCGGCGGGCAGGGCTGTCATGGCCATCGCGGTCAGCACGGCGGCCGTCATTTTCTTCGTCATACCCCTATTATCGTCGACGGGCGGCCGATGCGTTACTCCGGACGCGGAACGGCCCCCGGAGAATCCGGGGGCCGTTCCTCGAGCTTCTTCTTGTGCTACTTACTTCTTGGTGACGGTCTCGGTGAAGTTGCCCTTGCCGTCGTTCAGCCAGGTGATGGTGCCGTTCTGGAACTCGCCGATCCAGCCGCCGTTGGCCACCTTCGAACCGCCACCGGTCTCGGTCTCGTCGGCGGTCGGCCAGCCCAGCGCGCCCGTCGGGCCGCCCTGCTCGTCCACGTAGCGCTTCAGGATCTCGCCCTGAACCAGGTAGGACCCGGCGGGGGAGGAGAAGATGGTGCCGTTGGCGAACGGCGTCACGGTGCCGTCGCCGACCTTCTCGGCCGTGCCGGTCGGAGCGCCGAGAACGGTGGCGCCGCCCAGGCGGGTGTACGCGGCGGCGGTCGAACCGTCAAGTGACACCTCGCCGACGCCCGGGGCGTTGATCGTGGTGGGCGTGCCGTCGACGGCCGAGGACACCGCGCTGCTGGCGGCGCTGGCGCCGCTGCTCACGGCGCTGCTGGCCCCGCTGGCTGCGCTGCTGGCCACGCTGCTGGCGGCGCTGGCGCCACTGCTGACCGCGCTGCTGGCGGCGCTGCCGGCGCTGCTGGCTGCGCTGCCGGCCACGCTGGCCGCGCTGCTGGCGGCGCTGCCCGCCGCGCTGGCGGCCGACGAGCCGATGCTCGAGGCGCTCGATATCGCGTCCTTGGTGGCTTCCTTGGCCTGGGAGCAGCTCACGGCGAACGCCGCAGCGATGGCGAGGCCGCCGGCCGCGGCCGCGGCGCGGGCCATTCTGGTGTTCATTCTCTGGGTTCTCCTTCTATGGGTCGACGTGCATCGCACGCCAAACTAGCAAACCCCCCCTGACGGGCGGCACCCCAAAGATACTGGTCTTTACCCGGATCGCCCCGCAACGGGCCACCTCGTGTTCCTGGTGTGACTGGTGTGACTCGCCGGCAGAAGGATCCCGATATCCCGGTCAGGCAACCTAAGGGCGGTTACGCTCGGACATCGGAGCGGCAGCGTCGCCGCGCCGGCGAGGAGCCACGATGCCCGCAGCCCAGGCCGATAAGCGGCAGGTCAGCGGGCCGAAGCTGCCGCCCGGCAGGACCATGGTCGTGCATTCCGCCGACGGCACCCGGCTGCACACCGAGGTGTTCGGGCCGTCCAATGGCTACCCCATCGTGCTGGCCCACGGCATCACCTGCGCGCTGCGGGTCTGGCACGAACAGATCAACGACCTCTCCCGCGACTTCCGGGTGATCGCCTACGACCACCGCGGACACGGCCGCAGCGGGGTGCCCGCGCCGTCGGCCTACAGCCTCGACCATCTGGCGGCCGACCTGGAGGCGGTGCTGACCGCGGTGCTGCGGCCGGGGGAGCGGGCGGTGGTCGCGGGGCACTCGATGGGCGGCATCGCGATCAGCGCATGGTCAGACCGGTTCCGCCACCGGGTCCGGGAGCGGGTCGACGCCGTCGCGCTGATCAACACGACCCATGGCAATCTGCTCGACAAGATCCAGCTGCTGCGGGTGCCCGGATTGCTGCGGGCGAGCAGGGTGGCGGCGGCCCGCACCGTGGTCCGGTCCTTCGGCGGCGCGCCGCTGCTGCGCGGTGTGCAGCCGGGCACCCTGCGCTTCCTGCAGATGATGGCCGTCGGCGCCGAGGCGGACCCGGCGATCTCACGTTTCCTGCACAGCATCTTCGCGGCCAACCCGCCCGCCGGCCGGGGCGCCTGGGCGCGGGTGCTGGTCGATGAACTCGGACCGCGCAGCTACATCGACCTGTCCGGGCTGACCGTGCCGACGCTGGTGGTCGGCAGCGCCAAGGACCGGCTGCTGCCGATGTGCCGGGCCCGCAAGATCGCCGCGGCGGTGCCCAATCTGCTCGAACTGGTCGAGGTGGCCGGCGGTCACTGCGCGATGCTGGAGCATCCCAGGCTGATCAACGCCCAACTGCGCGGTCTGGTCGGCGCGGTGCTGTCAGAGCAGCGGATCAGTTCCTGACCAGGCTTCGGGCCACCTCCGTGGCCGCCCGCTGCCCGGAGCGCACCGCGCCGTCCATGAAGCCCGTCCATTCGTCGGCGGTCTCGGTGCCGGCCCAGTGCAGCGGGCCCACCGGTTCGCGCAGAAGCGGGCCGAACTCCGTCCACGAGCCGGGCGGCACCGCGGCGGTCGGGCCGCCGGGGGCGAATTCCTCCGCGCCCCAGCGCTGGTCGGCGTAGTCGATGGGGTCGGCCGCCTGATCGCCGAACAGTGCGGTGAAGCACTCGGCGACCTTGGCGCGACGCTGCTCGAGGGGCAGCGCGTCGAAACCGTGCGGGTCGGTGAAGCCCAGCAGCACCCCGGGGCCCTGCTCGGGGCTGACGTCGAAGGTGATGAACACCGGCCCGGTGTCCGACAGCGCCTGCCCGGACAGTCCCTGAGCCCGCCAGAACGGGGTCGGGTAGGCGGCGTAGGACTTGGTCAGTGCGCCCAGCGGCCAGCGCTGCGCCAGTTTCTGGTACTCGATCGGCAGGCCGGGCGCGATGTCGATGTCCAGGCGCTGTATCGGGGCGAGGGCGATGATCGCCCGCCGTGCCTCCACCACCCCGGCCGAGGAGGTGACGGCCACCGCGTCGTCGGACCATTCGATGCGGGAAACCATGGCGCCCAGGCGGATCCGGTCGCCGAGTTCGTCGGCCATCCGCACCGACATCTCGTGCGTGCCGCCGGGGAAGTGGTCCTGCTGGGCCCCTCCGGCGGTGTCGAGCATGCGGTCCAGCCCGCCGGAGGTCTTGACGTAGCGCACCGCGTGCAGCATGGACACCTCGTCGGGTTCGGCGCCCCAGGTCACCCGAGCCATGATCGACATCAGGTCGCGGGAGGTTGCGGTGGCCTTGACCGAGCGCAGCCAGCCGCCAAGGCTCATGCTGTCCAGCTTGGCGGCGCGGGCGGCCGTCCACGGCCGGGAGACGTCGACGCCGGCGGCGATGCGTTCGAACTGCCACTGGATGCGTCCGATGTCGATAAGCCCGATCAGCCCGAGCTTGGGGATGGTGCCGTGATAGCGGCGAACCTTGCCGCGCCAGCGGATCAGGTTGGCGCCCCGGGTGTATGTCGGCACGGTGGTGCAGCCCAGGTCGGCGGCCAGTTTCTGCACGGCGTCCTGGGTGGGCCCGACGAAGGACGCACCCAGGTCGATCGGCACCCCGGCCAGTGTTCCTGGCTTGGTCCGCCCGCCCACCCGGTCGCGGCCCTCGAGCACCACCACGTCCAGGCCCTGCCCGGTCAGTTCGCGGGCGGCCGTGAGCCCGGCCAGCCCCGCCCCGATCACCACCACGTCGTGCCCCACGGGTCCAGTCTTCCCGATTTCGGCGCGGAAACCGCCGCCCAGCGGCGATTGCCGCGCCGAAGTTCTTCTAGGGTTCGGTCATGAAGGTGCTGACCGCGCTGTTCGGGCCGACCGGCGCCGTCGAGCGTGCGGCAGCGCTGCGCGAGGCCGGGGCGGCCGGGGTGTTCACCTTCGAGGGTCCGCACGATGTGTTCGCCCCGCTGACGCTGGCCTCGACGGCCGGGGGCCTGGACCTGATGACCAACGTGGCGATCGCCTTCCCGCGCAATCCGATCCAGCTGGCGCACCAGGCCTACGACCACCAGCTGCTGTCCGGCGGCCGGTTCACGCTGGGGTTGGGGACGCAGGTGCGCACCCAGATCGAGAAACGCTACGGCGCGGCCTTCGACCGGCCGGTGGCCCGGATGCGCGAACTGGTCGGCGCGCTGCGGGCGATCTTCGGTTCCTGGCAGGACGGGGAACCGCTGGACTTCCGCGGCGAGTTCTACCGGCACACCCTGATGACCCCGACGTTCAACCCCGGGCCGAATCCCCATGGGCCGCCGCCGATCTACCTCGGCGCGCTGGGGCCGCAACTGACCCGGGCGGCCGCCGAGGTCGCCGACGGGCTGCTGGTGATGCCGTTCTCCTCGAGCCGGTTTCTGGCCGAGGCCACCATGCCGGCCGTGCGCGCGGGGCTGGCGGCTTCGGGCCGTACTGACTTCGCGGTGGTGCCGGAGGTGATCGTCTCCTCCGGGGACGACCACGAGTCCACCCGGCGGCTGCTGGCCTTCTACGGGTCCACCCCGGCGTACCGGCGGGTGCTCGACGTACACGGCTGGGGGGAACTGCAACCGGAGCTCAACGCACTGTCCAAGCAGGGCCGGTGGGCCCAGATGGGCGGGCTGATCACCGACGAGGTGCTGCACACCCTGGCCGCCTGCGGGACGCCGAAACAGATCGCCGCCGAGATCCGGCGGCGCGCCGAGGCGGTGGGCGGGGCCTCGTCGGTGTGCCTGTATCAGCCGGGGCCCATCCCGGTGGAGGTGCTGGCGGGGGTGGTCGACGCGCTGGGGTGAGGGCCCGGTTTCCCCGTCACTTCACCGAGACTGCATTCACGCAGGCGAAAGGCCGCCGAGGGTCGGCCTGAGTGCAATCTCGACGAAAAGGTGGGGCCGAGTGACGGCGCTACGGCGCCACCGTCAGCCAGTCGGCGAACCCCGACGGGTCATGGCGGCCCAGTGCCCCGTGCTCGAACAGGCCCCAGCCCTCCCGGGTGCGGCCGCCCTCGTGGCAGACCGCCCGGCCGACGTGGTCGATCACACCGAATCCGGAGCGGGCGACGATCGCCGGGTCGGTCATGTCGTAGGTGCGCCGCTCGGTGAACTTCTCGCCCTTCCACACTCCGTGCAGCCAGTCCGAGTCGCCGCCGTAGCCGCCGCCGACGTGGATGGGCACGGCCAGCTTGGACTCGACCTCGAAGCGCACCGGGGCGCCGGCGGCATCGGTGGCCTCGATCACCGCGCCGGTGGGAATCCTCGTTCCGGATCGGTATGCGATCCGCACCCGGGGCCAGCCGAGCTGTTCGACGCGGCCGTCGCGCCAGATGCGGGTGCAGTCGTTGACGGTCCGGAACCCGCTGGGCTCCTCCTGGATGATGACGACGATCGCGAAGTCGTCGAAGGCCATCGGCACGTACAGCCACCACATGCCCTCGAACGGCGGGTCGGCCGGCCGGCCGGCGGGCTCGGCCTCACCGACCGGGCGAATGCCCCAGGACCGGTCCCGGGTGCCGATCCAGGTCTTCGGGTCGACGGCGATGCGTTCGCCGTCGACGACCAGATGCCCGCTCCACGAACCGAGTTGGGCGAAGCGCTGCGCGTCCAGTGTCACCCGCGGGCCCGAACGCATCACATGACGCTGCTCCTGCACGACGCCGAACAGACCGTCCCAGGTGAGGTCGCAGGCGACGCCCTCGGTCTCCTCCAGAACGATGCGCAACCGCTGCAGGGGCTGCGCCACCTCGACGCGGTAGCCGTTGACGTGCTGGTTGAGCCGGTCGGCGTCGATCGCGTCGGACAGGTGCACCGCGGTTTGGACGTTTCCTCTCCGCACCAGGAGAAAAGCGTCCTTGACCCCCAGGTTGGGGTAGTAGCCGATACCGGTGATGACGAAGATGCCGCCGGTGCGGTCGTGGGCGTTGAAGTACGAGCGGTCGTAGAAGTTGCGGTTGGACTCACCCGGCCAGCCGATCGGCTGGGGAAGTTGGTGGACGGGGTACTCGTCGGCCGGGCCGATCACCGCTATGCCTCCTCGATCAACCGGCGCAGCAGGCTGCCGTGGTAGAACAGCGACTCCACGTCGTCGGGCTTGGCGATCTCACCGAAGTGCACCCGCCGGGCGCCGGTGCGCATGAACACCACGCACCAGATCACCGCCGAGTAGACGTAGAACCAGTGCAGGTCACCCAGTTCGGCGCCGGAGAGCCGCTGATAGGTGGCGCGCACGTCGTCCTCGCGCAGCACGCCGGGCAGCCCGGGCAGGCCGGCCAGTCCGGCGAGTTCCTGGAAGACCATGTGGGCGAAGATGATCCACGCCACGTCGAG
>NZ_JBJTJF010000036.1:0-15017 GCF_046095365.1 Mycobacterium sp.
GGGCCGCACCCGCGAGTCGGATCGGGCCGGCTGGACGGCTGCCGCCGGCAGCGACACCGGAGTCGACGGGACGACGGCGGTGTCCGCGGCGGCGGCGCTGCGACCCCGCACGCGCGACCGGGCCTCGGCCCCGGGCGTGCCCGCACCGGGGTGGGCCGAGCCGCGCACCACGGGCTTCGGGGTACCTCCGGTGCCGGAGGAATCCCCCCGCGTGGTGTCGGCGGAGGCGACCGGCGTCGCGCAGGCCGCGACACCGATGCCCACGCCCAACGCGACAGCGAGCCCACCGACCCGGCCCACGTATCGCCCGACCCGGGACGGGGCGCGGCCTTGGTCGTGACGCACGGATTCGCCGAAAGGCATGGCTTTCTCCCTGCACGGTCGATGACAGACCCGACCCTAACCAGGGCACCACGCCACCGGCTCGCCAGGCGAGCCGAATCAAGCCACCGGCTCGCCAGGCGAGCCGAATCAACCCACCGGCTCGCCAGGCGAGCCGAATCAAGCCACCGGCTCGCTAGGCGAGCCGAATCAAGCCGTAGTCGTAGGCGTGCCTGCGGTAGACCACCGAGGGCCGGTCGGTCTCCTTGTCGTGGAACAGGAAGAAGTCGTGGCCCACCAGCTCCATCTCGTAGAGCGCGTCATCGACGGTCATCGGCTTGGCGGGGTGTTCCTTGACCCGCACGATCTGGCCGGGCTCGTGGTCCTCGACGACCGGCGCCGGGGCGGAGCCGTCCGGGTCGAAGGCCGCGGCCAGGTCGATCGGCGCCGCCTTGCCGACCGCCTGGTGCAGCGACTCGGGGGTCTTGTCGCCGTAGTGCACCCTGCGGCGGTCCTTGCCCCGGCGCACACGGCTCTCGAGTTTGTGCACGGCGGCCTCGAAGGCGCCGTAGAAACTGTCCGCGCAGCCCTCGCCGCGCACCACCGGGCCCCGGCCGTACGCGGTGATCTCGACGTGCTGGCAGTTCTTGCGCTGCCGGCGGTTGTTCTCGTGCTCGAGCTCGACGTCGAATCGCTGGATCGAGTTGTCGATCCGCTCGACGCGAGCGAGCTTCTGCCCCACGTAGATGCGGTAGTGATCGGGAATCTCGACGTTGCGGCCCGTCACCTGGACATCGGCGTTCGGGGCGGCTACGGACTCCTGGCCATCGGAGGAGGACTGCGAGGACTTCACGGATTGGGTTGACATACTTGGCAACTCGTTTCTCATGCGGGGGAAGCACGCGCTCGGGCGTGCCCGGCCTGTTGATGCTGCACGCGTCAATCCGGGACGCTCCCGGGGACGCCAGGGATCGAAGAACCACCTCCCTACGTCGCGGTGTGTCGAATCCGACGCTAGTCGCAGCGCACCGGCGGTGCCACCTTTTGGCCCAGCCGTATCCGGGTCTTTGGACACTTGTTACTCAGGCGTGCGCCAGGACCAGCACCGCCGCCACCGCCACCCCGCCCCCGACCAGGGTGCGGACGGCCTCGCGCGCGGTCGCGCCGGTGGTCACCACGTCGTCGACGACCAGGACCTCGCCGGCCGGCCGGGCGACCAGGCGAACCCGCCCGGCGATGTTGCGCTCCCGGGCCGCGCCGCCCAGGCCCACCGAGTCGCGGGCCGGTCCGACGGTGCGCAGGGCGCCGAGCACCGCGACGCCCGGGTTGGCTCCGACGGCGGCCGCTGCCACCCGGGCCACCGGGTCGCCCCCGCGCCGGCGCGCCGCCGCGCGGCGGGTCGGGGCCGGGACGACGGTCAGCGGCGGCCCGACGACGCCCCAGCTGAGCAGCCGGTGGATGCCCAGGGCCAGCGCCCGGGCCAACGGGACGGTCAGGTCGCGGCGGCCGTGCTCCTTGAGCCCGACGACGGCCCGCCGGCGCGGCCCGGCGTAGCGGCCCAGCGCGAACACCGGCACCCCCGGGTCGATGCGCGGGCTGACCAGGTGCGGCTGGTCGGCGTGCACCCGCAGAGCGGCCGCGCAGCAGTCGCACCAGCGGATGGACGGGGCCCCGCAACCCCCGCAGTTAAGCGGCAGCACCAGGTCGAGCACGCGTCGGAGTCTGCCGACCGGGTACGACACCGTGGGAACCGGTTAGCCCGGCATCACCGGTACCGCTCCGGGCGCCATGAACGGGCGCAGTTCCGACCAGGTCTGGGCGTCGGCGGCGCTGCCGGCCAGCAACTGCAGCACGCCGCGGGCGTCGGCCACGTAGACCGCCGACGGGTTGGCCGCCACCGCCGAGACCGGCATCACCAGGTTGTTGCTCGGGCCGTCGGAGTTCACCCCGTCGAGGTTGACGTAGGACACCGGGTGCGCCGGATCGTCGCGGGTGACCACCATGTCGTCGCCGGTGCGCCAGGACAGCGAGACCACCGAGTTGCCCAGGCCGAAGCCGATCCGGCGCGGGAAGGTCAGCGAGAACTCCCCGCCCGGGGTCTGCTCCACCCCGGCCAGCACCACCTGCCCGTCGATCACCATGGCCACCCGGGTGCTGTCCCGGGACAGCTGCAGTTCGGAGATCGTGCCGGGGAACCGGGAGGTGACCGCCGCGGAGTCCACCGGGATGCGGGCGGGCTCGCCGGAGGCCTCCTCCCGGATCACCCGGACCACGTTGTTGCCGTCGACCACCTCCCACACCGCGTCGTCGAGCGCCCAGGACGGCCGTGACAGCGTACGGCCGTCGGTGGCCAGCACCGCCTGTCCTCCGTTCGGCCCGATCCACAGCGACACCCCGGCGTCCGGCGGTGCGACCACCGAGGCCACGTCCTGGCCGGAACGGGACAGCGTCGCCGCTCGCTGGTCGGTCATCGTCCCGAACGATCCGGGAACCTTCACCGCGCGCTGACCGTCCAGCGCCATCATCGACCCGCCCATCAGCGCGTGCACGCCGGCCGAAGCCCCGTCGACCGCCCCCGGATCGGTGGCGGCCACATCGGTGGTCTTCCAGCCGTCGACGAACCGGTCGTCCAGCGGAGCACCGTCGACGTTGATCAGGTACGGGCCGCTGATGTCGGAGCGGGCCATCGTCCAAATCATTTGCGCGGCAAGCAGAAGACGGCTGGCCGGATCGGTGGTGGTGAGGTTCTCCAGGTCGACCCGGGCACCGCCGTAGCCCCGGCCCACGCCCGTCTTCCCGCCGTCGGCGCGGGTGACCGGTCCCCGGAGTTTCAGCGGCGGGCCGAGCAGGTTGCGCACCGCCTTGGCCATCTCCGGGCGCGGTCCGGCGACGAGTTTGTTCAGAAGTTCGGTGGGCAGCAGGTCCGGGTCGGACACCGCGACGTAGCGCGGGTCGGGGACGACCGTCTTGCCGGTCGGGTCGATGAAGTACAGCGTGTAGCGCTTGTAGGCGGATTGGAACTGCTGCCAGTCCAGGAAGACACCGTTGGGCAGCCGGTTGATCCGCCAGCCGTTGGGTGTCTGCACCAGTTCCAGCGACCCGGTGTCGGGCAGCTTGCCCTCACCGGTCTCGAACACACCGATGTCGGACAGCGAGCCGAGGATGTCGGCCTGCATGCTCACCGAAACCTTGTCCGCGGAACGGGTTTCGGTGAACACAACCTTGTCGATCAGCAGCGCGCTGCCCTGGTCGTCCCAGTCCTTGGAGGCGGACTCGGTGAGGAACTGCCGGGCCGCCAGGTGCCGGTTGGCCGGATCGCCGGTGGCTTTGAGGAACTCGCGCAGCAACTGGTCTGGGCTCATCGCCGGGTTGGGCTCGGGCAACTGCTTGGGGGCTTGTACCTGCACCGTGCCGATCGCCTGCGGCGCCGACGAATCCGGAACCCCGGCGCACGACGGCACAACAGCGATCAGCCCGGCCAGCAGCGCTGCCGGCAGCCTTCGGATCACACCCGCTCCCCCGCGGTCTCCCGCTGCCGAAGTCGTTCCGCCGCAGGCGGTTTCAGCGGCAGCGGGCTGGTAGTGACCTTGTGTCCGCGAACCAGCGGCAGGGTCAGCCGGAAGCAGGCTCCCTCTCCCGGCTCGCCCCAAGCCTCCAGCCTGCCCTGGTGCAGCCGGGCGTCCTCGATGCTGATCGCCAGACCCAGCCCGGTCCCGCCCGAGCGACGGACCCGGGACGGGTCAGAGCGCCAGAACCGGCTGAACACCAGCTTCTCCTCGCCGGGCCGCAGGCCCACCCCGTGATCGCGGACCGTGACGGCGACGGTGTCCTCGTCGGCGCCCATCCGGATCTGGACCGGCCGGTGCTCGGCGTGGTCGATGGCGTTGGCGATGAGGTTGCGCAGGATGCGCTCGACCCGGCGCGGGTCGACCTCGGCGATGACCGGATCCCCGGGCACCTCGACCTCGAGTTCGATGTTGGTCTCGGCCGCCAGGTGCCCGACGTTCCCGAGCGCCTTGTCGACCGTCGAGCGCAGGTCGACGGCCTCCACCGACAACTCGGCCACGCCGGCGTCGTGGCGGGAGATCTCCAGCAGGTCGTTGAGCAGCGTCTCGAACCGGTCGAGTTCGCTGACCAGCAGTTCGGTGGAGCGCCGCAGCGCCGGGTCGAGGTCCTCGCTGTGGTCGTAGATCAGGTCGGCGGCCATCCGGACCGTGGTCAGCGGGGTGCGCAACTCGTGGCTGACGTCGGAGGTGAACCGCCGCTGAAGGTTGCCGAACTCCTCCAGCGTGGTGATCTGGCGCTGCAGGCTCTCGGCCATGTCGTTGAACGACACCGCAAGCCGCGCCATGTCGTCCTCGCCGCGCACCGGCATCCGCTCGGACAGGTGGCCCTCGGCGAAGCGTTCGGCGGTCCGCGACGCCGACCGCACCGGGAGCACCACCTGCCGCGAGACCAGCAGGGCTATGCCGGCCAGCAGCAGCAACAGCACCAGCCCGCCGGTGGCCATCGTCCCGCGCACCAGCGTGATGGTGTTCTCCTCGTTGGTCAGCGGGAAGATCAGGTAGAGCTCCAGATTGCTCACCCGCGCCGGCACGGGTGTGCCGATCAGCAGGGCCGGCCCGGAGAAGCCCTCGGTGCGGACGGCGGCGTACTGGTAGCTGACCTGACCCGCCTTGACGAAATCACGCAGCGAACGCGGGATCTGGTCCACCGGGCCGGCCGAGGTGGCCTCCCGGGGCCCGTCGCCGGGCACCACCAGCACCGCGTCGAAGGTGCCGGCCAGCCCGGCGCCGGACGCCTGACCGGGCTTGGAGGTCAGGGTGTTGCGGGCCAGCTGCAGACTGGAATCCAGCGAGCGGGCCTCTTCCCCGCTGACGATGCCGCTGACGGTCCCGCGGGCCCGGTCCACCTCCTCGGTGGCCGCGCGCACCTTGACGTCGAGCACCCGGTTGGTGATCTGGCTGGTCAGCACGAACCCGAGGACCAGGATCACCGCGGCCGACAGGCCCAGGGTGAGCACCACCACGCGCAGTTGCAGGGAGCGACGCCAGATATGCCCGATCACCCGACTCAGCGCACTGGTGCCCCGGACCACCGGACCGGGCCGCATGCGCCGCCGCGTGCTGAAGATCAACCGGAACCCCGCGTCACGGGATCACCGGCGGCGCTTCGCGTCACGGGGGGCCGGCCTTGTAACCCACTCCTCGAACGGTGAGCACCACCTGCGGGTTCTCCGGATCCCTCTCGACCTTGGCCCGCAGCCGCTGGACGTGCACGTTCACCAGACGGGTGTCGGCGGGGTGCCGGTAACCCCACACCTGTTCGAGCAGCACATCTCGAGTAAACACCTGCCGCGGTTTGCGCGCCAACGCCACCAGCAGGTCGAACTCCAGCGGCGTCAGGGAGATCTGCTCGCCGTCGCGGGTGACCTTGTGCGCGGGCACGTCGATCTCGATGTCGCCGATGGACAGCATCTCAGCGGGCTCGTCCTCGTTGCGCCGCAGCCGGGCACGCACCCGGGCCACCAGCTCCTTGGGCTTGAACGGCTTCATCACGTAGTCGTCGGCGCCGGACTCCAGGCCGAGCACCACGTCGACGGTGTCGGTCTTGGCCGTCAGCATGACGATCGGGACACCGGAGTCCGCGCGCAGCACCCGGCACACGTCGATGCCGTTCATGCCGGGCAGCATCAAGTCGAGCAGCACCAGGTCGGGCCGCAGCTCGCGCACCGCGGTCAGCGCTTGGGTGCCATCGCCGATGACCGCCGTCTCGAACCCCTCGTTGCGCAGCACGATGGTGAGCATCTCCGCCAGCGAGGGGTCGTCGTCAACAACCAGGATCCGTTGCCTCATGGCGTCCATAGTGGCACCGAATCGCGTCAATTCCCGGCTGCCACGCGCCGCGTCTTTCCCCGGCTAAGCCAGCAGTTCCGCCGCGAGCCGGCCGGGATCGACCCCGGCGCCGGCCACCGTCCAGCGGCCGTGCCAGTCCGCGGCGGCCAGCCCGGCATACACCGCGGCGGTCCGGTGCTGCAGGCCCTCGTCGCGCTCGTAGGCGTCCCGCGCCCGTTCGGAGTCCTCGTCGGCCCGGCGGCGGGCCCGCTGAGCAGCCAGTTCCACGGTGACGTCGAGCAGTATCTGGCGGTCCGGCTCGGGCAGGCCCAGCCGGCCGAATTCCAGGTCGGCCACCCACGACACCACCTCACCGGCGGCGTCCTGGTGCAGACGCGCGGCGCTGTAGGCGGCGTTGGAGGCGACGTACCGGTCCAGGATGACCACGTCGTGGCTTGTGCACAGCGCGCCGATCCGATCCCTGGCCCCGGCCCGGTCCAGGGCGAACAGCACCGCCATCGCATACACCGAGCCGGCCAGGTCGCCGTGCCGGCCGTGCAGGGCCTCGCTGGCCAGGTCGGCGGTGACGGACTGCCCGTAGCGGGGAAAGGCCAGCGTGCCCACCGAGCGGCCGGCGTCGGCGAACGCGCGTGCCAGGCCGCCGCCCAGGGTTCGCTTGCCCGCGCCGTCGAGGCCCTCGATCACGATCAGCACGCCGGAGAGCCTAGCCCGGCGACCACCTGTCAGAACGCTCCGCAGTTCGGTGTCGTCGGCGCCGCGTTGAACCGGTCGGCCAGCCATTGCATGACCCGCTCCCCGTCGACCAGGAACGGCAGCGCGTGGTTGACGGCGAGCTTGTTGAACAGCGGCGGTTGCTCGTTGGTCCAGAACTGGACGTCGGCGCCCCGGGCGCACCAGTCCCGGCCCAGTTGGGCGGCCGGGCCCCACGGCACCAGCGGGTCGTACCGGTTGGAGAGGATGAAGACCGGCGCCTGCGGCCGCAGCCGCCCCAGCTTCTGGGCCTCGAAAACCGCGCGGAACAGCGGGTTGCCGGCCACCTCGGAGACGTCGGCGGCGAAGAAGTCCTGCAGGTGCTTGAACCGGAACCGCAGGACCGTCTCGGCGATGCACTGGGTGGCGGTGTCCGCCAGCAGCTTTTCCCCCATCGGGGTCAGGGTGGCGCGGATCGTGGCGGTGTACTCGGGGTAGGTGGCGATCGCCGAGTTCAGCGCGTAGCCGATCACCCCGGCCAGCACGCTGCCGTCGGTGAACGGGATCTGCTCGAGCAGGTCCGCCGGCGGCGCACCGGCCACCGCTCCGACGATGTTGAGTTCGGGGGCGTAGTCCGGGGCGAGTTCGGCCGCGGCCGCCGACGCCCCGCCGCCCTGGGAGTAGCCCATCAGCGCCACCGGGCCGTTCGGGTGGAGCGAGGTTCCGGGCAGCCGCATCGCCGCGCGGCCGGCGTCGAGCATGGCGTCGGCCTCGGCGACCCGGTTGACGTAGGTGTGCACCCCTGGCGTGCCCAGGCCCTGGTAGTCGGTCATCACCACGGCGAAGCCGCGGGCGACCAGGGTCGAGACGTACAACGCCTCGTAGTTGAACGCCAGGTCCAGAAAGGGCGCGAAGTGAACGCCCTGGTTGAACTGGCGCGACGGCGCGCACTGGTCGCCCAGGCCCTGGGTGCCCGGGCCGTAGACCAGCAGCGGCCGCGGACCGGCCCCCGGCCACGGGTTGTACGGCTCGAAGTAGGTGCCGGTCACCGCCATCGGGTTCCCCCGCGAGTCGACGCTGCGGTACATGATCCGGGTGCCGGTGGCCATGATGGCGCCCAGCTGTCCGGACGGTTCGAGCACCAGCGCCGACGCCTCGGTGCGGATCAGGTCTCCGGGCCGGCCCGGCGGCAGCGGATCGGGCGGGGTGTAGAAGGCGGTGTACTCGTCGTCGTTGTAGTACGGGTCGTCCGGGTGGTAGGGGTCGTCGGCGTGCGCACGTGCGGGACCCGGGAGTCCGGCGATGAGCAGGGCGGCCAGCAGCGCACCCCACCGCGCCGTGTCAGCCACGGCCGCAAGCTACCACCGGGGACGCGGGTCAGTAGCGGTAATGCTCCGGCTTGTAAGGGCCCTCGACGTCGACGTTGATGTACTCGGCCTGATCCTTGGTCAGCTTCGTCAGCGAACCGCCGAGCGCCTCGACGTGGATGCGCGCGACCTTCTCGTCGAGGATCTTGGGCAGCCGGTAGACCTCGTTGTCGTACTCGTCGTTCTTGGTCCACAGTTCGATCTGGGCGATCACCTGGTTGGAGAAGCTGTTGCTCATCACGAACGACGGGTGGCCGGTGGCGTTGCCCAGGTTGAGCAGCCGGCCCTCGCTGAGCACGATGATGGAATGCCCGTCGGGGAAGACGAATTCGTCGACCTGGGGCTTGATGTTGATCCGGCGGATGGCCGGGTCGCGCTCGAGGCGGGCCATCTCGATCTCGTTGTCGAAGTGGCCGATGTTGCCCAGGATCGCCTTGTCCTTCATGGCCCGCATGTGATCGAGGGTGATGATGTCCTTGTTGCCGGTGGCGGTGACGACGATGTCGGCCCAGCCGATGGCCTCGTCGACGGTCTTGACCTCGAAGCCGTCCATCATCGCCTGCAGGGCGTTGATCGGGTCGATCTCGGTGACCGCCACCCGCGCGCCCTGGGCCTTGAGCGCCTCGGCGCAGCCCTTGCCGACGTCGCCGTAGCCGCAGACCAGCGCGGCCTTGCCGCCGATCAGCACGTCGGTGCCGCGGTTGATGCCGTCGATCAGCGAGTGCCGGGTGCCGTACTTGTTGTCGAACTTGCTCTTGGTGACCGAGTCGTTGACGTTGATCGCCGGGAAGACCAGTTCGCCGGCCGCGGCGAACTGGTAGAGGCGCAGCACGCCGGTGGTGGTCTCCTCGGTGACGCCCTTGACCGAGTCGGCGATGCGGGTCCACTTGTGCGGGTCGGCCTTGAGGCTGTCGCGCAGCAGGTTGAGGAAGACCGTGTACTCCGCGGAGTCGTCGTCCTCGCCGGGGGGAACCACGCCGGCCCGCTCGAACTGCGCGCCGCGCAGCACCAGCATGGTGGCGTCACCGCCGTCGTCGAGGATCATGTTCGCCGGTTCACCCGGCCAGGTGAGCATCTGCTCGGCGGCCCACCAGTACTCCTCCAGCGACTCACCCTTCCAGGCGAACACCGGGGTTCCCAGCGGCTGCTCGGGGGTGCCGTTGGGGCCGACGACGACGGCGGCGGCGGCATGGTCCTGGGTGGAGAAGATGTTGCACGACGCCCAGCGGACCTCGGCGCCGAGAGCGACCAGCGTCTCGATCAGCACCGCGGTCTGCACGGTCATGTGCAGCGAACCGGAGATCCGGGCGCCCTTGAGCGGCAGCACGTCGGCGTACTCGCGGCGCAACGCCATCAGGCCCGGCATCTCGTGCTCGGCCAGCCGGATCTCCTTGCGGCCGAACTCGGCGAGCGAGAGGTCGGCGACCTTGTAGTCGATGCCGTTGCGGGAGTCTGCGGTCATGGTCTGCAGGGAAGTCATGGCGAACACGGTAACCCGGCCCAGCTCACAGCCACTAATCGGCCTCTGATCGCACCCCGGCGCCCCCGTAGCGCTCGGCGAACGGCGTCATCAGCCGGGCGAGGTCGGCGGCGACGTCGTGATCGGCCTCCGGCGGCATCGACACGTAGCTGATGGCCAGGCGCACGATCGCGCGGGCCAGCACCCCGGCGTCCTCGGCGGGGGCCTGCACCCAGCTGTCGACCAGCGCCCCGGCGAGCCGGCTCGAGCAGTGGGTGATGATCGGACCGCTGCCGGTGGTGATGATCTGCAGCAGATCGGGTTTGGCGGCCCCGTTCAGCAGGGAGATGACCAGCGGGTCGGCGGCCGAGGCGGCGAAGAACGACCGGAACCCGGCCAGGAACGCACCGTAGACGTTGCCGACGTTGGAGACGATCGCGCTGTCGATGTCGTCGACCAGCCGGTCGGCCAGCCGAAGCGCGTAGGCCTGGGCCAGACCCTGGCGCGAGCCGAACTCGTTGTAGATGGTCTGCCGGCTCACGCCGGCCGACCTCGCCACCTCGGAGAGCGTGATCGCCGACCAGTCCGTGCGCAGCAACTCCCGGCGCATCGCGTCGAGCACCGTGTCGCGCAGGCTCTCCCCCACCTAGCGCGCGGCCGGCGTACCGGCGGCCAGGCGCTGGCCGAGGACCGAGTGCCGGTAGCCGTAGAGCGCGTATACCGCGACACCCACCGCCATCCACACCACGAACCGGATCCAGGTGAGCGCGGTCAGATTGAGCATCAGCCACAGGCAGGCCAGGATCGACAGCACCGGCAGCACCGGCACGAACGGCGCCCGGAAGCCGCGGTCCAGATCGGGCCGGGTGCGCCGCAGCACGATCACCCCGGCGGAGACCAGGACGAAGGCGAACAGCGTCCCGACGTTGACCATCTCCTCCAGTTTGGACATCGGGAACAGCGACGCCGCCACGGCGATGAGGACGGCGATGAGGACCATGATCCGCACCGGGGTTCCGCGCGAGCCGGTCCGGGCCAGGCGGCGCGGCAGCAGGCCGTCCCTCGCCATCGCGAAGAACACCCGCGACAGGCCGAGCATGATCACCATCACCACCGTGGTGAGACCGGCCAGCGCACCGATGGAGATGATCACCGCAGCCCAGTTGACGCCGTTGAGCGAGAACGCGGTGGCCAGGTTGGCGTGGCCGTGCGCGGTGTCCTGCAGTTCGGTGTAGCGCACCATTCCCGACAGCACCACCGACACCGCGATGTAGAGGACGGTGACGATGCCCAGCGAGGCCAGGATCCCGCGGGGCACGTCGCGCTGCGGGTCGCGGGTCTCCTCGGCGGTGGTGGCCACGATGTCGAAGCCGATGAACGCGAAGAACACGATCGACGCGCCGGCCAGCACGCCGTACCAGCCGTAGTGGCTGCCGCCGGCTCCGGTCATCAGCGAGAAGAGCGACTGGTTGACACCGGTTCCCGCCGCCCCTTCGCCGGTCTGGGCCGGCGGGATGAACGGCGAGAAGTTCTCCGGCTTGATGTAGAAGGCGCCGACGACGACCACCAGCACGACGACCGCGACCTTGATGGCGGTGACCGCCGCCGAGAAATTCGACGACAACTTGGTGCCCAGCGTCAGCAGGACAGACACCACGCTGATGATCAGCAGGGCACCCCAGTCGAAGCTGACCGGCCCGAGATCGGTTGTGCCGCCTGAGAAGCCGAAGACGGTGCCAAGATAACTCGACCAGCCCTTGGCCACCACGGCCGCTCCGACGGCGAATTCCAGGATCAGGTCCCAGCCGATGATCCAGGCGACGAACTCGCCGAAGGTCGCGTAGGAGAAGGTATAGGCGCTGCCGGCCACCGGCAGGGTGGAGGCGAACTCCGCGTAGCACAGGGCGGCCAGACCGCAGGTGACCGCGGCGATGGTGAAGGAGATGGACAGCGCCGGTCCGGTGATGTTGCCGAACGTGGTGGCGGTGACGGTGAAGATGCCGGCGCCGATGACGACGGACACTCCGAAGACCGTCAGATCCCACCAGCTGAGGTCCTTGCGCAGCCGGGTCTCGGGCTCGTCGGTGTCGCTGATCGACTGCTCGACCGATTTGGTGCGCGCGGCGGCCATGCGCGCAGACGCTACCGGGCCAGCGACCTGTCGAGGTCGGGTTCGAGGTAGATCACCGTGGCGGTCGGCACGGCGGCGCGCACCGCGGCCTCCGCCCGGTCGATGGCCGACGCGACGGTGGCCAGGTCGGTCGTGGGCGCCAGCGCGATCTTCGCGCCGACCAGCATCTCCTCCGGTCCGAGGTACTGGGTGCGCAGGTGGATGATCCGATCGACGTGCTCGGTCTGTTCCAGGGCGCCGCGGATCGAGTCGAGTTCGGCCGCGGTCGCGCCCTCCCCGATCAGCAGGCTGTGCATCTCGATCATCAGCACAACTGCGATGACCCCCAGCAGGATCCCGATCATCAGCGTGCCGACGCCGTCCCACACCGGGTCACCGGTCAGGATGGTCAGTCCGACCCCGAACAGCGCGAAGACCAGACCGAGCAGGGCGCCGGTGTCCTCCAGCAACACCACCGGAAGTTCGGGGTTGCGCGACTGGCGGATGAACTGCCACCAGCTGGCGGCCCCCTTGAGCGGTCTGGACTCCACCACCGCGGTGCGGAAGCTGTAGGACTCCAGCCCGATGGCCACCAGCAGGATGACGATCGCGATCACCGGGGCGGTCAGCGGCTCGGGGTGCACGATCTTGTGGTAGCCCTCGTAGACCGCGAAGACCGCGCCGAGGGAGAACAGAACAAGCGCCACCACGAAGGAGTAGAAGAACCGGGCCCGGCCGTAGCCGAACTGGTGCAACTCGGTCGCGTCGCGCCGGGACTTGCGCTGACCGAGCAGCAGCAGCGCCTGGTTGGAGGTGTCGGCCACCGAGTGCACCGACTCGGCCAGCATCGACGAGCTGCGGGTGAGCAGAAAGCCGATGAACTTGGCGACCGCGATCCCGGCGTTGGCCGTCAGCGCCGCCACGATCGCCCGGGTGCTGCCGGATGCCGACATTCCCTATCCCTCCCGAAGGCCGGCCGGACCGGCGATCACAGGCCAACCGTAGCGCGGAACACCCGGCTGGGCACCGAGGCCTGCACCCGGATCGGGACGTCATCGGCGGCCACCCAGGCCGCCTGGCCGCGGTCGATGCGCACACCTGCGCCGTCCCCGGCATTGCCCCGGGCGGTCACCGACCCCTGCGTGCAGACCAGGATCTGCGGGCCGGCGTGGCGCGACGGCGCCTCGATCTCCCGCCCCAGGTCCTCTCCGTCGAGGGTCAACTGGGATGCGGCGAACTCCGCCGTCGGGGTGTTGTAGATCAGCTCGATGCCGTCCCGGCGGGTGCCCACCCGGGCGTCGGGAACCGGGTTGAAGTCCAGCACCCGCAGCAGTTCGGGTACGTCGACGTGTTTGGGTGTCAGCCCGCCGCGAAGGACGTTGTCGGAGTTGGCCATCACCTCCATCGCCACACCGTTGAGGTAGCTGTGCAGGTTGCCCGCGGGCAGGAAGATGCCCTCGCCGGGGCGCAGCGCGATCCGGTTGAGCAGCAGCGCGGCCAGCACGCCGGCGTCCCCGGGATAACGCTCACCGAGCTCAAGTATCGTTCTGGCCTCGCTGGCGTATTCGGTTGCCCCCGAACGGATGTAGCGCACCGCACCCTCCAGGACGGCGGAGATCAGAGTGTCGATGTAGGGCTGCGGCGCGGTGATCCAGGTGGTGAAAAGCGCCCGCAGGCCGGCGGCGTCGGACTCTCCGGACAGCAGTGCGACGTAGGGGTCGAGTTCGGGTACGGCAAGCGCGCGCATGAACTCGTGCGTCAGCGCGGCCGGCCGGAAGCCGGCCAGCGCGTCGAACTCCGAGAGCGCCACCAGCAGTTCGGGCTTGGGATTGCGGTCGCGATAGTTGCGCACCGGCGAGGTGACCGGCACGCCGGCGCGGTGCTGCTGCGGGTCGCCGGCCGGCCGGTGGCGGCCGCCGGACTGGCCGACGCGCTCGCGGCGTTGCGCCGCGCAGACGGCGGCGGGCCCACCGACCCGGTCGACGCACTGTTCCACGACGAGGAGTTCGACGGCCCGCTGCCGGCCCGTCCGCGGGTGCTGGCGCTGGCCCTCGCCGACGAGCGCCAGGTGCTGTCCGCGCGGATCTCCGGCGCCGACGTCGACCTGGTGGGGGTCGAGGACGTCGGGGAGGCGGGCTCGGTGCCGGCGGGCAACGCCGGCGCCGAACAGCAGCTGGCCACGCTGGCGGTGCGGTTGGAGATGGCCGCGGTGTACCTGGGACTGACAGGGGGTTAGCGAACAGTGCAACTGATACACGGAGCCGTCCGCACCTACGCGTGGGGTTCGCGAACCGCGATCGCCGAGTTCACCGGGCGGCCGGCGCCGACCGCGCACCCGGAGGCCGAACTGTGGTTCGGGGCCCATCCCGGCGGCCCGGCCGTGCTGGAGGGCCCCGGCGGTCAGACGTCTCTGATCGACGCGATCGCCGCCGACCCGGACGGCGAACTGGGCCCCGCGGTGCGGCGCCGCTTCGGCGACGTGCTGCCTTTCCTGGTCAAGGTGCTCGCCGCCGACGAACCGCTGTCGCTGCAGGCGCACCCGAGCCCGGAGCAGGCCGAGGACGGCTACGACCGGGAGGACCGCGCCGGCGTGCCGGGCCAGCGCACGGGTGGCCGCGCAGTCACCGGCCAGCACCACCGGCCGGTGTGACATCCGCTCGGCCAGCAGCTTGGCCGGGTTGGTGAAGACCTCGCGGAACGCGCTGTTGCGCAGCGACTCGGCGTCGAGTTCGTCGGCCAGCGCGCCCAGGGCGGAGTCGAAAGCCGGGTCCACCGCCGCGAGCACGGCCAGCCCGGCGGCGAGGTAGCGGCTCAGCCCGAACTCCTCGGGGACCCACAGCCGCGGCGCCAGCACCGCCGCCCGGCCCGCGGTGGCATCGCGCAGCGGACCCTCGAACGGCGCGGCCACCACCACCCGGGCGCCGCGCTTGACGGCGGTGGCGGCGGCGGCCACCAGCGTCGGATCGCCGGGGTCGTCGCCGGCGACGACGAGCACGTCCAGCGGTCCGATCCACGGCAGCGTGTCGGACGCCGGCACCAGCGGCTCGCCGGCCCGGGCGCCCAGGGCAGCCGCGAGCATCGCGCCGGCGGCCTCGGCCGGGCCGCGGCCGGCCAGCCAGATGACGGTCCGCGGCCGCGCGCCGTCCAGCTGCGCCAGGGCGCCTTCCTCGACGGCGGCGGCGGTCGCCCGGACCTGGGCCCCGGCCATCGCCGAG
>NZ_JBJTJF010000037.1:0-12016 GCF_046095365.1 Mycobacterium sp.
CTGGACGCGTTCGCCCGATCGGAATTCGGTCCGGACGCCCGCACCCGGATGCGGCCGCACTTCTTCCCGTTCACCGAGCCGTCGGCCGAGGTGGACATCTGGTTTCCCGACAAGAAGGGCGGACCCGGCTGGGTCGAGTGGGGCGGCTGCGGCATGGTCAACCCGAACGTGCTGCGCGCCGCGGGCGTCGACCCGCAGGTGTACTCCGGGTTCGCCTTCGGCTGCGGATTGGAGCGGACCCTGCAGTTCCGCAACGGCATCCCCGACATGCGCGACATGGTCGAAGGTGACGTCCGGTTCTCGCTGCCGTTCGGGGTGGGTCTGTAATGCGGCTTCCGTACAGCTGGCTGCGCGAGGTGGTGCAGCGGGGCGCCCCGGGCTGGGACGTCGACCCGCACGATCTGGAGCAGGCGCTGATCCGGGTCGGCCATGAAGTGGAGGACGTCATCACGCTGGGCCCGGTCACCGGCCCGCTCCGCGTCGGCCGGGTGACGACGATCGAGGAACTCGCCGATTTCAAGAAGCCGATCCGGGCCTGCACGGTGGCTGTCGGGGAGACCGAGGACCGCGAGATCGTCTGCGGTGCGGCGAACTTCGCCGTCGGTGACCTGGTGGTGGTGGCGCTGCCCGGAGCGGTGTTGCCCGGCGACTTCCGGATCGCCACCCGGAAGACCTACGGCCGCACCTCCGACGGCATGATCTGCTCGGCGGCCGAACTGGGTCTGGGGACCGATCATTCCGGCATCCTGGTGCTGCCCGCCGATACCGCCGAACCCGGCGCCGACGCCATCCCGGTGCTCGGCCTGGATGATGTGGTGTTCGACCTCGCCGTCACCCCCGACCGCGGCTACTGCATGTCGGTGCGCGGCATCGCGCGAGAGATCGCCTGCGCCTACGACCTGAACTTCGTCGACCCCGCCGACGTCGCGGCGCTGCCGGTCGAGGGGCCGGCGCTGCCGGTGACCGTCGAGCCCGGAACAGGCGTCAGCCGGTTCGCGCTGCGCCCGGTCACCGGAATCGACCCGAAGGCGCAGTCGCCGTGGTGGTTACGCCGGCGCCTGCTGCTCTGCGGGATCAGGCCGATCTCGCCGGCGGTCGACGTCACCAACTACGTGATGCTCGAACTCGGCCACCCGATGCATGCCCACGACCAGAGCCGGATCCGCGGCGACTTCACCGTGCGGTTCGCCCGGCCGGGGGAGACCGTGGTGACCCTGGACGACGTCAAGCGCACGCTGGACCCGGCCGACGTGCTGATCGCCGACGACGCCGCCGTCGCCGCCATCGGCGGGGTGATGGGCGCGGGCACCACCGAGATCGACCCCGAGACCACCGACGTGCTGCTGGAGGCCGCCGTCTGGGACCCGGCGGCGGTGTCGCGGACCATCCGGCGGCTGCATCTGGTCAGCGAGGCCGGCCGCCGCTACGAGCGTTCGGTCGACCCGGCCGTATCCGTCGCCGCGATCGACCGCTGCGCGGCTCTGCTGGCCGAGATCACCGGCGGCACAGCCCAACCCAGACTCACCGACTGGCGCGGCGACCCGCCGCGGGAGGACTTCTCGCCCCCGCCGGTGCGGATGCCCGTCGACCTGCCCGACCGCACCGCCGGGGTGAGCTACCCCGACGGCGCGACCGTGGCGCGGCTGACCCAGATCGGCGCCCGCGTTCACGCCGACTCCGATCCGGCCGTGCTCGTCGTCACCCCGCCCAGTTGGCGACCCGACCTCGTCCAGCCCGCCGACCTCGTCGAGGAGGTGCTGCGGTTGGAGAGCCTCGACGTGATCCCGTCGGTGCTGCCGTCGGCCCCGGCCGGGCGCGGCCTGACCGCCGGCCAGAAGCGTCGCCGCGCGATCGGCCGGGCGCTGGCTCTGGCCGGGTTCGTCGAGGTGCTGCCCACCCCGTTCCTGCCCGCCGGGGTCTTCGACCAGTGGGGCCTGGATGCCGGTGATTCGCGCCGGAACACCTCCGCGGTGCTCAACCCGCTGGAGGCCGACCGGCCGGAACTGGCCACCACGCTGCTACCGGCTCTCCTTGAGGCGTTGTCCCGCAACGTGTCCCGCGGCTTCGGAGACGTCGCGCTGTTCTCCGTCGCCCAGGTCGTGCAGCCCACCGAGCACACCCGGGCCATCGGGCTGATCCCGACCGACCGTCGGCCCACCGAGGCCGAGATAGCGGCGCTCGACGCGGCACTGCCGCACCAGCCGGTGCACGTCGGCGCTGTGCTGGCCGGGCTGCGCGAGCCGCGCGGCCCGTGGGGGCCCGGGCGGCCGGCCGAGGCGGCCGACGCCTTCGAGGCAGCGCGGGTGATCGCCCGGGCCGCCGGAGTGCAGGTGACCCTGCGGCCGGCCCGCCACCTGCCCTGGCATCCGGGGCGTTGCGCGGAGGTGGTCGTCGATGGCCGGGTGGTCGGCCACGCCGGGCAGTTGCACCCCTCGGTCGTCGAACGGTCCGGTCTGCCCAGGGGCTGCTGTGCGGTCGAGATCAACCTCGATGACGTGCCGCTGGCGGAGAGCCTGCCCGCCCCGCGGGTCTCCCCGTTCCCGGCGGTCTTCCAGGATCTGAGCCTGGTGGTGGCAGACGACGTCGCCGCGCAGGCGGTGATCGACGCGGTCCGCGACGGCGCCGGTGACCTGCTCGAGGACGTCGCGCTGTTCGACGTCTACACCGGCCCGCAGATCGGGCCGGGGCGCAAGTCGCTCACCCTGGCCCTGCGATTCCGGGCCGCCGACCGCACCCTGACCGAGGACGAGGCCAGTGCTGCCCGCGACGCTGCCCTGGCCACCGCTGCTGACCGGCTAGGCGCCCGACTTCGGAGTTAGCGAACCCGATCCGACCAGCATGATGCAATGGGGTTCGGGGGCAACGTATTAGGACGGCCCTTGGCTCGGGCGCAGGGTTGTCGCCGTCGGCGCTATCCCGGGTCGTCGTCGGCCCGCAGTACCTCCTCGGGATGGTGGTACAGATTGACGCGGCCTTGCCCCCGCTCCAGGTGTGGCGGGGAGATCCACTCAGTTCGGTTGTCAATCCTGCGCTTTCGGGTGGTCCAGCCGGTCGGGGTGTCTTCGACCAGGCGGTTGTCGCAGCCGCAGGCCAAGGTGAGTTCGTCGACATCGGTGTTGCCGCCGTGCTGCCAGTCGCGTTCGGCGTGGTGGACCTGGCACCGGTTGGGGGGAGCCGTGCAGCCCGGTTTCGTGCATCCCCGCTCAATAGCGGACAGGACCAGGCGCTGACCTGGGCTCGCGGTCCGTCGCGTCCGTCCGTAGTACAGCTGGATCTCTCGGGCGCTGTGGAAGAGCGCGAGATAGGGGTGGGCATCTGCGGCCATTCGGATGAGCGTGGGGACCGGCAACTGCGTGCCCCCGCCGGTATGGGCACGCCCCGCTGCCGCACTGAGCTCGGAAAGCGTGGTGGTCGCCACGATCGTGACCGGGAGCCCATGGTGCTGGCCCAACTTCCCGGATGACAGCATCGCCCGGCACACGGTCTGCAGCGCGTCGTGGGTGCGCTGCGGGCCGCTCCGGGTGTCGTTGGTGATCTGGTCTTGCGATGGAACGCCGTCCACGCAGGGTGTGTCGTCGTCGGGATTGCAGTATCCGGGTGCGGCGAGTTTGGCGAAGACGGCATCCAGTGTGGCCCTCAGTTCGGGATCGAGCCACCCCGTGATGCGGCTCATGCCGTCGAGTTCCTGACGCCCGATGATGAGGCTGCGCTTGCGGGCATGCTCCCGTTCGTCGTCGAGCGTGCCGTCCTGGTCGAGGTAGCCCATCAACTGGCGGGCGACCTTGCGCAACCCCTCCGGGGTCAGGCCGCCAGCGAGCCCTGCCAGCTGAGATTCGGCCGCTGACCGGGTGGCCGGGTCGACCTCCGCCGGGAGCTGCTCCATGAAGTCGCGGATCACCGTGACGTGCTCGGTGCCGATCTCCCCGCGCGCCTGCGCGGCTGCGGTTCCGGGTAGTTGTGGTTCCAGTGGTTCGCCGGTGACGCCGCGCCGCGGCCCGAGTTGGGCTGACTCGGCGAGGCGGCGGCCCGCATCGGATCCGCTGATGCCCAGTCGTTGGGACAGCACCGCGCGCCACGACTTGGCGCCCAGGTCCTTCGGGGCGGACTGAGACTGAAGGTGGGCCAGAAGCGCGTTCTCGGTCGCGGGCTGCCGGCGCCGATGGACCTCCAGCCGGTCCAAGATGTCCAGTGTCTGTACAGATCCCAGCGCCTGAACCGGCAGCGAGGCCAGCTTGTCCCACGCCATCTCAAGCTCGTCCAGCGCGGCCACCACCGCCTCGACGTCCGCGGTCCGCATCTCCATATATCGAACATTAGTTCGACACCCCGACAAGTTTCCCGGCTTTATGAAGTTGCAGTGTTACGCATAATAATGCAGAATGGCGCGGTGACGACTGTGGCGGTGGCCGGTGCCAGCGGGTACGCCGGCGGCGAGATTCTGCGGCTGCTCCTCGGCCATCCCGGGTACGCCGAAGGCTCGCTGCGGATCGGCGCGCTCACCGCGGCGGCCAGCGCGGGAACCCGGCTCGGTGAGCACCACCCGCACCTGCTGCCGCTGAGCGAGCGGGTGCTCGAGCCGACCGACGTCCACGTGCTGTCCGGCCACGACGTGGTGTTCCTGGCGCTGCCGCACGGGAACTCGGCCGAGATAGCCGGACAACTCGGGCCGCAAACCGTCGTCATCGACTGCGGCGCCGATTTCCGGCTGACCGACCCCGGCGACTGGACTCGCTTCTACGGCTCCGAGCACGCCGGCAGCTGGCCCTACGGGCTGCCCGAACTGCCCGGCGGACGTGACGCCCTGCGCGGCGCCACCCGCATCGCGGTGCCGGGCTGCTATCCGACCGCGGCCCTGCTGGCGCTGGTACCGGCCGTCGCCGCCGGACTGGCCGACCCGGCGGTCACCGTCGTCGCGGTCAGCGGAACCTCGGGGGCGGGCCGCGCGGCCAAGGTGGACCTGCTGGCCTCGGAGGTCATCGGCTCGGCGCGGGCCTACAACATCGCCGGCGTGCACCGGCACACCCCGGAGATCGCCCAGGGCCTGCGCGCGGTCACCGACAGACCGGTCACGGTGTCGTTCACCCCGGTGCTCATCCCCACCGCCCGCGGCATCCTGGCCACCTGCACCACCCCCACCGCGGCGTCGTCGGGGCAGGTCCGTGAGGCCTACGAAAAGGCCTACGACGCAGAGCCTTTCGTCTATCTGCTCCCTGAGGGGCGGCTGCCGCAGACCGGCTCGGTCATCGGCAGCAACGCCGCCCAGTTGGCGGTCGCCGTGGACGCCGACGCCGGCGTCCTCGTCGCGGTCTGCGCGATCGACAACCTGGTCAAGGGCACCGCGGGCGCGGCGGTGCAGTCGATGAACCTGGCGCTGGGCCTGCCCGAGACGCAGGGACTGTCTGTGGTGGGGGTGGCGCCATGAGACTGTTGCGCTCCCAGGGTGTCACCGCGCCGGCCGGATTCCGCGCCGCCGGGATCGCCGCCGGCATCAAGAAGTCCGGTGCCCTGGACCTGGCCCTGGTGTTCAACGAGGGGCCCGACTACGCCGCGGCCGGGGTGTTCACCCGCACTCAGGTCAGGGCGGCCCCGGTGCTGTGGACCAGCCAGGCGCTTACCACCGGCCGGCTGCGTGCGGTGCTGCTGAACTCCGGCGGCGCCAACGCCTGCACCGGGCCGCCGGGATTCCAGGACACCCACACCTGCGCGGAGGCGGTGGCCCGGACGCTGTCCAACTGGGGCACCGAGACGGGTCCGATCGAGGTGGCGGTCTGCTCCACCGGACTGATCGGCGACCGGCTGCCGATGGACCGCCTGCTGGCCGGGATCACCGAGATCGTGCACGAGATCCACGCCGGACTGCTCGGCGGTGACGACGCGGCCCGGGCCATCATGACCACCGACACCGTACCCAAACAGGTTGCGCTGCATCATGCGCCGGGCTCGGCCGAGAACTGGACGGTCGGCGGAATGGCCAAGGGCGCCGGCATGCTGGCCCCCTCGCTGGCCACCATGCTGTGCGTGCTGACCACCGACGCGGTCGCCGACGCCGCCGCCCTGGACAACGCGCTGCGCCGGGCGACCGCGCGCACCTTCGACCGGCTCGACGTCGATGGCAGCTGCTCGACCAACGACACCGTGCTGCTGATGGCCTCCGGGGCCAGTGAGATCCGGCCCACCCAGGAGCATCTCGACGACGCGGTGCTGCGGGTGTGCGAGGACCTGTGCGCGCAGATGCAGGCCGACGCCGAGGGGGTGACCAAGCGGGTGTCGATCACCGTCGCCGGCGCGCCGAGTGAGGACGACGCCGCCGCCGCCGCCCGCGCCGTCGCCCGCGACAGTCTGGTGAAGACGGCGATGTTCGGCTCCGACCCGAACTGGGGGCGGGTGCTCGCCGCGGTCGGCATGGCGCCCTTCGAGATCGACCCGGCCCGGATCGCGGTGTCGTTCAACGGGACCCCGGTCTGCGTCGACGGCGCCGGGGCGCCCGGAGCCCGCGAGGTCGACCTGTCCGGTCCGGACATCGCCGTTCGCGTCGACCTCAAACTCGGTGGTGGCGAGGCCACCATCCGCACCACCGACCTCTCGCACGCCTACGTCGAAGAGAACTCGGCCTACAGCTCATGACGCTGAACGCACTGCGGGACAAGATCGTCGTCGTCAAGTACGGCGGCAACGCCATGACCGACGACGCGCTCAAGACCGCGTTCGCCGCCGACATGGCGGCGCTGCGTGATGCCGGCGTCCACCCGGTAGTGGTGCACGGCGGCGGCCCGCAGATCAGCGCGATGCTCAAGAGACTGGGCATCTCCGGAGAGTTCAAGGGCGGTTTCCGGGTCACCACCCCCGAAGTGCTCGATGTCGCGCGCATGGTGCTCTTCGGCCAGGTCGGCCGCGAACTGGTCAACCTCATCAACGCGCACGGACCGTACGCCGTCGGCATCACCGGCGAGGACGCCCGGACCTTCACCGCGGTCCGCCGCACAGTCACCGTCGACGGCGTGGAGTGCGACATCGGTCTGGTCGCCGATGTCGGCAAGGTCGACACCGCGCTGCTGGCCGACCTGATCGGCGCCGGACGCATCCCGGTGGTCTCGACCATCGGACCCGACGCCGACGGGGTGGTGCACAACATCAACGCCGACACCGCCGCGGCCGCGGTCGCCGAGGCACTGGGTGCGCAGACGCTGGTGATGCTCACCGACGTCGAGGGCCTCTACACCCGCTGGCCCGACCGCGCCTCCCTGGTCAGCCGGATCGACACCGTCACCCTGGCCGGCCTGCTGCCCCGCCTGGAGGAGGGCATGGTGCCCAAGATCGAGGCCTGCCTGCGTGCGGTCGACGCCGGCGTGCCCAGCGCTCACGTCATCGACGGGCGCGTCGCGCACAGCGTGCTGGCCGTGCTGCGCGGCGAGCGCGCCGGAACCACGGTGGTGGCCTCGTGAGCGCCCCGCTGCTGGACCGCTGGCAGTCGGTGATGATGAACAACTACGGCACCCCGCCGCTGGCACTGGTCAGCGGGGACGGCGCGGTGGTCACCGACGTCGACGGCAACACCTACGTCGACCTGCTGGCCGGCATCGCCGTCACCATCCTCGGCCACCGCCACCCGGCGGTCGTCGAGGCCGTCACCACCCAGCTCAACACCCTGGGCCACGTCTCCAACCTGTACGCCACCGAGCCCGGAGTGGCCCTCGCCGAGGCGCTCGTCGCCCATCTCGGGCTGCCGGCCCGGGTGTTCTTCTGCAACTCCGGTGCCGAGGCCAACGAGGTGGCGTTCAAGATCACCCGGCTGACCGGCCGCACCAAGATCGTCGCCGCCCAGGGATCGTTCCACGGCCGCACCATGGGAGCGCTGGCGCTGACCGGCCAGCCCGCCAAACAGGAACCCTTCCGGCCGCTGCCCGGCTATGTCACCCACGTTCCCTACGGCGACATGGCGGCACTGCAGGCCGCGGTCGACGCCGAAACCGCGGCGGTGTTCCTCGAGCCGATCATGGGGGAGGGCGGCGTCGTGGTCCCGCCGGCAGGCTACCTGGCCGCCGCCCGCGAGATCACCGACCGGCACGGCGCACTGTTGGTCCTCGACGAGGTGCAGACCGGGGTCGGGCGCACCGGAACCTTCTTCGCCCACCAGTACGACGGCATCAGCCCCGACGTGGTGACCATGGCCAAGGGCCTGGGCGGCGGCCTGCCGATCGGGGCGTGCCTGGCGATCGGCCCGGCCATCGACCTGATGACGCCCGGCATGCACGGCAGCACCTTCGGCGGCAACCCGGTCTGCGCCGCGGCCGCCTGCGCGGTGCTGCGGGTGCTGGCCGAGCAGGACCTGGTGAGCCGCGCCGGGCTGCTGGGCAAGACCCTGCACGACGGCATCGAGGCGCTGCACCACCCGCTGGTCGACCACGTCCGGGGCCGCGGCCTGCTACAGGGGATCGTGTTGAGCGCCCCGCAGGCCAAGGCCGTCGAAACCTCCTCCCGCACTGCGGGATTCCTGGTCAATGCCGCCGCCCCCGACGTCGTCAGGCTGGCCCCGCCACTGGTCGTGACCGACGCGCAGATCGAGAGTTTCCTCGACGCACTACCGGGCATTCTCGACTCCGCCGCGAGGTCGTCGTGACCCGGCACTTCCTGCGCGACGACGACCTGACACCCGCCGAACAGGCCGAGGTGCTCGCACTGGCGGCCGACCTCAAGGGGTCCCCGTTCAGCCGCCGTCCCCTCGACGGTCCGCGCGGGGTGGCGGTGATCTTCGACAAGAACTCCACCCGCACCAGGTTCTCCTTCGAGATGGGTATCGCCCAACTCGGCGGGCATGCCGTCGTGGTGGACGGCCGTTCCACCCAACTCGGCCGCGACGAGACCCTGGCCGACACCGGCCGGGTTCTGTCGCGCTACGTCGACGCGATCGTCTGGCGGACCTTCGGGCAGGATCGGCTCGACGAGATGGCAGCGGCGGCAACGGTTCCGGTCGTCAACGCGCTCTCCGACCAGTTCCACCCCTGCCAGGTTCTGGCCGACCTGCAGACCATCGCCGAACGCAAGGGCGCGCTTGCCGGCCTGCGGCTGGCCTACCTCGGCGATGGCGCCAACAACATGGCGCACTCACTGATGCTCGGCGGCGTCACCGCCGGACTGCACGTCACCGTCGCCGCGCCGGCCGGTTTCGCCCCCGACGCCTCCGTCGTGGCCGCCGCGCAGGCCCGCGCCGCCCTGACCGGGGGCAGTGTCACCGTCACCGACGACCCGCAGGCCGCCGCCCGCGGCGCTGACGTGCTGGTCACCGACACCTGGATCTCGATGGGTCAGGAGAACGACGGACTGGACCGGGTCGCTCCTTTCCGGCCCTTTCAGCTCAACGCCGGCCTGCTGGCACACGCTGATCCGGAAGTCGTTGTGCTGCACTGTCTCCCGGCCCACCGCGGCGAGGAGATCACCGACGAGGTGATCGACGGCCCGCATAGTGCGGTGTGGGAGGAGGCCGAGAACCGGCTGCACGCCCAGAAGGCTCTGCTGGTGTGGCTGCTGGAGAGGCGCCCACGATGAAGTCCGAGGTCGCCGCCACCCGGGTGGGCCGGCAGGCCCGCATCGTCGCGATCCTGGCCGCCCGCCCGGTGCACAGCCAGACCGAGTTGGCCGCCCTGCTGGCCGACGACGGCATCGAGGTCACCCAGGCGACGCTGTCGCGCGACCTCGAGGAACTGGGCGCGGTCAAGCTGCGCGGCGCCGACGGCGGCGTCGGCGTCTACGTCGTGCCCGAGGACGGCAGTCCGGTGCGCGGGGTGTCCGGCGGCACCGACCGGCTGCACCGGCTGCTCGGTGAGCTGCTGGTGTCCACCGACGCCAGCGCCAACCTCGCCGTGCTGCGCACCCCTCCCGGTGCGGCGCACTACCTGGCCAGTGCCGTCGACCGGGCATCGTTGCCGGAGGTGGTCGGCACCATCGCCGGCGACGACACCATCCTGGTGGTGGCCCGCGAGCCGATGACCGGCGCGCAACTGGCCGCCATGTTCGAGACGATCCGCCAACCCCCGAACCCATGAAGGAGCACCCATGAGCGAGCGCGTCATCCTGGCCTACTCCGGCGGACTGGACACCTCGGTGGCCATCAGCTGGATCGGCAAGGAGACCGGCCGTGAGGTCGTCGCCGTGGCCATCGACCTCGGCCAGGGCGGGGAGGACATGGAGGTGGTGCGCCGGCGTGCGATGGACTGCGGTGCGGTCGAGGCCGTCGTCGTCGACGCCCGCGACGAGTTCGCCGAGCAGTACTGCCTGCCGGCCATCCAGTCCAACGCGCTCTACATGGACCGCTACCCGCTGGTGTCCGCGCTGAGCCGGCCGCTGATCGTCAAGCACCTGGTGGCCGCCGCCCGCGAGCACGGAGGTGGAATCGTCGCGCACGGCTGCACCGGCAAGGGCAACGACCAGGTGCGTTTCGAAGTCGGATTCGCCTCGCTGGCACCGGATCTCCAGGTGCTGGCCCCGGTCCGCGACTACGCCTGGACGCGGGAGAAGGCCATCGCCTTCGCCGAGGACAACGCGATCCCGATCAACGTCAGCAAGCGCTCGCCGTTCTCCGTCGACCAGAACGTCTGGGGCCGCGCGGTGGAGACCGGTTTCCTCGAGCACCTCTGGAACGCCCCCACCAAGGACGTCTACGACTACACCGAGGACCCCACGCTGAACTGGAACAGCCCCGACGAGGTCATCGTCGGCTTCGAGCGGGGGGTGCCGGTGAGCATCGACGAGCGCCCGGTCACGGTGCTCGGCGCCATCGAGGAACTCAACCGCCGGGCCGGTGCGCAGGGAGTGGGCCGCCTCGACGTGGTGGAGGACCGCCTCGTCGGCATCAAGAGCCGGGAGATCTACGAGGCCCCCGGCGCCATGGTGCTCGTCACGGCTCACACCGAACTCGAGCACGTGACCCTGGAGCGCGAACTGGGCCGGTTCAAGCGGATCACCGACCAGCGCTGGGGCGAGTTGGTCTACGACGGGCTGTGGTTCTCGCCGCTGAAGACCGCGTTGGAGAGCTTCGTGGCCAAGACGCAGGAACACGTCACCGGCGAGATCCGGATGGTGCTGCACGGCGGGCACATCGCGGTGAACGGCCGGCGCAGCCCGGAGTCGCTGTACGACTTCAACCTGGCCACCTACGACGAGGGCGACACCTTCGACCAGTCCGCGGCCAAGGGCTTCGTCCACGTGCACGGGCTGTCCTCCAAGATCGCGGCACGCCGGGATCTGGGTTTGTGAGCGCGCTCCTTCGCCGCGAGATCGCCACCAGGGCTGTGATCGCGCAGCCGAGCACGACCCTGATGGCGGTCTCGCGAGGCGGGCAGCAGCTGTGACTACCAACGAGGGCTCGCTGTGGGGCGGCCGCTTCGAGGGCGGTCCGGCGGACGCGCTGGCGGCGCTGAGCCGCTCCACCCACTTCGACTGGGTGCTGGCGTCCTACGACATCGCCGCCTCCAAGGCGCACGCGAAGGTCCTGCACGCCGCGGGCCTGCTGACCGACGACCAGCGCGACGGCCTGCTGGCCGGCCTGGACAGCCTGGGCTGCGACGTCGCCGACGGCAGTTTCGCTCCGGTGGACACCGACGAGGACGTGCACGGGGCGCTGGAGCGCGGGCTGATCGACCGGGTCGGCGGTGACCTGGGCGGGCGGCTGCGCGCGGGCCGCTCGCGCAACGACCAGGTCGCCACGCTGTTCCGGATGTGGCTGCGCGACGCGATGTCCCGGGTGGCGGGCGGTGTGCTCGACGTGGTCGACGCGCTGACCGCCCAGGCAGCCGCACACCCCACCGCGGTGATGCCCGGCAAGACCCACCTGCAGGCCGCCCAGCCCGTGCTGCTGGCCCACCATCTGCTCGCCCATGCTCACCCGCTGTTGCGCGACGTCGACCGGATCGCCGACTTCGACGACCGGACCGCGGTGTCGCCCTACGGCTCCGGCGCGCTGGCGGGGTCGTCGCTGGGTCTCGACCCCGACGCGCTAGCCGCGGATCTCGGTTTCGCAGCG
>NZ_JBJTJF010000038.1:0-6478 GCF_046095365.1 Mycobacterium sp.
GCGTTCACATCGCCGGTCAGGTCGCCCCGCAGGCGCCCTCGGCGCAGATGGGCGCGTGGTCGCTGTACGTGTCGATCGTCGTCGTCGCCATCGGGCTGACGTTCTATCTGTCGGCCCCGCCCGGATCGCTGTTCTGGCTGACGGCCGCCATCGCCGTCGCGATCCTCGGACAGCGGGCTGCACAGCACTTCGCGACCGCCTCGCACTCCGGCTTCGTCGGGGCCATCCTGTCCGTGGTTTTCGCCATGCTGGCCACCCGGGTCAAGACCGCGCCGCCGGCGGTGGTGATGCTGCTCGCGTCGTTCTGGTCGCTGGTTCCCGGAGCGACGAGCTTCATGTCGGTCAGCCAGGCCGCCACCGGCGGCAACGCCGACGTGGCCAGCATGAGCCAGGCCGGGGCCGCCGTCGTCTCCATCGCGCTGGGAACCCTGGTCGGCTGGAGCCTCTTCAGCGCCATCGACAACCACCTGCCGTGGTCGAAATCAGCGACCTCCGCGCAGTGAGGTAGCTTCGCCAGCGTGGAGGGCCTCAACCACGACATGGCGGCTGTGGCCGCCTGGATGTCGCAGCACGGCCTGGGCGAGGGTCCGATCACCGGCGTCACCGAGATCACCGGCGGAACCCAGAACATCATGCTGCGACTGCGCCAGGGCGGCCGCGACGGCGAAAGGGAATTTGTGTTCCGCCGCGGCCCGCGGCATCTGCGGCCGGTGAGTAATTCGGTGATCCTGCGCGAGACCCGGGTGCTGCGGGCGCTGGCGGGCAGCGACGTCCCGCACGCGGGACTGATCGCGGTGTGCGAGGACACCTCGGTGCTCGGTGACGCCGTTTTCTATCTGATGGAGCCGGTGGACGGGTTCAACGCCGGCGCGGGACTGCCTGCCCTGCACGCCGCCGATGCGGGAATCCGCCACGCGATGGGCCTGTCGATGGCCGACGCGGTAGCCCGCCTTGGCGCCCTGGACTACCGTGCGGTGGGACTGGGCGACTTCGGCAAGCCGGAAGGATTCCTGGAACGCCAAGTGCCACGGTGGCTTTCGGAATTGGAGAGCTACTCGGGTTTCGAGAACTATCCGGGCCCCGACATCGGCGACGTCGACGCCGTCGCGACCTGGCTGCGCGACAACCAGCCCTCGACGTTCTCCCCGGGCATCATGCACGGCGACTACCACGCAGCGAACGTGATGTTCTCCCCCACCGGCCCGGACGTGGTGGCGATCGTGGACTGGGAGATGTGCACCATCGGCGACCCGTTGCTGGACCTCGGCTGGATGCTGGCCACCTGGTACCGGCCCGGGCACGAACCGGTGCTGCCGAACGAGTTGATGACCGCCGGCGGCCTGGCAACCCCGGAGGAGTTGGTGGCCCGCTACGCCGCCAACACCACCCGAGACCTTTCGCACATCGACTGGTACGCGGTGATGGCCTGCTTCAAGCTCGGCATCATTCTGGAGGGCACCCACGCCCGCGCCGCTGCGGGCAAGGCGCCCAGGGAGATCGGCGATGTTCTGCACACCGCGACGGTCCGGCTCTTCGAGCGGGCGGTGGCGATCATGGAGGGAGCCTGAGTGATCGACTTCGAGATACCGGCCGAACTGGCGGCCCGGCGTGACCGGATCCGGGAGTTCGTCGCCGAGACGATCGTCCCCTTCGAACGCGATCCGCGGCTGACCCGGCACGGGCCCGATGAGGAACTGCGCACCGAAATGGTGGGGCTGGCGCGGGAGGCGGGCCTGCTGACCGTGCAGGCGCCGCGCCGGTTCGGCGGGTGGGAGCCCAGCCACCGCGAGCAGGCGGTGCTGTTCGAGGCGGCGGGGTGGTCGACGCTGGGACCGGTGGCGATGAACTGCGCCGCCCCCGACGAGGGCAACATGTATCTGCTCTCCAAGATCGCCGACGGGGCTCAGGCCGAAGAGTTCCTGGTTCCGGTCATCGACGGGCGGCAGCGTTCGGTGTTCGCGATGACCGAACCCGGCGGCGCGGGCTCCGATCCCGACCAGCTCAAGACCGAAGCCACCTTCGACGGCAGCGGCTACGTGATCAACGGCCGCAAGTGGCTGATCACCGGCGCCGACGGCGCGCGCACCTGGATCATCATGGCCCGGGTGGCGCCGAACAGCCACAACGGTGGGGGTCCGACGCTCTTCCTCTGCGACGGCCGCACACCCGGGATCGAACTGGAGCGGGTGATGAACACCATGGACCGCAACTACGTGCAGGGCCACGGCGTGGTGCGGTTCGACAATCTGCGGCTGCCTGCCTCGGCGGTGCTCGGCGAGGTCGGCCAGGCGCTGCGCTACGCCCAGATGCGGCTGGCACCGGCCCGGCTCACCCACTGCATGCGCTGGCTGGGAGCGGCCTCGCGGGCGCAGTCCATCGCGGTCGAACACGCCCGCACCCGCACCGCGTTCGGTAAGCCGCTCGGTGAGCATCAGGGCGTCGGTTTCATGCTGGCGGACAACGAGATTGCCATGCAGCAGTGCCGGCTGGGGATCTGGTGGGCGTGCTGGACGCTGGACACCGGCGCCAAAGGCCGCCACGAGAGTTCGATGGTGAAGGCCTACGTCTCCGAGGAACTGTTCAAGGTCGCCGACCGCTGCGTGCAGATCCTGGGCGGCATGGGCATCTCCGATGAGACCCCGGTCGGCATGATCTTCTCCGACATGCGGGCCTTCCGGCTCTATGACGGACCCACCGAGGTGCACAAGTACGCGATCGCCCGCCAGGTGCTCAGAGACCCCCGATGAGCGTCCTGGATTCCTTCCGGCTCGACGGCAAGGTCGTCATCGTCACCGGGGCCTCGTCGGGACTCGGCGTCTCGTTCGCGCAGGGGTTCGCCGAGGCCGGCGCGGACCTGGTGCTCGGCGCCCGGCGGGTGGAGAAGATGGCCGCCACCGCCGCGCTGGTGGAACGGGCCGGGCGGCGGGTGCACACCCGGCAGACCGACGTCGCCGACCCCGAGCAGTGCCGTCAGTTGGTGGACGCCGCCGTGGCCGAGTTCGGGCGGGTCGACGTGCTGATCAACAACGCCGGGGTGGGCACCGCCGTGCCGGCCTCCCGGGAGACCCCCGAGGAGTTCCGCGCCGTCGTCGACGTCAACCTCAACGGCTCGTATTGGATGGCGCAGGCCTGTGGGCGGGCGATGGGTCCGGGCAGTTCGATCGTCAACATCGCCAGCGTGCTCGGCCTGACCACCGCCGGTCTGCCGCAGGCCGCCTACAGCGCGTCCAAGGCCGCGGTGATGGGACTGACCCGGGATCTGGCCCAGCAGTGGAGCGGCCGCAGAGGCATCCGGGTCAACGCGCTGGCCCCGGGTTTCTTCGCCAGCGAGATGACCGACGAACTCAAACCCGGTTACCTTGACGGCCTGATGCCGCGAATCATCATGGGCCGGCTCGGTGACGCGACGGAACTGGCGGCGACCGCGGTGTGGCTGGCCTCACCGGCCGCCGGATACGTCACCGGACAGACCATCGTCGTCGACGGCGGACTGACTATCGCTTAGATCGCTTCGTGGCCGGGTTCGGTGCCCACTGGGTACTGTCGGGAGTCGTGAGCGTCGGAGAAGAAGTTCAAAGTTCGCTGGACCACTGGAGCGCGCAGCAGTGGCGCAATGCGATGTGGCATGCCACCGCAGCCCTCGATGAGACGGCGGCCAAGCGGCATCCCTCGATGGACACCGCCGCCAGGTTCCGCCGAACCGTACGCGAGGACGTCGACGTCTTCGGAGCAATGGCCGGGGCGGAGATCGACTTCAGCACCTCGCGCCTGCCGCTGCCGGTGCACAGCGACCTGCCCGATGGACGGCCCGACATCGCCGACGTGCTCTGGGCCGTCCACCGCTATCTGCACGAGGACGAGTCCGTGATGGCGGCCGGCTGCCAGATCTCACCGCACGCCGAGGGCGTGCCTCTGTTCGACATCCACAGCGGCCGCCTGTGGCTGCGCGCCTCCGCCGCGCTGGGACTGCTGGCCATCGCCGTCTTCTCACCGGAGAACAAGGGCGAACCGATCCCCGGCGACTACCACCTGGGCTGGCAGCAGCACACCTTCCACGTCGTGGGCTGGTGGGGGTGGCGCGACCACTTCCGGGAGATCGTCCGCAACGCGGCGGTGCCCCAGTACGAACTCGACTTCGGCGCCGAGTGGGAGGTCTGGGGTCCGGTCGGCTGAGGGCCCCCGGCCCGCCGAACCGACCGGCCGGACACAGGGCTTGCGCGTTTGCCGACGCAGGGTTAGATTCTCTCAGATTCAGCTAATCTGAAACTCAGCTTCATCTAGAGGGGATTCTGTTCATGACCACCACACGATCGCTCAAGACCTCGGGCGTAGCGCTTGCCGGCGTCGCTGCCATGGCTGTCGCGGCGCCTGCTGTCGTCCCGGGCCAGATCGCCGGATTGCCGTCTGCTCTCAGTATTTCCAAAGCCGAGTACCGGCTGACAGCGATTGCCGACATCGACTTCCAGCAGATCGCTGTTGCCGCAGCCACCGGCTTCGGTGGCCTGCTAGGCCCCACCGACCCGTTCTATCCCGGCGAGTTCGACAATGACGTCCTGGTCAACGGGCCGGCCGGCGTCGCGTACTACCTCATCGACACCGCAGGTTTCGTGCCGTTGTACCTGGACCGGTACTTCTTCGAGGCGGGCAGCCTCGGCGGGAATCCGATCACCTCCGGCCTGGCAGCCGTGGCCTACGTCGGCGCGGGGTCGGTGTTCGGCGTCGATTCGCCGATCACCCAGGCGGTCAAGTCCATCGCCAGCGGCGGCGGCATCGGGGCGGGTTTCGACCTGAGCACAGCCATCGCGGCCCTGACCGCGGGCATCCCGGTCGTCGGTGACCTGGCCAGCGTCTACTTCACCGGCACAATCCCGGGCGACAGCACGATCTACGGCACCGGTGTGACCGGCTTGATCACCTACGCGACGAACAAGCTGCTGCCCGGTGGCCTCGGCACGGTGTTCCAGAACCTCGACCTGACCGCTCTGATCACCACCGTCACCGGGCTGATCAGCGGCATCACCGGCGGTAACGGCATCAAGCCATGGCAGCCCGGGGGCTCCGACGACGCCGAGGACAGCGACGACGACTCCGAGGGCAGCGACGACGCCGACGAGTCCGACTCCGAGGATTCCGAATCCGACGAGTCCGAATCCGACGAGTCCGAATCCGAGGATTCCCAGCCGGCGGCCGCGGTGGCCGCCCGGGTGCGCGGCATGGTGTCCGGCAAGGCTGCGGCCGCCGCTCCGGCTGCGAGCCGCTCGGTCAGCGGGCTGGACGGCACCGCCGGGAAGGACGCACCGGAGGCCGCCGAGGCCCCCGAGAGCGAGGCAGCCGAGGCTCCCGAGTCCGAGGCTCCCAAGACCGAGGCTCCCGAGACCGAGGCTCCCGAGACCGAGGCCTCCAAATCGGAAGCCTCCGAGTCCGAGGACGCCGACGCACCGAAGGCTGACAAGGCTTCCGTGGCGGATGCGGCGTCGACCGCCAAGACCGCTCCGGTGACCGCGAAGGCCGCCGGCGCCGCCAGGACCAAGAGCCCGGCCCCGGCCGGCGCCGCGGCGGGTCCCGCCCGGCGAATCGCCTCGGCGTTGCGCAACTTGGCGCCGAAGTCGGCTCAGTCCGGTCATGTGGCCAAGCGCGGCAAGGTGAACCGGGCCGGCTGACCTTACGCGGAGAACGCCGACCCCCTTTATCCGAAGGGGGCCGGCGTTCTCCGTTGGGCGCGAGTTCAAAGCGCCTTCCGATACTGGAGGAAGCCGCTCTTGTCCGCAACGCGGTCGTAGAGCAGCATTGCCTGCTTATTGGACTCGTGCGTGAGCCACCAGACACGGGAGGCGCCGGCCTCCGAGGCACTGGCGTACACGTGTTCGATCAGCGCCCGCCCCACCCCCCTGCCGCGGAATTCCGGAGTGGCGAACAAGTCCTGCAGGTAGACATAGTCGCCCACCGTCCAGCAACTGCGGTGCTGGATGTAGTGCACCATGCCGACGAGTCGGCCGTCTTCTTCGGCCACGGCGCAGTACACGGGCTCGGAAGGATCATGAAACCGGGCCCAGGTAGTGGCCGTGGTGGCTGCCGGGATGTCCGTCTTGTAGAAGGTCTGATACCCCTTCCACAGGAGCAGCCACTGGTCGTGGTCTTCGGCCCGGGCCATTCGAACGCGCATGGGTTGGCTCCTGCATCGTCGCGAGTCTGGAAGCGGAATCACAGTGCCCTGGAGCACCCCTCGCACTGCTCCGCCACGCTGATCTCCCTCATGGACGGGAGTGTCAAGCGCCGGCTGGTTCACAGCACCTTCCGATACTGGACAAACCCGCTCTTGTCCGCGACACGGTCGTACAGCAGCATGGCCTGCGTGTTGGACTCATGTGTGAGCCACCAGACGCGCGAAGCACCGGCCTCCGAGGCACTGGCGTACACGTGTTCGATCAGCGCCCGTCCCACCCCCTTGCCGCGGAATTCCGGGTCGGCGAACAAGTCC
>NZ_JBJTJF010000039.1:0-14620 GCF_046095365.1 Mycobacterium sp.
CCGGCTGGTCGCCGCGCCGCGCGATGTGGCGGTCCAGCGCGTTGGCACAGGTGTTCAGTTCGGCGTCGGGGAACCACCGGTAGAACGGCGGGTTGTCGTCGTCGAGGATCCGCTGCGGCGGCCGGGTCCAGGACACCGCCCGGGCGGCGTCCGCCCAGAACCGGGCCGGGTCGTCGAGGCTGGCCTGGAAGAGTTCGCGAAACCCGGCCACGTGACGGTCAGACCTTGGCGATGACGTGTTCGGCGAACATCTCCAGGTTGCGGATCTTGGCGTCCAGCGGTTCGGTGTCCGGACCCATGATGTAGGGCAGCCGGAACCCGACGATCACGTCGGTGACGCCCTTGTCCTCCAGGCGTTTGATGCCGTCGGCGGTGTAGGCGTCCAGCGAGATGACGTGGATCTGGAAGTCCTTGTCCGCGGTGCCCTCCTCCTCGCGGTAGCGGTTGAGCTTGACCAGGAGTTCGTCGAGATCCTCGTTGCCGCCGCCGTGCATCCATCCGTCATTGCGGGCCGCGCGCCGCAGCGCGGCGTCGGCGTGGCCGCCGATCAGGATCGGGATCGGCTCGGTGGGCGCGGGCGTCATCTTGATCTTCGGAATGTCGTAGAACTCGCCGTGGTACTCGAAATAGTCCCCGGAGGTCAGTCCCCGGATCACGTCGATGCATTCGTCCATCCGCTTGCCGCGCTTGGCGAACGGCACGCCCATGATCTCGTAGTCCTCCGGCCAGGGGCTGGTGCCCACGCCCAGACCCACCCGGTTGCCGATCAGCGCCGCCAGCGAACCGGCCTGCTTGGCGACCAGGGCCGGCGGGCGGATCGGAAGCTTGAGGACGAAGAAGTTGAAGTGCAGCCTGCTGGTCACCGCGCCGAGTGCGGCGGTGATGATGAACGTCTCGATGAAGGACTTGCCGTCCAGGAACTCCCGGTTTCCGTCCGGGGTGTAGGGGTACTTGGCGTCCGAGGAGAACGGGTAGGCGATGCTGTCCGGGATCGTCATCGCGTGGTAGCCGGCGGCCTCGGCGGCCTTGGCCAGCGGAATGTAGTAGCTCGGGTCGGTCATCGCCTCGGCGTAGGTGAATCTCACCAGCCGATCCTAGAGCCAGAACGGTCGGCGCGGACTACCCGCCGGATTCCTTGCCGGCTTCGGTCAGGGCGTCCCCCCAGGTGGCCTCGGCCCCGGAGTGACCGATGCGGAACACCTGAACGGAGGTCGCCACCGAGGCGGCGAGCACGACCACCGCGATGATCGCAGACGCGGCGCCGGGCAGCGGGTTCCCGCGCTCGGAGCGCCAGTGCACGAAGGCCAGCAGGATCGCCGCGACCAGCAGACCGAGGGCGAAGTAGAGCATCGTCTCGCCCAGTTCGGCGTGCTTCTCGATGAGTTCGGTCTCCCCGATCTGGTGCTCCAGCCATTCGCCGGCCTCGGCGGCGATCGGGCTCAGCGCCGCGGTCACCCCGGCCAGGGCGAGCACGAGCCACACCAGCCGCCGGCGGGCGGCCGGCCACACCGCGCACAGGATCGCCAGGATCGCGGTCAGCGGCGCCAGCACCACGACGAAGTGGACCAGCAGGGGATGGGCGGGCAGTCCGTTCAGCGTCTCCACCCGGGGAATGCTACCGGCGAAGCGGGCGACCTTCCCGGCCGGACGCGCTGCTACGGTCTGCTCGTGCGCGCACCGACATCGCCCGACCGGTGACCTGGCTGACCCGCAATGTGCGGGTGCTCTCGGCGGTGTCGTTCCTGCAGGACACCGCCAGCGAACTGCTCTATCCGCTGCTGCCGATCTACCTGACCGCCGTGCTGGGCGCCCCGCCCGCCGTGGTGGGCGCCGTCGAGGGCGCCGCCGAGGGAGCGGCGTCGATCACCCGGCTGGCGGTGGGCCCGCTGGGCGACCGCTTCGCCAGGCGCCCGTTGATCGCCACCGGCTACGGCATGGCCGCGCTCGGCAAGGTGATCGTCGCCGCCGCCGGGGCCTGGCCGGGGGTGCTGGCCGGCCGGGTGGTCGACCGGCTGGGCAAGGGCCTGCGCGGGGTGCCCCGCGACGCACTGCTGGTCGAGGGAATCGATTCCTCCTCGCGCGGGAAGGTTTTCGGCTTCCACCGAACCATGGACACCCTGGGTGCGGTGGTCGGCCCACTGCTCGGCCTGGCCGGCTACGAGCTTCTCGACCACCGGATCCACCCGCTGCTCTATGTGGCGATCGTGCCGGCGGTGCTCTCGGTTCTGCTCGTCGCACTGGTTCGCGAACCCCGCTCGCCCGGCCGGCCGGACGGGCGGTCAAGCGCCCGAGGAGCGCGCCGGAAGGTCGAGTTCACCAAGAGCCTGCGAGGGTTGCCGCAGCGGTTCTGGCGGGTCTGCGCCGTCGTCGTCGGTTTCGGGCTGGTCAACTTCCCCGACGCGCTGCTGCTGCTGCGACTCAACGAGATCGGCTTCGGCGTCGTCCCGGTGATCCTCGCTTACGTCACCTACAACCTGGTGTACGCGCTCGGCAGCTTCCCGGCCGGTCTGCTGGCCGACCGGATACCCCGTTCGGCGGTGTTCGGCATCGGCCTGGTGTTCTTCGCCGTCGGCTACATCGGTCTGGGCCTCACCACCAACCACGTGGCTGCCTGGCTGCTGATCGGGGTGTACGGGCTGTTCGCCGCCTGCACCGACGGGGTGGGCAAGGCCTGGGTGTCAGCACTGGCCGGCGCCGACCGGCAGGCCACCGCGCAAGGGGTCTTCCAGGGCGGCAGCGGGCTGGCGATCCTGATCGCCGGCGTCTGGGCGGGCCTGCTGTGGGGCACCGACGGCCATGTGCCGCTGCTGATCTCGGGCATCGTGGGCGCGTGCTTCGCGATTCTGCTACTCGGGCGGTGGGCACTGCTGCGCGGTACGGCACGCCCGTCAGCTGGTTAGGCTCGACGCCATGCGCACGATCCACGTCATCGGCATCGGCGCGGGCGATCCCGACTTCGTCACCACCCAGGCGATCCGTGCGCTCAATGACACCGACGTCTTCTTCGCCATGGACAAGGGCGAGGACAAGGGCGACCTGGTCGCCCTGCGGCGGGAGGTGTGCCGCCGTTTCATCAGCGCGCCGCGCTACCGGTTCGTCGAACTGCCCGACCCGGTTCGGGACACCCGGGACGACTACGCCGGCGCGGTCGCCGACTGGCATGCGGCCCGGGCACGGCTGTGGGCCAACGCAATCCGGTCCGAACTCGGCCCCGACGGGATCGGCGCCTTCCTGGCCTGGGGGGACCCTGCGCTCTATGACAGCACGCTGCGGATCCTCGACGAGGTGGCCCGCCACGTCGAACTGAGCTACGACGTGATCCCGGGCATCACCGCCATCCAGGCGCTGACCGCCCGCCACCGCATCCCGCTCAACGACGTCGGCGAACCGGTGCTCATCACCACCGGGCGCCGGCTGAGGGAGCGCGGCCTCTCGGGGTCGGCTGTGGTGATGCTGGACGGGGACTGCGCCTTCCTGGGCTGCCCGCCGCAGACCAGGATCTGGTGGGGGGCCTACCTGGGAACGCCGGACGAGATCCTGGTCGCCGGCACCGTGGGTGACGTCGGCGATCGGATCGCGGCGCTGCGCGCCGAGGCCCGGTCCCGGCACGGCTGGATCATGGACACCTACCTGCTGCGCGGCTGACCCGCTATTCCCCGACCGCGGTTGCCTGACCGGGGATAAGATTGTGTATGACTTTTTCGCTGTCCGTAGCCGACGCCGAGCGTCGCGGTTTCTGGGAAGATCTGTGCCCCGGGATGACGATCGAGGGTGTTGCGGCCGCCCGCCCCGCGGATGTCGGTGACCTCGATCGGCTGTTCTCGACGTTGAAACGCGAGGGCTACATTCAGGTGCCGGACGCGATTCCCGAGGACCGCGTCACCGCGATCCGGACTGCGGTGACGACGTTGTTCGAGCACGGCATCCCGCTGCCGTTCGCCTTCGTCTACGACGAGATGTGGCAAGTGTTCCAGAGTTTCGCCCCGTTCCTGTCGGCCGTCCTAGGCGCCGACTACCGGGCGCTGCCGGACTTCTGGGTGTGGCACGTGAGCCCGAGTGAGGCCTCCACCGGGTGGGGTCCGCACCGGGACCGGGTTCAGCCGTCGCTGGACCCGGACAACTCTCCGCACTCCCTTTCGGTGTGGTTGCCCTTCACCGACGCGACGCCGCTCAACGGATGCATGTACGTGCTTCCCGCGCACCTCGATGATCGTTTCGTCGAGCGCCGCTGGGACGGCGAGGGAAACAACGTCGTCTACAACCCGCAGAACATCCGGGCACTGCCGGCGACCGCAGGCAGTTTCCTGGCCTGGAACCAGGCCGTGCTGCACTGGGGTGGCCGTGGCAGCAGCCTCGCGGCGACCCCGCGGATCAGTGCGGCCTATGAGTTCCAGCGGGCCGACCGGCCCGCGTTCAACAACCCTCTACTCGACCCCGCGCGGGTACCCACGTTCACCGAGCGGCTGGGCCTGATCGGCAAACAGGCTCTGCAGTACCGGCACATGTACCCGCTGACCGACGAGTTCGCCGCCATCGCCACGGCCCTGTTCGAGCGGTTCATGCCCGACGTCGGAAGCGTCCGGCCGGACGCCGGCGACAGCGGTTTGGCGGAGGTTCAACCTCTTACCCGGTAGGCGTGCAGCGTGACATGATCGGATCATGGGATTCCTACTGAGGGTCGCGGTCACCGGCCTGGCGCTGTGGGTGGTCACCCTGATCGTGCCGGGCATGAGCTTCGTCGGCGGTGACACCACGATGCAGCGCGTCGGCATCATCCTGTTCGTCGCGCTGATATTCGGTTTCGTCAACGCCATCATCAAGCCGGTGGTCACGCTGCTCTCGCTGCCGCTCTACGTGCTGACCCTGGGCCTGTTCCACGTCGTCGTCAACGCGCTGATGCTGTGGATCACCGCCTGGATCACCGACCACACCACGCACTGGGGCCTGCACATCGACAAGTTCTGGTGGACGGCGATCTGGGCGGCCATCCTGCTGTCGATCGTGGGCTGGGTGTTCTCCGGGCCCATGCGCAGCGCCGAACGCGCCATCGGCTGAGTGCCCGAACTCCCCGAGGTCGAGGCGCTGACCGACCATCTGCGACGGCACGCCGTCGGCAGGGCGGTGCAGCGCGTCGACATCGCGTCGCTGTCGGCGCTGAAGACCTTCGAGCCGCCCGTCTCCGCGCTGCACGGCCGCGCCGTGACCGCCGCGCACCGCTGGGGCAAGTACCTCGGCCTGCAGGCCGGTGACCTGTACCTGATCGCCCACCTGTCCCGGGCCGGCTGGCTGCGCTGGTCGGAGTCGTTGAATCCGGCGCCGCCCAGGCCCGGAAAGGGGCCGATCGCACTGCGGGTCCACCTCGACGGCGGAAGGGGATTCGACCTCACCGAGGCCGGAACGCAGAAGCGGCTGGCCGTCTGGCTGGCCGGCGCCCCGCAGGCCGTACCCGGGATCGCCGCGCTCGGTCCGGACGCCCTGAGTCTGAGTGCCGGGCGACTCGCCGAGCTGCTGACGCGCAACAGCGGGCGCATCAAGAACGTGATCACCGACCAGAGCGTCATCGCCGGGATCGGCAACGCCTACAGCGACGAGATCCTGCACGCCGCCCGGCTGTCGCCCTTCGCGACGGCCGCCAGACTCACCGACGCGCAACTGGCCGCCCTGCACCACGCGATGCAGTCGGTGCTCGGCGATGCCCTCGCCCGGTCGGTGGGTCAGCAGGCCGCGACGCTGAAGGGCGAGAAGCGGTCCGGGATGAACGTCCACGCCCGAACCGGCCTGCCCTGCCCGGTGTGCGGGGACACCGTGCGGGAGGTCGCCCTCGCCGACAAGTCCTTTCAGTACTGTGCGACGTGCCAGACCGGCGGCAGGGTGCTCGCCGACCGCCGGATGTCGAGGCTGCTGAAATGACGCGGCCCCGGCGGGTCAGACACCGCATCCTGATCACCGGGGCGAGTTCGGGTCTCGGGGCCGGCATGGCGCGGGCCTTCGCGGCGATGGGCCGCGACCTGGCGCTGTGCGCCCGCCGCACCGACCGGTTGGAGGAGATCCGAGTCGAATTGACCAGGCGCCACCCGGACATCCGGGTCGCGGTGGCCGAATTGGACGTCGACGACCACGAGCAGGTGCCGCGGGTTTTCGCCGCGCTGTCCGGCGAACTGGCGGGCTGGACCGCGTCATCGTCAACGCCGGCATCGGCAAGGGCGCGCCGCTGGGCAGCGGCAAGCTGTGGGCCAACAAGGCCACCATCGAGACCAATCTCGTTGCGGCCCTTGTGCAGATCGAGACCGCCCTGGAGATCTTCCGAGCACAGGGCCACGGGCATCTGGTCCTGATCTCCAGCGTTCTGGGCAACAAGGGCGTTGCCGGCGTCAAGGCCGCATACGCGGCCAGCAAGGCCGGAGTGTCCTCGCTGGGGGAGTCGTTGCGGGCCGAGTACGCCTCCGGGCCGATCAGCGTCACCGTGATCGAACCCGGCTACATCGAGTCGGAGATGACGGCCAGGACGGCCTCGACCATGTTGATGGTCGACAACGCGACCGGCGTCGCGAAGATGGTCGACGCCATCGAGAAGGAGAAGGGACGCGCCATAGTCCCGGGCTGGCCGTGGATACCACTGGTGGCGATGCTGAAGGCGCTGCCGCCACGATTCACCAAACCCTTCGCCTGATAGACCGAACGAGTCACACTGGAGGCATGAGAACTCTGCTTATCGCAGCCCTTGCCGGCGGCATGATCGCCACCGCCGCGCCCGCACCGGCCAACCCGCCGGACTGCGTCAGCCCCGACGGCACCCCGTGCGGCGTCGTCGACGGCGACGGCGCGACAGGTCAGATCCCGGGCGGGCCCGGCGGCACGGCGGGCCCGGACCTGGTCGAGGGCTCCATCCCCGGCGGTCCCAGCGGCGAGGTAACGCCCGGCGACGTCAGCGGATGCATTCCGGGAATCGGCTGCCTGAACATCCCCCGCTGAATCGGTCCTAGCCGACCCGGCCCCGCTCGGTGCGGTAGCGGCGCACCAGGGCGTCGGTGGAACTGTCCGACTGCGCCGGCGGTGAGGCGTCTTCGGTGATCACCGGCAGCAGCGCCATGGCCTGGGTCTTGCCCAGTTCCACTCCCCACTGGTCGAAGGAGTCCACCCCCCAGACCACACCCTCGACGAACACCTGGTGCTCGTAGAGCGCGATCAGCTGGCCCAGCACCGACGGGGTCAGCCGGGTGGCCAGGATCGACGTCGTCGGCTTGTTGCCCGGCATCACCTTGTGCGGCACCACACTCGGCGCGGTTCCCTCGGCGGTGATCTCCTCGGCGGTCTTGCCGAACGCCAGCACCTGGGTCTGCGCGAAGAAGTTGCTCATCAGCAGGTCGTGCATGGAGCCCGTGCCGTCGGAGGTCGGCAGATCGTCGGTGGGCTGGGAGAACCCGATGAAGTCCGCCGGCACCATCCGGGTGCCCTGGTGCAGCAGTTGGTAGAAGGCGTGCTGACCGTTCGTCCCGGGCTCGCCCCAGAAGATCTCGCCGGTCGGCACCGACACCGGGGTGCCGTCGGCGCGCACCGACTTGCCGTTGGACTCCATGGTCAACTGCTGCAGATAGGCGGCGAATCGGGCCAGGTCGTTGGAGTAGGGCAGCACCGCCCGGGTTTCCGCGCCGAAGAAATCCGAGTACCACAGCCCGATCAGGCCTAGCAGTGCAGGGGCGTTGGACTCCAGGGGCGCGGTGGCGAAATGCGAGTCGACGATGTGGAAGCCGGACAGGAAATCGGCGAAGGCCTCCCGGCCGATCACCGCCATCAGCGACAGCCCGATCGCGGAGTCCACCGAGTAGCGGCCGCCGACCCAGTCCCAGAACCCGAACATGTTGGCCGAGTCGATGCCGAAGCCCTCGACCAGCTTCTTGTTGGTCGACACCGCCACGAAGTGTTTGGCAACCGCGTCGTCGCCGAGGGCTCCGGTCAGCCAGCGACGCGCCGCGGTGGCGTTGGTCAGCGTCTCCAGGGTGGTGAAGGTCTTGGAGGCGACGACGAAAAGGGTTGTGGCCGGGTCGAGTCCGTCCAGTTTGGCCACCAGGTCGGCCGGGTCGACGTTGGAGACGAAGCGCGCCGAGATCCCGGCGTCGGCGTAGTGGCGCAGCGCCTGGTAGGCCATTGCCGGGCCGAGGTCCGAGCCGCCGATGCCGATGTTGACCACCGTCTCGATCCGCTTGCCGGTGGCCCCGGTCCAGGCGCCGGAGCGCAGCCGGTCGGTGAAGTCGCCCATCGCGTCGAGCACCGCATGCACGTCGGCGACCGCGTCCTGGCCGTCCACGGTCAGCTTCGCGTCCCGTGGCAGCCGCAGCGCGGTGTGCAGCACCGCCCGGTCCTCGGAGGTGTTGATGTGCTCGCCGGCGTACATGGCGTCGCGGCGCTGCTCCAGCCCTGCCGCCCGGGCCAGGTCCACCAGGAGCGCCAGCGTCTGGCGGGTCACCCGGTGCTTGCTGTAGTCGATATAGAGGTCACCGACGGTCAGGGTGAGTTCGGTGCCGCGGGCGGGGTCCTCGGCGAAGAGCTCGCGCAAGTGTCTGTCGGCGATCTGGTCGTGGTGGCGGCCCAGCGCTTGCCAGGCCGGCGTGGCAGTGATGTCCCGGTTCTCGGCGCTCATTCCCCAGACCCTATGCGGCGGTGGGCTCCGATGGGGTAGATCATTGAGCTATGGCTAATCCAGATCTGTCGCGGCTGTTGGCGTCGGTTCCGACCGGCCTGTGGATCGGCGGGGAGGAGCGCGCGGGTTCGGGCACCTTCGATGTGCTCAACCCCGCCACCGACGAGGTGCTGGCGACCCTGGCCAACGCCGACGCCGGGGACGCCATCGCGGCCCTCGACGCCGCCTGCGCGGTGCAGGCCGAGTGGGCGGCCACCCCCGCCCGGGAGCGCGGCGAGATCCTGCGCACCGTGTTCGAGGCCATCATCGACCGGGCCGACGACTTCGCGACGCTGATGACCCTGGAGATGGGCAAGGTGGTTGCCGAATCCATGGGCGAGGTGAAGTACGGCGCGGAGTTCTTCCGCTGGTTCGCCGAGGAGGCGGTGCGCATCCACGGCCGGTTCACCCCCAGCCCGGCCGGCACCGGGCGCATCGTCGTCACCAAGCAGCCGGTGGGCCCGTGTTATGCGATCACGCCGTGGAACTTCCCGCTGGCGATGGGCACCCGCAAGATCGGGCCGGCGCTGGCCGCCGGATGCACCATGATCGTCAAGCCCGCGCAGGAGACACCGCTGACGATGATGCTGCTGGCCAAGCTGATCGACGACGCGGGCCTGCCCAAGGGGGTGCTGTCGGTGCTGCCGAGCAACAGACCGCGCGAGGTCACCACCGCGCTGATCGAGGACGGCCGGCTGCGCAAGATGAGCTTCACCGGGTCCACCGGGGTGGGCAAGGCGCTGCTCAAGCAGGCTAGCGACGCGCTGCTGCGCACCTCCATGGAACTCGGCGGCAACGCGCCGTTCGTGGTGTTCGACGACGCCGACGTCGATGCCGCGGTCGAGGGCGCGATGCTGGCCAAGATGCGTAACGGCGGTGAGGCCTGCACCGCGGCCAACCGGCTGTATGTGGCCAACGCCCTGCTCGACGACTTCACCGACAAGTTCGTCAAGAAGATGGGTGAGATGACGCTGGGCAACGGGTTGGACCCGTCGACCAGGCTGGGGCCGCTGGTCAATCCCAAGCAGGTTCAGTCGGTTCAGGAGTTGGTCGACGACGCCGTCGAGAAGGGCGCCGCGGTGGCCGTCGGCGGTCAGGCTCCCGGCGGGCCGGGCAACTTCTACCCGGCCACCGTGCTGACCGACGTCCCGCCGAACGCCCGCATCCTCAAGGAGGAGGTGTTCGGGCCGGTCGCGCCGATCGTCGGGTTCGACACCGAGGAGCAGGGTGTGGCCGCCGCCAACGACACCGAATACGGTTTGGCCGCATACATTTTCACCCAGTCACTAGACCGCGCCCTGCGGGTCGCCGAGGGTATCCAGGCCGGCATGGTGGGTGTCAACCGCGGGGTGATCTCCGACCCGGCCGCCCCGTTCGGCGGGGTCAAGGAGTCCGGCTTCGGCCGTGAGGGCGGCTTCGAGGGCATCGACGAGTACCTCGACATCAAGTACATCGCGCTGACCAAGTAGCGCCGGCGGGCTGTCGCCCGGGTCAGCCCAGCGTGCTGATCGCCGGCCGGGTGTAGATCACGTTGCCGGATGTCAGCAAGTCCGGGTAGGGCGGGTATAGGTTCCCCACCTTGTCGTCGGCGGTCGACCACGCCGTCCCTGGGTGACGTTGCTTTTGCCCACTGCGAGTAACTGAGATTGTCGCTACAAGGTCGGCGAAAATGGTGTCGGTCCGTCGGGCAGCGGCCGGCCCTCGTAGGACTCGAACCGCCGCACCACATCATCGGGCAGTTCGATCGCCCCGGGTGGTTCGAGTCGCACCACCAGGTGCACCGAGCGCGCGACGGCGATGGTAGCCGTCGGATCCACCCGCCAGACCGCCTCGTCGAGGGTCACCGTGCGTCGCGATCGCGCCACGGCGCGCACCCCGACCTTCAGGGCGATGCCGGCCGGGACCTCAGCTTCGAAGTCGGTCTCCAGCCGGCGGATGACAAGGGTCCGGCCGGCGGCGGACATGCTCTCCCAGGTGATGCCCACGGCCTCGGTGATGTAGGCGTTGCGCGCGTCGAAGAGCAGCTCGGCGATCGCCAGGTTGTGCAGGTGGACCCGGTGCTGCTCGGCCGAGGGCGTGACATCCCGGACGAATCGGTAAGCGGCCCAGGGCGGATCGCCCGTGCTCACGTGCCGGACTGGTGACGGAAGCTCCGGTCCACCGGCATCAGTGCCCGAGCCGGCTGTGGCTGATGGCCGGCATCAGTGCCCGAGCCGGCCGCGGCCCATGCGCAGCAGCAGCATCGCCAGGTCCTTGCCGTCCTGGCCCAGCTCGCTGTAGCGCTCGATCACCTTCATCTCCCGGCTGTGCACCAGCCGGGTTCCGCCGGAGGCCATCCGGACCTTGCCGATCTTCTGCGACACCTCGGTGCGGCGGCGGACGGCGGCCAGAATCTCCGCGTCGAGGCGGTCGATCTCGGTGCGCAGGTCGTCGATACCGGACTCGGTCAGTTCGTCGGTGGTCATGTCGTCGTTCTCCTGGTGTGGGGGTTCTGGTCTCATCCGGTCCGGGCCTCACACCGCAAATGCGCCCCGGATCCGGCTGCGGACCGCGGGGCTGACACGTTGGGCAGCTAAGCCTCCACGGGCACCGCGTACCGGTACCCGTAGAAAAATCGCTGCTGGGAATGCACACGGTGAGTGTGCCATCCCGTGGCGCGCCTCCGCAAAGGGCTGTCCCCGGACGGCGGTAAGTTGGACGGGTCATGACTGCGCAGGCGAGCGATTTCAGGGCCCCCGCGGGCCTGGACGAACTGCTCGACGGGCTCAACCCCCAGCAGCGCCAGGCGGTGCTGCACCAGGGCCCCCCGCTGCTGATCGTCGCGGGCGCGGGCTCGGGCAAGACGGCCGTGCTCACCCGGCGGATCGCCTACCTGCTGGCCGCCCGCGACGCGGGGCCCGGCCAGATCCTGGCCATCACCTTCACCAACAAGGCCGCCGCCGAGATGCGCGAACGGGTGGCCGGCCTGGTCGGCTCCCGCGCGCGCAACATGTGGGTGTCGACGTTCCACTCCACGTGCGTGCGGATCCTGCGCAACCAGGCCTCGCTGCTGGAGGGCCTGAACTCCAACTTCTCCATCTACGACGCCGACGACTCGCGCCGGCTGCTGCTCATGATCGGCCGCGACATGGGCATCGACGTCAAGCGCTACTCGCCGCGGCTGCTGGCCACCTCGATCTCCAATCTCAAGAACGAACTGACCGGCCCCGCGCAGGCCGCCGCCGCGCTGGAGGCCGACGCCGACGACCTGGCCCGCATCGTCACCGAGGTCTACGCCGAGTACCAGCGCCGGCTGCGGGCGGCCAACGCGCTGGACTTCGACGACCTCATCGGTGAGACCGTCGCGCTGCTGCAGCGCCATCCGCAGATCGCGCAGTACTACCGCCGCCGGTTCCGGCACATCCTCGTCGACGAGTACCAGGACACCAACCACGCCCAGTACGTGCTGGTGCGCGAACTCGTCGGGGTCACCGCGCCGGACACCGACACGGTGCCGCCGTCGGAACTGTGCGTGGTGGGCGACGCCGACCAGTCGATCTACGCCTTCCGCGGGGCGACCATCCGCAACATCGAGGACTTCGAACGCGACTTCCCGAGTGCCACGACGATTCTGCTCGAGCAGAACTACCGCTCGACCCAGACCATCCTGTCGGCTGCGAATTCGGTGATCGCACGCAACGCCGGGCGCCGCGAGAAGCGGCTGTGGACCGACGCCGGTGACGGCGATCTGATCGTCGGCTACGTGGCCGACAATGAGCACGACGAGGCCCGCTTCGTCGCCGGGGAGATCGAGTCCCTGGTGAACGGTGCGGACTACACCTACAACGACGTCGCGGTGTTCTACCGCACCAACAACTCCTCGCGGTCGCTGGAGGAGGTGTTCATCCGCGCCGGCATCCCCTACAAGGTGGTCGGCGGCGTCCGGTTCTACGAGCGCAGGGAGATTCGCGACATCGTCGCCTACCTGCGGGTGCTGGACAACCCGGGCGACGCGGTCAGCATGCGGCGCATCCTCAACACCCCGCGCCGAGGGATCGGGGACCGGGCCGAGGCGTGCGTGGCGGTATTCGCCGAGAACACCGGGTGCAGTTTCGCCGACGCGCTCACCGCCGCCGCCGAGGGCAGGGTGCCGATGCTCAACACCCGTTCGGAGAAGGCGATCGCGAGCTTCGTCGAACTGCTCGACGGCCTGCGCGGCCGATTGGGCGACGAACTCGGCGACCTCGTCGAGGCGGTCCTCGATCGCACCGGATACCGTCAGGAACTGGAATCCTCCAACGATCCCCAGGATCTGGCCCGGCTGGACAACCTCAACGAATTGGTCAGCGTCGCGCACGAATTCAGCATCGACCGGGCCAACGCCGCCGCGCTCGCCGAAGACGGCGACGCCGACGCCGACGCTGGCGAGGACGCCGTCGAGGCCGGGGTGCTGGCCGAGTTCCTCGAGCGGGTTTCCCTGGTCGCCGACTCCGACGACATTCCGGAGAACGACGCCGGCGTGGTCACCCTGATGACGTTGCACACCGCCAAGGGGCTGGAGTTCCCGATCGTCTTCGTCACCGGCTGGGAGGACGGCATGTTCCCGCACATGCGGGCACTGGGCGACCCGGGCGAACTGTGCGAGGAGCGCCGGCTTGCCTATGTCGGCATCACCCGGGCGCGGCAGCGGCTGTACCTGAGCCGGGCCAAGGTGCGCTCGTCCTGGGGCCAGCCTATGCTCAACCCCGAGTCGCGTTTCCTGCGAGAGATCCCCGAGGACCTGATCGACTGGCGGCGCACCGACACCGGCCCGGGTCCCAGCGCGCCGATCGCCGGACGGTTCGGCCCGCCGCAACAGGCCCCCCGGCCGTCACCGGCACGCGGCAAGCGCCCGCTGATCGCGCTGGAACCCGGCGACCGCGTGAACCACGATAAGTACGGCCTCGGCCGCGTCGAGGAGGTGTCCGGGGTGGGGGAGTCGGCGATGTCGCTGATCGACTTCGGCAGCGCAGGCCGGGTCAAGTTGATGCACAACCACGCGCCGGTGCAGAAGCTGTGAGACCTCAGCCGGTGTAGGGCCCCACGGAGACCCCGCGGGCGGCCAGCCACGACGCCGGGTCGGTGGCGTTGGTGCCGCCGAGCAGCACCGAGAAGTGCAGGTGCGGTCCGGTCGAGTTGCCCCGGTTGCCGATGGTGGCGATCTGGTCGCCGGCGAACACCCGCTGACCGACGCCGACGGTCCAGCTGTCGATGTGGCCGTAGCGGGTGACCGTGCCGTCGGGGTGGGTGATCAGGACCCACGCCCCGTAGCCGGAGTTGGTGTAGCCCGCTTCCTTGACGACTCCGTCGGAGGCGGCGTAGACCGGGGTGCCGATCGGACCGGCCAGGTCGACGCCGTCGTGCAACGCGCCCCACCGGTAGCCGAAGCCGGAGGTGAAGATGCCGCGGGTGGGCAACACGAACAGCGGCTGCTGCAGACGCGCCTCGCGCACGGCGCGTTCGGCGGCGAAGGCGGCGCCCCTGGCCGCCTCTTCGGCGTGCAGGGCGACGTTGGCGGCGGGCTTGACGGCCACCAGTTCCGGGCCGCGGTTAAGGCCGCTGCTGTCCAGCGGCGTCAGGTCGGAGGCCAGCACGGTGCGGGTGGTGCCCTGATCGGCCGGCTTGATCATGGTGTAGGCGGCGGCCGCGGCGGCCCCGGCCGCCATCGCCGCGATCCAGGCGCGGCCCCGGGCGGCACTGGTGGGCTGCCGGCGGTGCTTGGGGGTGCGGGGCAGGACGTCGGTGACCTCGGTGCTGCTGAACACCGGCCGCTCGGCGCGGCTGCCGGGGCCGGCGTACTTCTCCGGCACCTCGAGCAGCGGGGTCAGATCTTCGACATCGGACAGCTCAGGGCGATCCAGAACAGTCTTGTCAGTGGCGCGTGCGCGGGGGTTCGTCGATGGGGCCGACCGAAGCTGCGTCAAA